>NZ_JBXWOF010000004.1:0-396332 GCF_059610745.1 Ruegeria sp. CDSC042
GTGGCCCGTTCGTCTATCGGTTAGGACGCCAGGTTTTCAACCTGGAAAGAGGGGTTCGATTCCCCTACGGGCTACCACTTCATCACACTCCGAACTTTTCCTGACACAGGGCCTGCACTTGCGCCCAGACGGATTTGAATTCCGGCGTGTTTTCGGCGGCATAGTGGAAGTTCTTCATCAACCCCGTAAGCTGAGTGAAGACCTGGCGTACCTCGGCCTTGTCGGCGAACTGCGCGGTGGATTGAGTGACGCCATAGACCAGTTTGAACGTCATCTTCTGACGCTCTAGCGGCACCGACGCATCCACCGGGTCAAAGGCATCCTGCTGCAGATAGACCATGTCGACAAACAGCGCCTTTTGCTGAGTCACAAAATCCTCGATCGTGACCCCTTCCTCGCCGGTCACCTGCATCATCTGGTCAACCTGTTCGCCCCTTTCGATCAATGCCAGCAAGTCGCGCACTTTGCCCGTCCATCCGGCCTCGGCGTTGGTGTCGTACCAGTCCGAGAGCTGTTCCAGATAACGCGACCAGCTGAGCATCGGATCGACCGCGGGATAGAACCGCTTGTAGGCGCGTTCGGACGACAGGCCGAGGAAACACTTCACCGTGGACAGCGTCGATTGCGTGACCGGTTCATCAAAGTTCCCACCTGCCGGTGAGACGGTCCCGATCAGGGTCAGGCTGCCGGTGTCCCCATCATTCGTCTTCATCGCTCCGGCCCGCTCGTACAGCCCCTTGATTGAGCTTTCGAGATAGGCGGGAAAGCCCTCCTCGCCGGGGATTTCTTCCAGTTTGCCCGATGTCTCGCGCATCGCCTGTGCCCAGCGGCTGGTACTGTCCGCAATCAGCAGCACGTCGTACCCCATCTGGCGGTAATACTCACCCAGAGTGATCCCAGTGAAGATCGACGCCTCGCGCGCAGCGACGGGCATCGAGGAGGTGTTGCAGATGATGATCGTCCGGTCCATCAGACTGCCGCCAGTGGTCGGGTCGGTCATCTTCGGGAATTCCGCAATCGTCTCGACAACCTCACCCGCGCGTTCACCACAGGCAACCACGATCACGATGTCCACCTTGGCGTTGCGTGCAATCAGGTTCTGCAGCACCGTCTTGCCTGCGCCGAACGGACCGGGAATACAGGCCGTCCCACCGCGGGCTATCGGAAAGAACGTGTCGATCAGGCGCTGAGAGGTCAGGACAGGTTCGGTTGGATAGAGCCGCTCGGACAAGGTGCGTTTCAGAACGTTTTCCGGCAAAGCCCGCCGTACCGGCCATTTCTGCGACAGGGTCAGCGTGTGCTCACCCCCCTGTGCATCTTCAAGCCGCGCCACGATATCATGGATCATGGCCGCACCCTTCTGAACCCAAATGACTTTGTAGTCCCCAACCCAGTTAAAGGGCAGCATGATCTTATGGGTAAAATGCCCCTCGGGCACCGCCCCGATGCTGTCGCCTGCAGTGACCGTGTCGCCCACCTTGACCGATGGGGTAAACGACCACTTTGCCTGAGTGTCCAACGACGCCACGTCCGCCCCACGCGGCAAAAAGGTTCCGAATTCTGTCGCCACTTTGGCCAAAGGCGACTGCAAGCCGTCAAACACCTGCCCCAACAGCCCAGGACCAAGTTCGACCGAGAGCAGCTGCCCGGATTGTTCGACCGGGTCGCCCACGGCGACGCCATCAGTGCTTTCGTAAACCTGCACATCGGCAGTGTCGCCCCGCACCCGTAACACTTCGGCTTTCAGACGTTCCTGACGTCCACCGGGGCCGGGCCGCGTGGGCAGAATGAAAACGACCTCATTCTTGACCAGCTGCCCGGGATGGCCTGTGGCATCAGGGTTCGCCTGAATTTGTACCAGCCCTTCCTGTACCGAGACGACGCGGGCAGTAGAGGTCTGCGTGGCGGAGGTTGGGGCTGTCATGCGCTTACTCCTTCAAAATCCAAGTCGATCGCACTTGCCATGGCGTGTTGCGCCAGTTTCTCAAAGCGCGTTGCCGCGTCACGCGCATTGCTTTGCGCCCAGCGATCAAAAATATTCCAGATCAGAACGTAAATCGCCACGGCTTCGAAATCGAACAGATGGCGCGCGGCGTAGCGTTTCAGTTGCTTATGGCTGACCGACAAAAGCAACCGTTCAAGCCCCAGGGGGTCATCGACATCCAGCAAGTGTTTGGCTTCTTTGATCCAGGGCATTGGGGTTTCCAGCCGAAAGGCAGGGTCGCCCCAGTTGGCTGGAATGTGTCGGCTCCAGCGTCCAATGCCATAGACGCCACTAGGTGCAGCCCCCCCCTGTTTGCGCAGGCGCAGCGCGGCAACCGCCGTCCTCAAATCCATCCGTTCCATGAACAGCTTGCGCAAGGTCGGTTGTGGAATGTGTCGGAGCGCTTCTTTGCATCGCTCAATGGTCTGTGCATCCGTGACGTTCATATCATAGTTGTTCCAGTTCAGAGCGTGTTCCATTACCTCCAGAACCCGCGCATCCGCTGGTGTCAGCGCCCGCAAGCGCCGGTCCAGCCTGAGCCGCGACAGCGGAGGTTGTTTGGCGATGAACAACCGTTCCGAGCCCGGCAGGCTGCTGATCAGCGCGATATAGGCGTCAGGATCCGACATGTTACCGGATCACACCTTCCAAAACGGCACGAAAGCGCGGCTGCAAATGTTCCATCAACAACGAGGCGACGGCCTTATCGGTCAGATCCAGAACAACCCCCTGTTCATCAGCCCGGATGCGGATGCCATTCTGGGTGTCATCCGCGCTGTGCAGCTCAACCTGTTCCTTCAGCATTTCAGCCGTCAGTCCCAGAACGTAACGCGTCAGCTTTCCCGACTGAATATCATCGGCGTTTTGTTTGATGTCATCCTGAGTGGCGACCCTGGGGGGCAGTATGACTTGCGCAGGCCCTACCAATCTGGCGTCTGACGCGGCGCGACCGACGACCTCAAGGATCATTTGTTTCAGCAGTTCAGGATCAGTCATTTCTTGGGTGACCAGCCGTTCAACATCCTTGCGGAATCGATCTGTCAGACCGGCCTTCATTGTAAGCACCGCATCACGCATCGCTGTGTTCAGCGCCTCTTCTCCGGCTGTGCGATAATTATCCGCCTCGGCACGGGCCTTTTTCCGATACTCATCTACGTCGCGCTTGGCATCGGCAAGAATTTTGGCCGCCTCGGCTTTGGCTTCAGCGCGCAGATTGTCTGCATCGGCCTGACCGGCAGCCACACCATCGCTGCGCAGCTTGTCGATCAGCGCATCCACCCCATGCGAAATCATCCCGTCCTGTGCCATCAGCTAATCCCCGCGCTGATGACCAAAGCAAAGACAAAGGCAAATACGCCAAAGCCCTCGATGATTGCAGCCGGCGCAAGTGCCAGGCCAAAAATCTCGGGCTTTTCCTTGGTTGCGTTAATCGCTGCAGCACAGGCCCTTCCCTGCCAGATGCCGCAATACATCAGGGCGATGCCCGACAGGATACCGATCCCGAACAGCCCGCCTGCATTTTCAGGCGTCACATCGCGGTTCAGCGTGAACATGATGACAATACCGTAGATCACCATCGTCGATGGAAAGGCCGACACGCCGATAAACCGGCCATACCCGCCTTCGGTTTCCGTCATCGCTCCGATACTGGCCTGTCCAGCAATGGAACAGCCAATCGCGCTTGCTGCGGCGCCCAGCGCCATGGGGGCATAGATTCCCAACCAGCCCAATGTAAGTACAAGCTCATTCATTCCTGAACCTCCTTGCGGGCGAACGGGCGAAAGACGATGCCTTCATCCGGCAGGCCCCATTTAAAGAATTCGATGTAATTGAGACGTAATCCGTGAACGACGCCGCTCATCATGGCGAGCGCGAAATTGAGGATATGCCCGGCGATCAGGATCAACACTCCGAACAGAAGGCCCAGCCCTTTCAGGGACTGCATCACCGAGACCGCCAGATCGTTGAACGTGATCGCCAGCGAAGCCGAGGCCAGCCCCAGCGCAAACAGGCGCATGTAGCTAAGCACATCGCCAAAGGCCCCCATCGCCCCGGCCAACCCCTGCACGCCCTCTATCAGGCGCCACAGCCAGTCAGAGGGTTTGGCAATCTCGCGCTCGCTAGTGAACAGAAGGATCGCCAAGGCCCCAGCGATCATGATCGCGGCCCCCGGTGCAGTTGGTCCGCCTTTCATATAGCTCAGCCACAGTATAAACCCGCCGATCAACACCGCGATCCAGCCAAGATTGGCAACGGAACTGCGCCGCCCCCAAGACGCGCGTGCTGCAAGCGCATTCGCCATTATCAGGTGCAGAACGCCGACCACGATTGAAATCATCATCATCAAGTCGAAATTGTTCAGGTCCAACAGCTTGAGTTTCCCCCAGATCGTGCCCGAGGTCGGGGAAGCGCCAAAATAGCTTCCAACCAAAATCCCGTACAGGACCGTCGCGCCCGAGATGATCAGACCATAAAGCCGCCACGATCTTTTCGCCGGTGTATTGTCGAGACGTTTCCAGAAGGCCAACAGCCCCAGCAGGATAACCAGGCCATAGCCGGCATCCGCAACGATCATCGCAAAGAAGATCGCGAACGAGACGGACACGATTATGCTGGGGTCCCATTCTCGGTACCCAGGAACCTGATAGAACAGGGCAAGGTCTACTGCTGCACTGCGATTTTCCGGCTGCTCAAGCAGCGTCGGAGGCATCTCGTTCGGGCCCGGGTCTTCGATCAAAACAGCGGCGTTCTGCGAATTGGCCATGTCCAGGACAGCCTCGACCTGATCGCTGGGCACCCAACCCTGCAGGGCAAACACTTCGCCTTCGTCGCGGACCTTTTGCGTGGCATGAGCCAGTTCTGCTGCGCTTTCGGCGGCGGCAAGATTACGCCGCATCAACGTCAGAAAACGGGTCTGCCCGATACGCTCGGCTTCCAGCGCCTCAATGGCGATTTCGGCTTCTTCCAGCTGAGCTTCAAGCTCGTGAATGGGCAACGAACCCGTATGGGTGCGCGGCACTGGAAGTATGTCGTCTTCGGGATCTTCCGGGGCGATCAGAACGGCGTAGAGAAACCGGTGATCCTCTTGCAGGATGGCCCAGGGCAACTGAAGCTCCGCCAGTGCCTCGCGGTGCTTTAGCGGCAGTTGATAGAACCAAAGCCGGTTACCTGCCAACACATCACTCGGCGGAAAATCCAGATCTCCCCACGGGCGCACCTGAGCGATCCGGTGGGATAGAAAATCCCGGTGGTCGGTCATATCCCTTATGCGCTGCATCAAGTCCAGGACTTCACCGACGAACTGGTCCATATCAAAACCAGAATCGCGCCGAACCTGACGGCGCGTTTCCGACGATTCTTTCAAAAACCGCAATGCTTTATACGCATCTCGGGCTCCACGCTCGTTGATCCGCTCTGGCTCTGCCGGCGGCGGTGCCAAAGGTAAAACATGCATGCATCCCAATGTCTGCAGCGCGCCCAGAGTGTCCCCCTTGTTCGCGGCGCGGCCGACCAAAGACAGTTTTTTCAGCCTTGCAACACTCATGCCGCTACCTCCTTCGCATGTTTGCGTTTGGAGATTTTCGAGCGCACAACGGATTGCATCTGTTCATCGCTCAGATAGATGCGGATTTTCTTGATGTTGGCCCTGGCGCGCGGGATCAACACCTTCTCGAACAGATTGACGCGCTGGGTGATCGTGGCGACTGATTTGTCAAAAATCCTGACCCTTTCTTCGGCCACTTTCACGCGCAATCGGGCTTCGATCATGTCATGCAACAAACGCGCCACTGCATCCACCCAATGTGGCTTGGCCAAAAGGGAATACGGACGTACCGCGACCTCGATTCGGTCCAGATCGGGCATGGCAACGCCAACCACGTTGACCTTCTTCAGCCGGTAATCCTTTAGTTCGACCAACCCTTCCAGGTCGACACCTTGTTGCGCCAGCATGGGCAGCTTTTCCCCGACCTGCTGTGCCAAGCGCGTCACCTCCTCCTGCAGGTGCTGCACATTTTTACGTGCCTTGGCCCGTTCAGCCATCAGTTGCTGACGCTTCAGGTCCAGAGACGGCAAGAACCGCTCATAGCTTTTCAGCTGCGTCTGCTCGCGTGCAAGCGACGATTTATTCAGCTGCAACCGCGCCATGTGCATCCTTTGGGAAGTATTTGTCGATCAGATCCTGCTTCATCAGCAACTGCTCGGGGGCAAAGCATTCAGCTAGTGTCTTCCATGCCAGATCTAACGCATCCTCCAGCGGAATCGAGACGTTGATGTCCATAAAGCGTTTTCGGAACAAAGCGCCGAATTTCAGCAACTGGTTGTCATAATCCGATAGGTCAAACGCCATGGCCTGTTTCTGCGCGGCATCTCGGCTTTCGGAATAGAACCGGATCATCGTGTTCATGATCTGGCCGTGGTCTTCGCGCGTGGTCTTGCCGATTACATTCTGCTTGAGGCGCGACAAACTGCCGAACGGGTCGATCACCCCGGAATGCAGGTAAAACTGGCCTTCAGTGATATATCCGGTGTTGTCCGGCACCGGATGCGTCACGTCATTCCCGGGCATGGTTGTGACAGTCAGCACAGTAACCGATCCACCTTTGGCATAGTCGCAAGCTTTCTCATACCGTCGTGCCAGTTGCGAGTAGAGATCGCCCATATATCCACGCTGCGATGGGACGCGTTCCTGGCTGATCCCAACCTCTTTCATCGCATCGGCATAGGCGGTCATATCCGTCAGCAGGACCAGAACACGCTTGCCCTCTTCCACAGCGAATTTCTCGGCAACGGCCAGCGCCATATCCGGCACCAACAGGCGTTCTACCAACGGGTCCATGGCCTGATTGACGAACATCACGGTCCGCGAGAACACGCCCGCATCCTCGAACGAGGTTCTGAACGTGTGGAAGTCGTCAAAAATCAGCCCTAGCCCGCCAAACACAACAATATCCGCATCCGCCTGAATGCCGATGCGGCTGAGAAACGCGTTGAACGGCTCGCCGGATACCGAAAATATTGGGATCTTCTGGCTTTCGACCAGCGTATTGAACACGTCGATCATCGGCACATCCGTGCGAATCATCTTGTTGGGAACCGACCGCTCAACCGGATTCACCGTCGGTCCCCCAATGTCGATGCGCGGTTCGGCAGACAAGTCCGGACCGCCGTCAATCGCCTCGCCTGCGCCGTCAAACACCCGGCCCAGAATATTGGCCGAATACGGGGTTTGCATCGGATGACCAAGGAACGTTGCTGTCGCCTCGGTCGAAATCCCTTTGGTACCCGAGAACACTTGCAAGGTTATCACATCGCGGTCGATGAAGATGACTTGCGCCAGCGTTCTGTGCCCATCGACAGTTTCGATCACGGCCAGATCGTTGAAACGCACCGTCGCGTCAGCGGACCCGTCACTCGGAACTTTTATCTTTAGCGTATCCCCCACGATCTCGAGAACGCGGGTAAATTTCAGAAGACTTCGGGACATTTCTGATCCTCATAGCCTGAAAACTTGATTGAACTCAAATCGTGCAGCAAACGGTCACAAAAGTCTGCTTTTCAAATCGACCCGCATCACAGCGTCTGCCGAAAAACCATGCGCGCGACCCTGCATTCAAGGGGTCTGCGAACTGAAATTAATGGGCAAATGGTGCTTTAAAACATGATATAAATCAATTCATTTTCAGAAATTTATCCCGGCTATCACCTCAATTACTAAAAATTTAGTTTGACACGCAGGAGGCAAATCGCTGATGCTGATCGTCATCCGGTCTGCGCCGGATCACATTATCTTTGGGAGGAAACAGATGCGGAGACATCTACTTTCCGCAGTGGCGGCGGCTGCCGTCATTGCGGGGCACGGTCCCGTTTGGGCCGACGAAGCCGCAGCACAACGTTGGATCGACGACGAATTCCAGCCATCAACCCTGTCGAAAGACGAACAGATGGCCGAGATGCAATGGTTCATCGAAGCTGCACAGCCTTACAATGGCATGGAAATCAACGTCCTGTCCGAAGGCATCCCTACGCACTCTTACGAATCTGAGGTTCTGACCAAGGCGTTCGAAGAAATTACCGGCATCAAGGTCAATCACCAGATTCTGGGTGAAGGCGAAGTAGTTCAAGCCGTTCAAACCCAGCTGCAAACAGGTCGGAATCTGTATGACGGCTACGTGAACGACAGTGACCTGATCGGCACCCACTCGCGTCTGCAGTTGGCGTATCCGCTGACCGACATGATGGGTGGCGACTGGGCGGGCACGACCTCTCCGACGCTGGATCTGGATGACTTCATGGGCATTCAGTTCACCACCGGTCCGGATGGCAAGCTGTATCAGCTGCCTGATCAGCAGTTTGCGAACCTCTACTGGTTCCGCAAGGACTGGTTCGACGATGAGGCAAACAAAGCCGCGTTCAAAGAGAAGTACGGCTATGATCTGGGCGTTCCGGTCAACTGGTCCGCTTACGAAGACATCGCCGATTTCTTTACCAACGATGTGAAAGAAGTCGACGGTACCGCGATCTATGGCCACATGGATTACGGCAAGCGCGCACCTGACCTGGGTTGGCGTATGACCGACGCGTGGCTGTCGATGGCTGGTGCTGGCGACAAGGGTGAGCCGAACGGTATCCCCGTTGACGAATGGGGCATCCGCATGGAAGCGGGCACCTGTAACCCTGTTGGCGCATCTGTGTCGCGCGGTGGTGCGGCAAACGGTCCGGCTGCGGTCTATGCGATCCGCAAATGGGACGAATGGCTGCGCAACTATGCGCCTCCAGGTGCCGCGTCTTATGACTTCTACCAGTCGCTGCCGGCGCTTAGCCAAGGCAACGTGGCCCAGCAAATCTTCTGGTACACCGCCTTTACCGCCGACATGGTGAAGCCGAAGTCCGAAGGCAACAACACCGTCGACGACGAAGGCACACCGCTTTGGCGGATGGCGCCGAGCCCGCATGGCCCCTATTGGGAAGATGGTCAGAAGGTTGGGTATCAGGACGTGGGATCCTGGACTTTCCTGAAGTCGACCCCTGCGGATCGTGCTCAGGCGGCTTGGCTGTATGCCCAGTTCGTGACATCCAAGACGGTCGACGTGAAGAAGTCCCATGTGGGTCTGACTTTCATTCGCGACAGCTCGGTCAACCACGAGTCGTTCACCGAACGCGCGCCCAAGCTGGGTGGTTTGGTCGAGTTCTATCGCTCACCTGACCGCGTGGCATGGTCCCCGACCGGCATCAACGTGCCGGATTATCCAAAGCTGGCCCAGATCTGGTGGCAGCAGATCGGTGACGTGAACTCGGGTGCCTTCACTCCGCAAGAAGCGATGGATCGTCTGGCCGAAGAGATGGACATCACAATGGGCCGGATGCAGGCCGCGGATGAAAGCGCCGGTGTCTACGGCGGTTGTGGTCCGCGCTTGAACGAGCCGCAGGATGCGTCCTTCTGGCTGGAAAAGCCGGGTTCGCCAAAAGCCAAGCTGGAGAACGAAAAGCCGCAAGGCCAGACCGTCAACTATGACGAACTGGTTCAGCGCTGGCAGTCCCAGTAAGCGTAAACTCGTAGGCCGGGCTCAGACCCGGCCTACCCCCAAATACCCCCAGAGAACACCAGATGATCGAACTTCAAGACGCGACCAAACGGGTCGGCAACGTCATCCATATCAAACCCACGAATCTGACGCTGCAAACAGGCCATTTCAATGTGTTACTGGGTGCCACCGGTTCCGGGAAAACATCACTGATCAAGATGATGGCTGGACTGGATCCGATCGCCACAGGCAAAGTCCTGATGGACGGTCAGGACGTGACTCGGCTGAATACGCAGAAGCGTAAGATCAGTCTGGTGCACCAGTTTTTCGTCAATTACCCCCATATGAGCGTTTTCGACAACATTGCCTCGCCCCTGCGCGTGGCAGGCATGGCGAAAAGCGAAATCGAAGGCCGCGTGGAAGAGGCCGCTGATCTGCTGCAACTGCGTCCGATGCTGCAGCGCCGCCCGCACGAGCTGTCGGGTGGGCAACAACAACGCACCGCTTTGGCCCGCGCGATTGCCAAGGAAAGCCGGGCCGTGTTCCTTGATGAACCCCTTGCCAATCTGGACTACAAACTGCGCGAAGAGCTACGCGAGCAACTTCCTGATCTTTTTGCCGGACGCGGGGCCGTTGTGGTCTATGCGACATCAGAACCGGAAGAAGCATTGCTGCTCGGTGGTCATACCGCTCTGATGGCAGACGGCCGGGTCACCCAATTTGGGCCAACCGCTGATATCTACCGCAATCCGGAAAACATCGCTGCCGCACGTGTGTTCTCGGATCCGCCCATCAACGTCGCGCATATCACCGTCTCGGGTGCGCAGGCGCAACTTGCAGGGGGCGGTGGATGGGCCGTCACCGGCATCGCAGACGGTGAATACACAGTGGCGATACGCCCGCATCGCGTGACGCCATTCCGCACATCGGACGCAGATGTAGAGCTGACCGGGCGTGTGATCGTGACCGAGCTATCCGGATCTGACTCCAGTGCGCATTTCCAACATGGGAACGACGCATGGGTCTCATTGGCGGCGGGCGTACATCCCTATCAGGTTGGCGAAGACCATAGTTTCTATATGAATCCGGCCCATTGCCGGTATTTCGGCCAAGACGGCAAAAGGGTGGCCTGACATGGCACAGATCAAGCTTTCAAACCTTCGACACAGCTATATGCCATCGCCGCAAGGCCCCGAAGATTATGCGCTGAAGGAAATCGACGTCACTTGGCGCGATGGTGGGGCCTATGCGCTGCTGGGGCCATCAGGCTGCGGCAAGTCTACGCTGCTGAACATCATCTCGGGCCTGCTGACACCCTCCGAGGGGCAGATCCTGTTTGATGACCGCGACGTGACCGCCCTGCCCCCTGATCAGCGCAACATTGCGCAGGTTTTTCAGTTTCCAGTGATCTACGACACGATGACCGTAGGCGAGAACCTAGCCTTTCCTCTGAAAAACCGGGGCGTTGACGCGGCAACCATCAAGCGGCGTGTTGATGAGATTTCCGAAATGCTGGATGTCACAGATATGCTGGGCACCAAAGCCTCTGGCCTGAGCCCGGATAACAAGCAAAAAATCTCGATGGGGCGCGGACTGGTGCGCGATGACGTGAATGCGGTGATGTTTGATGAGCCGCTGACCGTGATCGACCCGCATCTGAAATGGAAACTGCGTTCCAAGCTGAAAGAGCTGCACCAGCGCGTAAAAGCCACAATGATCTACGTCACCCACGACCAGACCGAGGCGTTGACTTTTGCTGATGAAGTCGTGGTCATGCAGGATGGTGAAGTGGTTCAGATTGGTACGCCGGTTGAACTGTTCGAGCGGCCTCAGCATACATTCGTTGGTCACTTTATCGGCTCGCCCGGCATGAATGTCTTGCCCTGCGAGACCAAGGGCGATCGCGCTATTTTCGAAGGGCATGAGGTGGCCTTGGAAGGTCCGACCCATGGTGAAGGTGGTCGCACCGATCTGGGAATACGCCCGGAATATGTAGGCTTCGGCCAATCCGGCATACCGGCACATGTCACCAAAGTAGCCGATATCGGGCGCCATTACGTGGTCAGTGCCATGGTTGGGAACACGCCGATCAAGGCCGTCACCGAACACAATGCGCCTGAACAAGGCTCGATGGTCTTTCTGCAATTCAAACCCGAGCAGTCCCGCGTCTATCGCGACGGCTGGATCGCAACGCAGGAGCGGGCCCAATGAGAACAATAAACCAAAGAGCATGGTTCTTTGTCCTGCCGGTTCTGGCACTGGTCGCGTTCAACGCGCTGGTGCCAATGATGACAGTGGTCAACTACTCGGTGCAGGAGACCTTCGGCAATAACCAGTTCTTCTGGGAAGGGCTGGGATGGTTCGAACAAATCCTGCGCTCCGACCGTTTTCAGGCCGCTTTGGGGCGACAGTTCCTGTTTACCTTCATGATCCTGATCATCGAGGTGCCGCTGGGCATCATTGTCGCCCTGTCGATGCCGCGCAAAGGCTTTTGGGTGCCGGTCTGTCTGGTGCTGATGGCTCTGCCGATGCTCATCCCCTGGAACGTAGTCGGCTCGATGTGGAACATCTTTACCCTGCCAAAAATCGGCCTGCTGGGGTATTTTCTGAATGACGTGCTGGGCATCAATTATGACATGACACAGCAACCATTGTCGGCCTGGATCACTGTCATCATCATGGATGTCTGGCACTGGACTTCGCTGGTGGTTCTACTGTGCTATGCGGGTCTGGTTTCGATCCCGGACGCCTATTATCAGGCGGCCAAGATCGACGGTGCAAGCCCGTGGTCAGTGTTCCGGTATATCCAGTTACCCAAGATGAAGACGGTTCTGACAATCGCCATCCTGCTGCGGTTCATGGACAGTTTCAACATCTACACCGAACCCTTCGTTTTGACTGGCGGGGGTCCCGGAAACTCGACCACCTTACTGTCGATTGATCTTGTAAAGATCGCGCTGGGACAATTCGACCTTGGCCCTGCGGCTGCGATGAGCTTGATCTATTTCGCCATCACACTGCTGGTCTCATGGGTCTTCTACACTCTGATGACAAAGGATGACGCCGAATGAAAAAGCGCTCCCTCATCCCGATTCTCTATATCGCGTTCCTGATGTTGCCGATCTATTGGCTGGTGGCGATGTCCTTCAAGACCACGAACGAGATCCTGTCGGGCTTTTCTCTGTTCCCACAGACCTTTACGCTGGAAAACTACATCACGATCTTCACAGACCCGACGTGGTATTGGGGCTACATCAACTCGATCACCTATGTGACGTTGAACACGGTGCTTTCCGTCTGTGTCGCCCTACCAGCGGCCTATGCGTTCTCACGCTATCGGTTCCTAGGGGACAAGCAGTTGTTCTTCTGGCTGCTGACCAACCGGATGGCACCGGCTGCGGTGTTCGCCTTGCCGTTCTTTCAGCTCTATTCGTCAATTCAGTTGTTTGACACCTATCTGGCGGTGGCGCTGGCGCATACGCTGTTCAACGTGCCGCTAGCGGTGTGGATTTTGGAAGGGTTCATGCGTGGCATCCCCAAGGAGTTGGACGAAACCGCTTATGTGGACGGGTATTCCTTCCCGCGCTTTTTCGTCACGATATTCCTGCCAAATATCAAAGCGGGTGTAGGCGTCGCGGCATTCTTCTGCTTCATGTTCTCATGGGTCGAAATGCTGTTGGCCAAGACCCTGACAGCGGTCGAGGCCAAACCCATCGCTGCCGTAATGACCCGAACCGCGTCCAGCGCCGGGTACGAATTGGGCCTGCTGGCCGCCGCCGGGACGCTGACCATCATCCCCGGCGCCATCGTCATCTGGTTTGTCCGCAACTACATCGCGCGTGGTTTCGCGATGGGGCGTGTATGAGGTTCGATATGCGTAAACTGCTTTTGATCCCCTTTCTGATCCCCGGTTCGGCCTTGGCGCAAGCACAGGCCGGGTGGGGAAGTGTGGGTCAGCCCGAAGAAAAAGAGTTTTCCTGGACTGCGCCCTTGTGGCCGGATTTCTGGATGGCGTGGACACCGGCGACCCTGGCCGTATTTGTCGGCATCTTTTCAGCCATCGCGCTGATCGGTCTGCTGGAAGGGTTCAAATTCCGCGACGGGATTGAACGGCGCGGCGTTCTGGGCTTGACCACCACATTGGGCGACCGGCTGTTCATCACTTTGCTTGGGGCAGCTTACATTTTTCTGGCCTGGTTAGGGCTAGTCGGGCAACCGGTCTGGACACCGCTGTTCCTGTCCATCGGCTGGGGCGTTTTCGTGTTCTGGAAAGTTTAAGCTTTGCGAAACCATCAAAGGATGCTTGTCTGTCAGGCACAGGAAAAATGACGGCACCGGGATCAATGCGAAAGAAAAAGACGACAAACCTGCTGACCGAGGTCGAACTGGAGTTCATGAACGAACTCTGGGCTCTGGGTCAGGGCTCGGTGCGTGATGTACTGGACCGGCTGCCACCAGATCGGAACCTGGCCTATACGTCAGGGGCAACAATCCTTCGCATTCTTGACGAAAAAGGCTTTGTAGAAAGTCGCAAAAACGGCAAGACCCTGAGTTATACGCCGCTTCTGGAGAAGGATAGGTATCAGGCGCGATCACTGCAGAACCTGTCACGAACCCTGTTCGATGACACACCAGCCACGCTGGTTGCACGGTTGGTAGATGACGCCGGTCTGAGCGAGGCAGATCTTGAGGATATTCGGGCACTGGTAGAGAGGAGACTGCAAAATGACAGCGGTTAAACCGGTTCTCGACGCATTTCTCGAACTGAATCTGGTTCTTGCCCTAGCGGCTATTGTATGGATCGCGGCAAGATACGTGGTTTCAATGACGCAGATGCGACACGGGTTTGTTGCACAGCTGCGCGCATTGAAAATTCTGTGTCTTTGCGTCCTGCTCAGCCCCCTTTTGGCAATCGTGGCTGGTTTGGTCATGGCGCTGTATTCCGTTGAAGGCGGGGTCGCCATTGGGGATCTTGCGGTTGCAGCCTATCTGCGTGGCGATATCGCCATGCCCGCTACCCAGTTCGAGGCCCTGCTCAATACCCGGCAAAGGTGGATCGAACAGACCCTTGCAGGAGAAAACCCGATTATATCGGCAATCTTGGTGGTAATGGCGCTCTATTCTGCGGTCTGCATCCTGCGCATTATCCGTGACGGGTTGGCAATCCGAGGCATTGTTCGCTCCAGCTACCTGTGGCGAAGCTCGGAGAAGGTCGATATCCGCCTGTCCGACCGGGTCACAGTCCCCTTCGCCGTTCGCGGTTTGTGGCGCAGGCATGTGGTATTGCCCAGCCATCTGCTCAACACCCCCAGCGATATGCGGTTTGCCCTTGCACACGAGCTGCAACATGTCAGGGCTGCCGATGTTGAATGGGAACTGGGGTTCGAGCTTTTGCGGCCGTTCCTGTTCTGGAACCCGGCATATCTGATTCTCAAGTTTCAATTCGATCGGCTGCGCGAGCTGGCCTGTGATCAATCCGTCGTTTCGCGCCGTGGAATCAACGCGGTCGAATACACCTCCTGCCTGCTGAACTATTGCTCCAATACAGTAATGCGCGGCAGCCCGCGTGTATTGAATGTGGCTTTGGTTAAAGGGGGCAAGGCCAAACGCGTCTTGCGTCAACGTGTGATTGCCCTGGCAGATGCCCCTGCAATCCAACCCACAATGCCTCCTCTGTTCTTTGCCTTAAGCGCAGCTTTTGCTGTGACATTGGCGTTAGGCGCTGCGTCATTGCAGCCTGTAGACGACTGGAGCCATGACAGGTTGATGTTGTCGACCGTTGTGAACCTTGAACGGTTGGAAGCCCGCAATCAGGGCAACTGACCCTTATTCGTGGGAAATATTCTCGAAGGATCTGCAGCGCGACGCACATTCTTGCAGCGAAGCCAATCTGCGTTTGCAGAAGAAAGAAATCGCAGGTTGCTTGGTGAAACAGGCTGAGTGGCGGTGCTGTCAGGTAAATTCGAACCAGTCTCAGTCTACCTCAGAAAGCTAAAAATTAGGCGAAACTAAATTGGCTCCACGCCGAAAGGGCGGCAGTTCAACTGAGTTTGAACTTGTCGCGTGAGTAAAGCTGCCGTTCATGATTGAAGTGACTATGGACGGAAGTGTCGTCTGCGGCAAAATTTTGCAAACATCACATTTGCCGGAGGCAGAGCATCGCACGTTCTTTTCGCCGACGGAAGATGTGAATACTCAGCAAGATTGTTCTTCCTACGGCCAGTTTCTTGTCCTAACGCATTCCCTATGACTTTCATCGCCGCGTCGTAAGAGTGCAATTTGTCAGTGACGACGAAACCTGGCTGGCCGTATCGTTTCATCGCTTTCTTCGAGGGCCGCAACACGATCCCGGCGGTTCGTGACATAGCTTTCCAAGACCTCGCCTTCATGGTCGGCTGCCCGTCACAGGTAATATTGCTTGCCGTTGATCTTCAATAATAACCTTTTTGAGATGCCGCTAACAGTTCGCGGAACATCGCATCCGATTTATGTGTTTTCGGCTAATTTCTGCAGCACAGATAGGGCCAAACCTATTCAACCAGAATCGAACGTACACGATCACTGCTAGACGAATGATCTCAGGGTTGGTTTTGAAGCAGCAAAAAAGTGAGCGTTTTTGTCATCAAGCGAAGCTACGAAACTGCCCTGCCTGTCTCAAACCAATTTCCCCTGCACCACCCGTTCAAATGTTCAGGGCTTGCGGATCGAATGGCACAAGAATCTCCTGATTTTCTGTACCTCGGATCAAAAGTTGGTTTCCCAGAGTTTCAACTGCAATCACCCTGGCTCCACTACGCCAACGAAGCGCCCCGATGACATGTGTAACCTCAACTTGGCGATCGGGGTTTAGATGAATGACGCCGTGATCGTTCGGGAAACTGTTTTCGACCTTTCCCAGGATGGGCGAAGCGGCCCCCTCCTCAACCCCAAGGCAGGCGAAGTGGCGGCTCGACCAAGGAGCATAATATCGACCACCGTTCGAATGCCACAACATCGTCATCGGCAAAGCCTGAGCCGATTTAAGCGACAGGAACATGTCGCCCTCCACGGGGCGAGTTACCGCGGTCCAACCCAATTTCTCATCAGGCGAATCCAATCCAACAACAAAGTCTTCACTCTGTGGAGACCATGGGTAGTTTGACAGATTCACTTCGCGGTCTTTCCCGGGAAAAGACGCCAACGTTTGGCTTTCAGCCGGATATCTAAGCGCTGAATAGCCTAAGGCCGGATCAACTTCCTGTTCAACCTTAGGCGTTCTCCAACACTGCTTTCGAGAGGTTTGAATGATCCCACCATTGGGCAAGGATACATTTGCGTGATTTGCAACCGGCATCGTGCCGTCGCCACCAATGAAAGTGTGACGCTGGTAGACGAATGGATGCTCAGGATGCAGTGTAATCTCTTTTTGCAGCCTAGCTCCATAGACCGTTCTGTCGAGCTCAGCGCGCAAATAGCTGTCGGTCTTTTCTTCTAGTCTCCAACGAGAGTTAGCTGGCCACCCATGCAGCGGCGATGTCCCCTCAGTTGACCCGAATGGGGCGCAGAAGAAATCACCGCCGAGTTTTTCCAAATGAGGTGCTATACCTTCGGGCATAACTTCGTCTGTGCCGACCCAAGGTGCGCGATGTAGTGGTGAAATCTCAGCGTTACCGTCGTACACACTGAAACTCTCGATCAACCCCAACTGCAAATCGAATGAAAGCCGGATGCCTGTTGCGGACAGCTCGATCACAAACCACTCCTAGCCCAAAAAATCATTCCACCAATACCATGACGCGACCATTTCCTACTCTGGTTTCGTAGGTGCGAAGATCTTCGCATACGGGCGCCCTCAAAGCTTTGCCCGTGCGATAGTCGAATAGCCCATTATGCTTGGGGCACTCTATCTCGTTGTCCATCACCAGCCCGTCCGACAAGTGCACTTGTTCGTGTGTACAGAGGCCGTCGGTGCAATAGAACTCATTGTCCAAACTGCGAACAATCACGTAGGTTCTACCGTCGTGGTCCCAACGAATGAGATCTTCTTCCTCAACATCGTCTACGGCGCATGCGTCAACCCAAGGCATTACGTTCCTCCTCGATCACCGATTTCTAACCCCGTGTTTCTCTCCGGAACTCCCAAGTGAAAATGTTCCCGATATGGGCGGGCCGTCGGCGGGAGAGACTTTCGTATGGCGTAACTCGGGTCAACACGCTGCTTCATGACGGAACCCATCATTTCTTTGTAGCCGTCCCAAATCGAAGTATTCGGCGGCGGCAGATCATCCTTGATCAGATCATGAAGCGCTGGAAGAGAGTAATACGGAACCATCGGGAACATGTGATGCTCAATATGGTAATTCATGTTCCAGTAAACCCAACGGCTTATCGGGTTCATATAAAGTGTACGTGAATTTAAACGGTGATCAAGAACGTTCTCCGCAAGCCCTCCATGCTGAAGCAACCCCGTCATTACAAAATGCCAACACCCATAGACCCGAGGACCTCCGATCAAGAGTATGGGGATCAGGGATTTCCATGCGGCCCCGGAGACAAGCAAAACAAATGAAATCAACAAAACAGCGGCGTAGATCGCAATGTGAATCCGCGCCCAAAGGACCGCTTTGGGCCATTGGCTTTCCGGAATGTAATCCTGCTCTTCTTGCGACAAGTTCCCCATGGCATTTCGCATTAGAACTTTGAGTGAAGTCCAGGTCTCAAAAATCCCTACAAATGCAAGCGCCTTCAGGATCAGGCTGATCGGGTGCATCCACGCTATTTCCGGATCGCGGCCAACAATGAGTGTATCGGTGTGATGCCGCGCATGGCTCCAGCGCCAATTGACCGGGTTTCGCATAATCTGGAAGGACGCGATGTGGTACACGACGTCGTTCATCCATCGGGTTCGAAAGGCTGTTCCGTGTCCGCATTCGTGCCAACGGCTGTCGCAGGCCGAACCATACACGACACCGTAAGCAAACCAGAATGGCACGCAAAGCCAGCTGCCCCAGAAGTACAGCCCGCCAGCCGCAAATACAAAGTGCAAAGCGATCCAGATCACTGTGTCACGAATGGCCGGCGCATCCCTGCGCTTCATAAGCGATTTCAGCTTCTTACGAGGAACATCGCTGTGGTACCACTCTGCGGCCGAAAGATCGTTTTCTATCGCTTGACGCGTATTCACACCAGTCAGGGAATAATCCCGAACAGTGAGTTCAGAGCCAATGGGTGTGGTCGACTTACTCATTTCCCCTGTCTCCATCGCTCACAGCGCGTCCCGCGCGTCTTCGTTGACTATAGCAAAGGCGCCAAAATTTTGACTTCGCTAATTGGGCGGCGCGGAGCTCGCCCGCGTTACAAGCTCTACGGGAAGCGCTGATTTCATTGGAAGCGCTTTGCCAGTGTTCGCCAACTGGCCCAGCAAAACCTCTGCCGCACGGCGTCCCAGTTGGTGTCGGTCCTGTCGGATTGTTGTCAGAGCCGGAACATAAGATCCTGACATTTCGATATCATCGAAACCAACAACCGAAATGTCACCGGGCACCTTCAAACCACCCGCGACCAGCCCAGAAATCAACCCAAAGGCAACCATATCCGCGGCGCAGAACACCGCCGTTGGGCGCTTATCCATCGCAAGTATTCGTCTGGCGGCCTCATGTCCGGATTCCAGCGAAAAGTCGCCCCTGATAATCCACTCGGGCCGCGCTGGAAGCCCCAAGCGTGTCCGTTCTTCGACCATACCCTTACGCCGAGCGGTCGTCAGAACATTCCCGTCGGGACCGGTAACATGCGCGATTTTTTTGTGGCCCAAATCATGCAGGTGCCTGATCGCCAATCGCGCACCTTCGGCGTTGTCGCTGGAAATCACCGGAAAGGCCTCGCCTTCCACCCATTCACACAAAAATACTATGCGGTCGCCCGCGCCGTATGTGACGCATTGCTGAAGTGCGGTCGAAGGAATGCCACCATCCAAAGAGATTGCGCCATCTATCCGGCCGTCTCGAAAGTACCCAGCAAGAGTTTCTTCCTGAAGCGGATTGCTTTCGGTGTCGGTGATCAGAACTGCATAATCCGACCCGGCGAACCCCTCGCTGATACCAGCGAGAATGCCCGAATAAAATGGTTTGCCGAGGTTGGGAACAAGGATCAGTACCGCCCCCGCCCTTTTCATCCGCAGGTTTCGGGCAGCTTGATTAACACGATATCCCGTCTCGCGAATAGCATCCAAAACAGCACCACGTGTTGATTTTGACACCAGATCGGGATTGGACAGAACTCGACTTACAGTGGCTGTCGACACCTGCGAAACACGTGCGACGTCCTGTATTGTGGCGGGTTTGGGTATCTTGCTCATTGCTTGGCAGTCGATTTCTGGCTTGACTCGAATCTCATGTGATGCCGATTATGTAATCGATTACACAATTTGGAAAGTAGGTTTTTCCCAAAATGTAATCGATTGCAGTAACGATTTCGCCAAACGAGGGAAACTGATGGCATCCGAAGTCAAACGCAACAAAAGCCGGGTTCTTTGATGGTTTCGAAGGTCACATTCGACTTTGCCGGGGCACAGGTCCTGGTGATCGGTGCCAGCCGAGCCGGAATTGGTGCCGCTATTGCAAGAGAATTCCAGGACTCGGGTGCCACAGTGGAGATTACCGGTGTGGAACCGCAATGCGTCGAAGAGGACGCCGCCCGGTTTGACTACATTCAACTGGATGTAACCAACACCGAGGAAGTCTACAATTTTGCAGGTGAACGGGACCATATTGACGTCTTGGTAAACTGTGCGGCGGTGACTCGACGCGGTGAAGAAATGGCACCTGAGTTCTTTTCCCACGTGCTGGACGTAAATCTGACCGGGTCTTTTCGCTGCGCCGAAGCGCTGCACCCTGCCCTTTCGGTCGCGAAAGGGCGCGTCATAAATGTGGCCTCCATGTATGCGCGCTTTGGTTCACCGCTCAACCCAGCCTATGGCGCGTCAAAAGCCGGCGTGGAACAACTAACAAAATCACTGGCGATTGCGTGGGCCAAAGACGATATTCGGGTGAACGCGATCGCGCCCGGGTTCATCGTGACCGAGCAATCGGCGAAAGCCCGAAAAGACGCCAGTTTCTCAACAGCTGTAGAAGCACGCACACCCTTGGCACGCTGGGGTCACCCAGAAGATATCGCTGGAACAGCCTTGTTTCTCGCATCCGATGCGGCAGCCTTTGTGACCGGTACCTGCGTGATCGTGGACGGAGGGTATTCGGTTGTTTGACAGGAGCGCACGATGAGTGACTTCGCAAAAATCCGCGCTGCGGTGATCGGGACCGGCTTCATAGGAACAGTGCACGTTCAGGCGCTTCGGCGTCTGGGCGTGGAGGTAAGAGGTGTTCTTGGGTCATCGCCAGAGCGCGGAAGGGAACGAGCGCGGGCAATGAGCGTAGCCCGGGCTTATGACTCTCTGGAGGATCTGTTGGCGGATGAAAACATCGATATAGTGCACGTAACGACCCCTAACCACGCACACTATCCGCAAGTGAAATCGATCCTAGCTGCGGGCAAACACGTCATCTGCGAGAAACCACTTGCCATGACGTCCGTAGAAAGCGCCGAGATGGTCGACCTAGCCAAGGCTTCTGGCAAAGTTGCAGCGGTTTGTTACAACATTCGCTTTTATCCGCTGAACCAACAAGCCCACGGCATGGTAATGGCCGGGGATCTGGGTGATATCCGTTTTGTTACCGGGCACTACCATCAGGACTGGCTTGCCAAGCCCAACGACTGGAATTGGCGGTTGGAAAGCGAAATGGGTGGTGTGTTGCGTTCGGTCGGTGACATTGGAACGCACTGGGTTGACCTGACGAGCTTTGTCACCGGGTTGAAGGCGACCTCCGTCTTTGCAGAGCTGACAACCTTCCTTCCGGAACGCCAGAAACCTCTTGGCCCAATTGAGACATTTACCAGCGGAACCGGTGAAACCGAGACTGTGCGCATCGATACCGACGATGCTGCCATGATCCTTATCCGATATGAGAGCGGAGCACGGGCCGTGATGAGCACATCTCAGGTCAACATGGGGCGAAAGAACTCATTGCAATGGGACATCGCCGGAGCAAATGCCAGTGCGGCTTGGGACAGTGAAACTCCTGATCATCTGTTCATTGGGCATCGTGACGCGCCCAACCAGACCCTGATGCGTGACTTCACCTTGATGAACGGTCCGGGGATCGCAGCCGCCACCTTGCCGCCCGGGCATGTCGAAGGGTTCGCAGATTCATTCTTCAACTTTTTCCGGGCGGTCTATGCCGACGTCATCGCAGGCGGGCGGCAACAAGGCAGCACATGGGCGACATTTGAGGACGGCCACTACGAGATGCAGTTCTGCGATGCCGTCGTCAAGTCGGCGAGTGAGAGCCGCTGGGTCGATTTGAGCTAGATTTGAGGGCGATGACATGAAACTGGGCTTACTGACTGCACCATTCGAAAACCTTCATTTGACTGAGGTGGCGGCCTGGGCCGGTTCCAATGGGTTTTCGGCGATGGAGGTCGCCTGCTGGCCATCGTCAGGTGGCGAACAACGGCGCTATGCGGGAACCAGCCACATCAACGTAGATGGCCTTTCCGCGGATCAGGGCAATGAAATTGTCGGGCAACTCGGCGATCAGGGGATCGAGATTTCGGGTCTGGGGTACTATCCCAACGCGCTCCACGCCGATGAAGAGCATCGGGTTGAAGTTATTGGACATCTTAACAAAGTAATCACCGCCGCCGGTGTTATGGGCATCAAAGTTGTCAACACATTCGTCGGCGGAGATCGCACTTTGCATCTAGACGCGAACTGGGAGCGTGCCACCGAAATTTTCGATCCGATCGTGAAGCATGCACTAAACTCTGGTGTGCGTCTGTGCTTTGAGAACTGCCCAATGATCTTCAGCTATGACGAATGGCCCGCGGGTCACAACATTGCTTACTCGCCAAGAATCTGGCGGCGGATTTTTGAAGAATGGGGCGATGCGGTTGGCATGAACTTCGATCCTTCACATCTGATCTGGCAGTTCATCGATCAGACACGGTTCATCAAGGAGTTCGGTCCTCACATGGCTCATGTCCATGCCAAAGATGTGATGGTCGATCAGGACGGGCTTTATGAAAACGGGGTGATGTCAACCGGTATGGGATGGCAAATCCCGAGACTTTGTGGGCTGGGCGATGTGGACTGGTCTGATTTCTTTTCTGGCCTTTACCGCGCCGGATACGACGGTCCGATCATTATCGAACATGAAGACAGATTGTTCGAAGGGAATGACGAAAAGGTCAAGCGGGGTTTTCTGCTGGCCCGGGATGTCCTGTCACCATTCATCAAGTGAAGAAATTATCAAATTTGAAATGACTAAAACTGGGAGGAAACTAAAATGAAGAACCTACTTTATGGTGTTGCTGCTCTTGCAGTTTCAGCGTCTCTTTCAACTGTGGCGATGGCTGACGGGCACAAGCAATACACAATCGGAGTGTCCAACACCGTTCAAGGCAATGGCTGGCGCGAACAGATGATTTGCGCCATGCGTGCCCAAGCTCTGGTCGAAGCCGATGTGACAAACCTGATCGTCGCGCATCGCAACACTGATTCAGCCGGGCAACTGGAAGACATCAACAACCTCATCGAAGCGGGTGTAGACGCCATCGTGCTGAACCCATCCAACCCGGATGCTTTGAATTCGGCACTGGAAAAAGCAATGGCGCAAGATATCGTCATTGTTGCCGTGGATGCCGGTGTTTCGGCTGAAGGCGCCTACATTCTTTCGAACAATCAAGAAGAATACGCCTATCTTGGCGCCAAGTGGTTATTTGAACAGCTCGGTGGCAAAGGTGACGTTGTCTATATGCGAGGCATTGCTGGCGTCTCAGCCGATACTGACCGCGACAACGGCTTTAAACGCGCGTTGGCAGAACACCCCGATATCAATGTGGTGCATGAAGTTTTCACCGGCTGGCAGCAAGACCAGGGTAAGCAACAGATCTTTGATTACCTGGCCACCGGCATCCCGTTTGACGGTGTCTGGACCAGCGGCATCGACAACGTAATCGTCGACGCTTTCACTGAATCCGGGGCACCTTTGGTTCCGATCGTTGGCGCAGACAACGCAGGATTTGTTCAATATCTGACCGAGGTTGAGGGATTGAACGGCGCGGCAGTGACAAATCCTGGCTCAGTCGGCGGCGCAGGCATTGCTTTGGCTGTCGACATTCTGAACGGCAAGGCACCTGAGAACAAAACCGTTCTTGTAGATCCTGTGCTTTGGGAGAATGCGACGGACGCAGGCCGTGAAACGATCACAGCGGCTCAGAATCCTAACCTTGACCCAGAGTGGCCCGTATCAGTGACTGTTCCCGGCTGGACCGATTACACGATGGAACAAATCATCGACTGTAAGGGACCCGGCGAGGGCTGATCCGAATTGACTGGCCTTCCGCCTTTAGCTGGGCGGAAGGCAAATCCAACCCACTCGGCATTCAAGGGCATCCATGAGCAGCACACCACTTCTCTACGCGTCTGACGTGGCTAAAAGTTTTGGCGCCGTACGGGCGTTGACCAATGCGCACCTCACGGTTGCCGAAGGCGAGATCGTCGCCTTGATGGGCGCAAATGGCGCTGGCAAGTCCACTTTCGTCAAGATCATTACCGGTGCCCTTAAACCCGACGCTGGTCAGGTATTGATCAGAGGCAAACAAGCGTTTGTCGGAAGCCCCGCCGAGGCGCGCCGTTCTGGTTTGGTGCCGGTTTATCAAGAACCCTCACTCATTCCTGATCTCGACGTATCCGACAATCTTCGGCTGACAGACACACCTGTCGATCAGTTTCAAAACTGGGTTACAGAACTTGGCATCGAAGGCCTGAAACTATCGGCAATGATTGGCGACCTGCCACTTGCTACGCTGCGCATCCTCGATCTGGCACGCGCGCTGGCAGTTGAACCAGATGTCCTCTTGCTGGACGAAATGACCGCGGCGCTGCCGACGGATCTGGTTGAACGCGTATTGAAGACCGTACGGCGCAAAGCAAATGACGGGATGGGTGTGATCTATGTTTCTCACCGTTTCACCGAGATTTCGGAACTGTGCGATCGGGCCACTGTGTTGCGGGATGGCATGTCTGTCGGAGATCTCGACATTGAACCCGGCGTAGAAGAACGCGTGGTCGAATTGATGCTGGGTCAGAAGATTGACATTGGAACACGTCAGATCCTTCGAGCAAATCAACCACAGGCTAAGACACCGCGCCTGAGCATTAAGTCACTGGCTTTTGAGCCCAGTTTTTCGGATGTTTCGTTCGACTTATTCCCCGGCGAGGTCCTAGGCGTGGTCGCGCTTGAGGGTCAGGGGCAAGATGAACTGTTTGAGGTTCTGGCGGGCTTTGATCGCCCATCTTCAGGATCGATGGAAGTTGATGGAAAGCCCGTAAACTTCGCCCACCCCGCCGACGCCATTGCAGTCGGGATAACCTTCGTTCCGGGCGATCGTTCAGACGCTCTGCTGGCGCAAAGGTCAGTTAAAGAAAACATCGCTCTGCCATTTTCAGCCCGGCTCAAGAACTGGGGACCAATAAAATTGCGGCATGAGCGCGATCGGGTCGCTTATGCGGTTGAGAAACTTCAGATCGACACACGCGCGCAAGGCGAGGTGCAAAGGCTTTCAGGTGGCAACCAACAGAAAGTCACCATTGGTCGCTGGCTCGCGACAGGTGTCGAAACCCTGCTTCTATTCGATCCGACCCGTGGCATCGATGTGCGCACAAAACGCCAGATTTACCCGCTTGTCCGTGAGTTGGCAGATCAAGGAGCGGCGGTTCTATTCTATACGTCCGAGTTGGAAGAAATCCCACTTGCCTGTGACCGCGCGGTCGTAATCTTCAACGGTCGCGTGGTTGACGTGATAGATGCGGCCGACGCGGATGAACAAACACTGATGCGTGCGGCCTATGGCCTGACCGAGACGGAGGGCGCGGCGTGAGCGTGGCCATCCGAAGACACGCATGGGTCATGGGGTTAGCGGTTCTTCTTATGATCCTTTTGACCATCACAAAATTGATACAACCAACTTTCGGTGCGTCAGGACTGGAGAGTATTGCCCGCGCCGCCCTGCCCTTTGCTTTCGCAACCGCCGGTATGGCCATCGTCGTAATTGTCGGCGGTATCGACCTGTCTGTTGCGTCTATGATGGCGGTCTGTGCTGTGACTGCAGCCGTTCTGATGGAGCGCATGGCCGGTGTACCGGCCTTGTTTATCGTGTTGGGGGTCGGGTTTTTGATGGGGTTGATCAATGGTCTTTTGATCGTTGTAACGCGCGTGCCCGACATCGTTGTGACACTCGCCATGCTGTTTGTCTGGGAAGGCGTCGCGCTGTTGATACTTGAGACACCGGGCGGCGCGACTGCAGATTGGCTGGAACAGGCAATACGCGGTCAGTTTCTATTCGACGGGCTGCCTAAGGCATTGCTCATCGTTGCCTTTGGCATCGCTGTTGTCTGGTTGCCGATCCGGCGCTCCAAACTCGGGCTCTCGATTTACGCCACCGGATCAGACGAGCTTGCCGCCTTCCGTTCTGGTGTTTCAGTGGGAAGAACAAAGATAGCAGCCTATGCGCTATGCGGGCTGTTTTGTGCCATGGGCGGTCTAAGCCTCGCTGCGCTGACCGGGATTGGAGAGCCGGTACCGGGGCCATATCTTATGGCCTCGGTCGCGGCCGTAGTTCTGGGCGGTGTCGTGCTGGGCGGTGGCAAAGGCGGTCTGCTTGGGCCGATCATCGCGGTGTTCATTTTGCGGATCATTCGGACGATCCTGACATTGCTGGCCGTCGATCCAAACGTGACCACGATTATCGAAGGCACAATTATGGTTCTCGTCGTTATGTTGGGCACGGCGGCTTCACTAAAGGGAGCCCGCCGATGAGCATGGACACCATAGATCCACCGATGGTCCGCTTTGGCCGTTATCTGCGCGACAACCCAATTATTCCGCTATTGGTCTTCCTTGTCCTGATGATCGCTGTGCTGGAAGTATTGCGGCCAGGTATCGTTACCCCGGTCCGAGCAGGTCGGGATGGGCTGATTTCAACCTTTTGGGTTGGCAACCTGATCAAGTTCGCAATTCCATTGGCGATGCTTGCGGCTTGTCAGGTGCTGACAATGCTAACCGCAGGAATTGATCTCTCGGTCGGGGTAGTTGCCACCGTGTCAGCCTTCGTTTGCGCAACACTTAGTGCGATTTGGGGCGTGACACCTGCAGTATTGATCGCGCTGTCAGCTGGCCTAGTTGTGGGCGTTGTAAATGGCATCGGTGTGGGATTGGTCCGGGTCCATCCATTGATCATGACACTGGGATCGGGGTTAATCGCCACCGGATGTCTGCAGGTCTATCAACGCCTCGTTATCAATGCTGGCACCGAAATCCCCGCCTTCCTTGCCTGGCTCGGAACCGGCCGCACCGCTGGAATGCCGAATGGCCTTTTTGTATTCATCCCGTTTGCGCTCTTTATCCTGTGGCTTATGCGCTATACAGGATTTGGTCGGCTGCTGTTCGCCCTAGGCTCCAATGAGCAGGCCGCTAAGCTGTCCGGGGTCCGAGCATGGCAGGTCTATCTGGGGCTCTACGTGCTTTCAAGTTTGATCGCTGCGCTGGCTGGCTTGCTCTATCTCGGCATGATCCGTCAAACTTCGCTGAGCCTTGCCAACCCCTTATTGTTACCCTCTGTCGCTGCGGCGGTGATTGGCGGCACATCAATCTTCGGAGGTCGTGGCAGTTTCGCAGGTGCGATTGTGGGCGCACTTATTCTACGTGTGCTGGATACTATGCTAACATTGATGCAAATGCCGGAAGGTGCGCGCACGGCCCTGTTTGGGCTGATCATTCTTGCAGTTACCGCACTCTACGTCAGGATCACCGGCACGCGCTAAAGGGAGTTTCCAATGGCCAAATTCCGGATCGTCGGCATCAGTTTCGATCACATGCATATGGGTGACTTGCTTCGGATGGTGCACGATCACCCTGACGCTGAAATCGCCGGTATATTCGATCCTGATTGGGACAAGATGAAGGCAGCGGCAACGGCATTCAGCGTTCCCGAAGATCGGATCTTTACCGACTTCGACACATGCATGGCTGCGGGACCCTACGACATGGCAATTCTTTGTGTGGCAACGGCTCAGCATGCGGAATATACCGAACGTCTGGCCTCTTACGACCTGCATGTTTTTGTCGAAAAGCCCTTTGCCGCATCTTCTGATGATGCGCGCCGCATGATGGCTGCAATGGATAGGACCGACAAGCAGTTGATCATCAACTGGCCATTACGATGGGTCGAAAGCCACGTCACGGCCAAACGGTTGATTGATGAGGGGATGATCGGCAACCTGCGCGAAGTGCATTTCTACGACGGAAATCGCGGCCCCCTATACCATCTGGCCGACAAGGTCGAAGTCACCCCGGACGAGGTTGAGCGTCAGAAACCGAACTCATGGTGGTATAAGCGGGCATCGGGCGGTGGGTCGCTGTTGGATTACCTTGGCTACGGCGCGACGCTTGGAACCTGGTATTTAGGGGGAAAGGAGCCGATCGAGGTGACATGCACAGTCGATGAGACGCCGGGGGTTGAGGTCGATCAACACGCCATTGCCGTTTGCCGTTATGAAACGGGGCTCTCAAAAATGGAAACGCGCTGGGGCACCTTCACCGACCCGTGGACAACGCAACCTCAACCAACTTGCGGCTTCGTCTTTGTGGGCACAGACGGCACCATTTCATCGCCCGATTATGCCGATCACATAACGGTTCAAACCCGCACACGACCTGACCGGCACGAGATACCAGTGACTCCGCTACCGTTAGGTGAACGAAATGCGATTGAGTACGTCCTTGACTGCATATCCAGAGAAATCCCGGTCAAAGGGCCACTGGATCCAGCACTTTGCCTGACAGCGCAACGGATCGTCGATACGGCGCTCCGCTCGGCATATGAAAAACGAACACTTCGGTTACTCGCATGACCTCAGACAGTGCCAATACAGACCAGTACGCACTAAAATCTGCGCATCGGCACGAAATCGATGCGCCGGATCTGCAATATCTTCCACCAATGCCTCGACGCTATAGACCCCGGATCGGGGTTATTGGTACGGGTGGGATTTCTGCAAGCCATCTTGATGCCTACCGAACAGCAGGCTGGGACGTCGCCGCAATCTGGAACCGTACGCGCGCGAAGGCTGAAGAGAAAGCTGCTGTTTACTGCCCGTCTGCCCGCATCGAAAATGACTGGGAGGCGCTTCTTGCCGATAGCGAGATCGACGTTGTCGATGTCACGCTGCACCCTGAACATCGCGTGCCAATCATCAGAGCTGCCTTGCAAGCGGGCAAACACGTGCTCAGCCAGAAGCCTTTTGTCACCGACCTCGATCTGGGTAATGACCTTGTGAAGCTGGCAGATGATCAAGGCGTTAAACTAGCGGTAAACCAGAACGGTCGTTGGGCCCCGCACCTGTCCTGGATGCGTGAGGCGGTTTCAGCCGGATTGATCGGAGATGTTCTGTCGGCCCATATCTCAATTCACTGGGATCACAGCTGGACTGCAGGTACCCCGTTTGACGAAATCGACCAGCTGATACTTTACGACTTTGGAATTCACTGGTTCGACTTTCTTGCGTCTCTTGTCGGAGATAGAGCAGAAAGCGTCTTTGCAACTGCTACATCTGCACGCGGCCAGGCCAACAAAGTGCCTCTGATGTCGCAGGCTCTGGTTCGTTTGGACCAAGGCCAAGCAAGCCTGGTTTTTGACGGGGGCGTTCCCTATGGGCCTCGCGATACAACATACGTTGCAGGTAAGACCGGTAGCCTGACATCAGTTGGACCGGATCTGTCGACGCAATCTGTGACACTTGAGACAGCGCATGGCATTGCGCGGCCTGCACTCGAAGGACAATGGTTCAACGACGGGTTTCGTGGCGCCATGGGGGAGCTTCTTTGTTCAATTGAAGACGACCGAGAGCCCTCAACATCTGCAAGAACCAACCTAAAATCATTGGCCATCGTTCTCGCCGCGGTTGCTTCGTCTAAACGCAAAAGGGAGGTCGAGATAGGAAGCATTAGGCTCAGGACACATAGCGAATAGATGACCAAAGCGGCGAGAGCGATTTCTGAGAGGAAGACTTGGGACACCTGTCGAACCGCGTCGCCAGTCCTTCAATCTGCCAAACATGATCTCAATCCGATTGCGGCGTTTGTAGCGGCACTTGTCGTATCGGACAGTTGTCTTGCGCTGTTTGCGGCCTGGGATGCACGCGCGTATCCCTTTGTCTTTCAACGCTTCTCTAAACCAATCGGCATCATATCCGCGCTCACCCAGCAACCATTCGACATTTGGCGGGCTGCTGACCAATGCCCTCGCGCTAATGTAGTTGTTGAACTAACCGGCAGTGACAGACAGATCCCAGGGGTTTCATTCGCCATTGTGCTTTAACCAATAGCGCAAAAGGGCTCATCTGTCACAAACCGCATGCAACTTTGTGTTCATGCCGGCCTTGGTGCGCCCGATCAGACATGTGCACCGCTCATTTTGAACGCGATGAATCACGCAGCCAAACGGAAATCAATGGGCCTAAATTATTGTTGTCGCGTGACGTCTTCCAACGAAGCGGAATATACTCCAGCATAGCCCGCGCAGTCTCCAGACCGGTTGCTGAGCAGAAGATTGGTGATGTCCTGAGCCGCGTTCTGAGCATGAGTTTGAACGGCAGTAAATCCTGTAAGAAGCGCGCTGAATGTCAAAACACTCACTCGCATGGTTCGATCTCCTTAGGGTTCTCAGAAATCCAAAAATATGTTGCGCGATGGGAGTTGATGTCAGTCATTTTATCCTCAAAACGCTACGCGGTCCCCTCCTTTCAAGTCCAGGATTTCTCTCGCTTCATCGGGAGTTGCGACCTGACTGCCTTTCTCTCACCGAAGATTCAGGCCGCGATTCTCGACGGCACCCGGCCGCCCGAACTCACACTCAAGCGTCTGGTCAGCGTTACCCACGCACTTGATTGGGCCGAACAGGAATGTCGTTCGACTTTTGACACCTCAAGAACCGGCCTCCCAGATACAGGGTTCGCCCTCCTTGATCTGTGGGAACAATTCCCTGCTCCACCTTTTAGGGAATTTGCAGCATAGACCTCTGAAAAACATACATTTCTGAGAGGAGAAACTCTGGATTCCAGACCCATCTCACGAAAATTCCCTGTAAGTTTCCGGGTATCAGGGAAATCCCTCCCAAAGCGACCCCGCCAAAATGCGCCACTGAGACTGAGGCCTGAATTGCGTTCTGAGTGTACGGTTTGCTCCATCTCTGATTGAAAGCGCATGCGCCAACTCGCGGGAATTGCGGCGCAATTCCGGATCAGAAAACACAACTGAAGTGAGACAGGTATGAGTGGCGGGGAGACAGGGATTCGAACCCTGGGGACGCTCTCACGCCCAACGGTTTTCAAGACCGCCGCATTCGACCACTCTGCCACCTCCCCGCGTGGGGCCGGGTCTAAGGCTATCTTTAAACGGTGGCAAGACCAAATAGGGAAATCTTGCCGAAGCCTGTGCAGCAGACTTTCCATGGCCGAACGTGCAGGCTATGCTTTGCGTGAAAGACCGTGACAGGCTGGCAGTTCAGAACCAGCGATCGGCGGCGGGGTACGATGAAAGAGGCCCCTTACAGGCAAGGGATTGCAAATATGGATCGAGCGACCACGACACGCGCAAAACCGCGGGCACTGGCGGTTCTGGTAATAACAGTTGCGGCTCTGTCAGGGTGCGACGAGGCCCTGACATCGGGTGGAACATCCACCGAGCAGGCGGACGAAAGCGTGCAGGACGACGGCAAATTAGAGCTGTTTCCCAAAACGACAGGGAACGCGCGTGATGATGTTGAAGCTCCTGATGTCTTCAAGGTCACCGAAGCCGGTTTGTGGGATGGGCGCCCCTCGTTGGGCGGAATCTGGGTCGCGCACCCGGACGTTACACAGCCTGAACGTGTTCGGATAACGAATACAAAGAACAACAAATCCGTAACCGGCGCACTTTTCCGCCGCGAACGCAACTTGCCGGGCCCTGCGCTGCAACTGTCTTCGACTGCCGCCGCGAAACTGGGTATCCTCGCAGGCGCACCGACTCGGGTTGAAGTTGTTGCCCTGCGGCGCAAGCCTGCCGAGAAAGTAGAAGAAAAAGCTCCTGAGCCCGAAGAGGTCGCTGAACCCGAAGAGACCCCAACGGCTGAGGCGGTTGAACCTCAGGACAAGAAAACCGATAGCCAGACCACAGCAGATGTGTCCGAAGACGTTGATAAACCAGCCAAGCGTAAATGGTGGCAAAAGAAGGCTCCAGTTGCTGCAGCTGGTGCTGCGACAGCTTCAGCCGTGGCTGAAACCGCAGAAAAGACCGATGAGGTGGCAACAGAGATTATCGAGGCGGCGCCTGAGCCAGCACCAACCGCAAATCTGACCGATCCCACTGTCACGCCGCCAACCGAGGCTGCACCGAAGCGGAAATGGTGGCAAAAGAAGCCTGCCGACGAAATCACCGAAACACCTCTGGACCCGATTGAGGGCGCTGCAGCGGCCATCGAAGAGGCCGCCCCTACCCCGGCAGCAACCGCAGCCAGCACTGAGGCAACCTCCGTTTCATCGCTTTCAAAACCGTTTATTCAGGTGGGCACCTTCACAGTTGAAGAAAATGCCGAAGGTGCTGCCGAGAAAATTCGGCGAAACGGGTTGCCTGCGAAAGTTCAAAAACTCGAAGCCAATGGCAAAACTGTTTGGAGGGTGATCGTTGGTCCTGCTTTGACGCGGGCGGAACGAAACGCAATGCAAAGCGACGTCAAAGATCTGGGCTTTTCTGACGCCTATACCGTGAAGAATTAAGCAAAAGGAGGTCCCCCTCGTGCTGTCCTCATTTCGATCATCTGTACTGACCCTCGGTTTGGCTATGTTTGCCCTGCCCGCACAAGCTTTCGATACGCAAGCCCGTGCTGCCTATGTCATGGACCAAACGACAGGAACCGTTCTTTTGTCCAAAGACGCAGACCAGCCGTTGCCGCCCGCGTCCATGTCCAAACTCATGACCCTGTTTGTAGCATTCGAAGCGCTGCGGGACGGTCGCCTGGAACTGAATGAGGAACTTCCGGTTTCCGAACATGCGACCAGCTATAAGGGCTCAAGTATGTTCCTGAACACGCAGGACCGTGTCCGGGTCGAAGACCTGCTGCGCGGGATCATAGTCCTGTCAGGAAATGACGCATGTGTTGTTATCGCCGAAGCCCTTAGCCCGGACGGAACCGAAGCTGGGTTTGCCCGGTTCATGACCCAACGCGCGCAACAGCTGGGCATGAATAATTCGAACTTTGCGAATTCGAACGGATGGCCAGCCGCAGGCCACATGATGTCTGTGCATGACCTCGCCATTCTGGCCGACCATCTGATTAGCGACTTTCCCGAATATTACCCTCTGTTCGCCGAGGAAGAGTTCGAATTCGACAACCGGGTGCCGTCAAATTCGCGTAACCGGAATCCCTTACTGAAACTTGGGATTGGTGCGGATGGGCTAAAGACTGGCCACACGCAAGAAGCGGGCTATGGCCTTGTAGGATCGGCCCAACAGGGCGATCGCAGGGTCATATTCGTTTTGTCGGGGCTCGACAGCGTCGCCCGCCGCGCAGAGGAGGCTGAGGCCGTCGTTAACTGGTCGTTTCGCAATTTTGTCGAGAGGCAGCTTGCCGAAGCAGAAAAACCGATAGGACAAGCCGATATCTGGATGGGCACTTCGAAAACGGTTGATCTTGTCCCGCAAGAGGATTTGACACTGCTGCTGCCTGTTCTCGGGGATAAGAATGTTGAGGCAGAAATCGTCTATGACGGTCCGCTTGAGGCCCCCATCGCCAAAGGACAGGAAATCGCTGAGCTTGTCATCAAACCCGATGGCCTGCCCGAGATCCGCCGACCTCTGGTCGCAGCGGAAAGCGTCGAAAAGGGCGGTTTCTTCGTGCGGATCATGACGGTCGGCGGCATTGTTGCAAAAGATGTCATCGGTAACCCGTTGGGCGCGATGTGACGGCGGGCGGGTTGTTTCTGACCTTCGAAGGCATTGACGGATCGGGCAAATCCTCTCAAGCGCGCATGCTGGCCGAGCATTTGCGCGGCCTCGGGCATGATGTCGTACTGACACGTGAACCTGGCGGCTCAGCCGGGGCCGAAGAAATCCGCAGGCTGGTTCTTGAGGGCGATCCCGACCGCTGGTCCGCCGAGACGGAAATCCTGCTGTTCACTGCTGCGCGGCGCGACCATCTGGAACGCACCATTGAACCCGCTTTGACTGCGGGCAAGATCGTCATCTGCGACCGTTTCGCCGATAGCACCCGCATGTATCAGGGCCTATCTCGCGGCGACCTGCGGGGATTGGTCGATCAGTTGCATAAGCTGATGATCAAACGTGAACCGGATCTGACCGTGTTGATCGACATGGATCCTGAAACCGGCCTCTCTCGGGCCAAGGGTCGGCAGGGCACCGAAGAACGGTTCGAGGATTTCGGCATTCACCTGCAACAGAAGATGCGGGCCGGTTTTCTGGCATTGGCAGATGAGTTCTCCGACCGGTTTCGCGTGATCGACGGCGACAGGGACATGGACAGCGTTGCCCGGGATGTGACAGATATCGTCATGCAAGCCTTGTGACGGACGATTGATGAGCGACGACACCCCGATCCCGGATCAGGCACCCGGTGCCCTCCATCCGCGCGAAACACCGCAACTGTTTGGGCAGGCCGAGGCCGAGCAGGCCTTTCTTGACGCCTATACTTCTGATCGTCTGCACCACGGCTGGCTGCTGACCGGCCCCCGAGGTGTGGGTAAGGCAACGCTGGCCTGGCGGATCGCGCGGTTTCTGCTGGCAACCCCGCCGGTCGAAGAGGACGGACTGTTTGGCGCGCCACCTCCCCCTAAAACGCTTGAGATTCCACCAGATCACCCGGTTGTTCATCGAATTCTGGCTGGTGCCGAGCCTGGCCTGGCCGCCATCAAACGATCCGTGAACGATCAGGGCAGGTTGCGAAATGAAATCGTTGTGGACGACATTCGCAAACTTGGGAAGTTCTTCGGCCTGTCCTCGGCCGATGCGGGCCGCCGTGTCGTCATCGTAGATTCTGCGGATGAAATGAACATCAGCGCCGCCAACGCATTGCTGAAAATGCTCGAAGAACCGCCTGCGCGGACAACGCTGCTGTTGATATCGCATCAACCGTCCCGCCTTTTGCCCACGATCCGATCCCGGTGCCGTACCTTGCGCCTTTCGCCGCTGAACGCGGAAGATATGAACGCCGCACTGACCCAGACCGGGGTTGAGCTGACTGGAAACCCCGACCATCTGGCCGCTCTGGCCAGCGGGTCCGTTGGGGACGCCGTCCGCCTGATAAATCTGAGCGGACTCGAAATATATGCCGAGCTCATCGCGATCCTGAGCACCCTGCCCCGGCTGGACAGACAACGCGCTCTGGCTCTGGCCGAGGCTGCCGCACAGCGCGGAGCAGCCGAACGGTTCGAGTTGCTGTTGACGCTGATCGACATTGCCTTGTCACGTCTTGCTGTGACCGGTGCGACTGGTGCTCCGCCATCGCCAGAGGCCGCGCCAAACGAAGGTGATATCCTGTCCCGTTTGTCCAGATCGCCGGAGCAGGCACGCCTTTGGGCGGAAACCGCAGCCCAGATCACCGCCCGCGCCCGCCACGGGCAGGTGGTGAACCTTGACCCTGCCGCTCTGGTCCTAGATACGGTGTTCAAGATACAGGAAACCGCCGGTCAGAACAGATGAGCGACACCCCCCAAATCACCGACAGCCATTGCCATCTGGACTTCCCCGATTTTGAAGGACAGTTGGACCTGATCGTCGCAAATGCGGCCGAATCCGGTGTGACCCGGATGGTGACGATCTGCACCAGGTTGAGGAACGAACCCACTGTGCGCGCCATAGCTGAGGCTCACGCGCCGGTATTCTACGCGGCAGGCACGCACCCGATGAGTGCAGCCGATGAACCGATGGCAACTGTGGACGAGCTGGTGGCACTGTCACAGCACCCCAAGTTTGTTGGTATCGGTGAAACCGGGCTGGATTATCACTATACCGCCGACAGTGCGCAGGTTCAGCAGCAATCCCTGCGCGTTCATATCGAGGCCGCTCAGCGTACCGGACTGCCTTTGATCATTCATGCGCGCGCGGCGGACGAAGACATGGCCCGCATTCTGGCCGAAGAATACGGCAATGCCCCCTATTCATGTGTGATGCATTGTTTTTCGTCTTCGGCCGAACTGGCACAGTCCGCCCTGGATCTTGGGTTTTACCTGTCCATGTCGGGCATCGCCGCTTTTCCCAAAAGCCAGGAATTGCGCGATATTTTCGCAAATGCGCCAGTAGACCGCATCCTGGTTGAAACCGACGCGCCCTATCTGGCGCCGCCCCCGTTTCGCGGCAAACGGAATGAACCGGCCTATACCGCCCACACCGCCCGCAAAGGCGCCGAGGTCTTTGGCATGGGCTATGCCGATTTCGCGGCGCAGACCCAGGCCAATTTCGAAAGACTCTTCACCAAGGTCGCCTCTCACAAGGCGGCGGCATGACCACGCTGCGCTGCACCATTTTGGGCTGCGGCTCGTCAGGTGGAGTGCCACGTCTTGGCGGTCACTGGGGCGACTGCGACCCCGAAAACCCCAGGAACATCCGCCGCCGCTGCTCGATGTTGGTCGAACGTGACGGGCCCGAAGGCACCACCTCGGTTCTGATCGACACAACGCCTGACATGCGCAGCCAGCTGCTGGACACCGGCACCGGGCGGTTGGACGGGGTGGTCTATACCCATTCCCATGCCGACCACGTCCATGGCATTGACGACTTGCGCATGATCGTCTTCAACATGCGCGAACGGGTGCCGGTCTGGGCTGATGGCGACACCCAGAATGATCTTTTGGGCCGATTTGGCTATGCCTTCATCCAACCCGAAAACTCACCCTACCCGCCGATCCTCAACCTCAAGACAATCGACGGCCCGTTCGAGATCACTGGCCCGGGAGGCCCTATCCCATTTCACCCCTTCAAGGTGAACCACGGATCAATCGACGCGCTTGGTTTCAAAATGGGCAATCTGGCCTACCTGCCGGACGTGGCAGAGATATATGACGATGCCTGGACCACATTAGAGGGTCTGGACTGTCTGGTGATCGACGCGCTGCGCCGGTCCCCGCACCCGACCCATGCGCATCTGGAAAAGACCCTTGGCTGGATCGACCTGTTGCAACCAAAAACCGCGGTTCTGACCAACATGCATATCGATCTTGACTATGCCACGGTCGACGCAGAAACCGCAGACAACATCACCCCTGCTTATGACGGCATGGTGATACATCAGGCTCTGTAGAGCCCTGGCCGAGATCATGCAGATATCCTTTCCCGCGCGAATAACTGTTGCGGAACGCTGACATGTTGCAAAATCTCATTGAAGTCATCCTTCCAGTTTTTCTTGTTATTGGAGCAGGTTACGTCTCCACTCTTCTTGGATACTTCAAGGAAAACCACATTGATGGCCTGATGAAGTTCACTCAGGGTTTTGCAATCCCCTGCCTTCTGTTTCTTGCGATTTCACATCTCGACCTCAGTGTCAGTTTTGATCCCAAGCTGTTGATCAGCTTTTACTCTGCTGCGGCGCTTTGCTTTTGTGCCGGCCTGTTCGGCGCGCGACTGATCTTCAACCGCGAATGGGAAGATTGCGTCGCAATCGGTTTTTGCTGCCTGTTCTCCAATTCCGTCCTGCTGGGATTGCCGATTACTGAACGGGCTTATGGCCCTGAAAGCCTTACGGGCAATTATGCCGTCATCGCCTTTCACTCGCCGTTTTGTTACGGCCTAGGCATCACGGTAATGGAGGTGATCCGGAACCGAGGCCACGGAGGATCGCGAATGGTTCGCTCGGTCCTGACCGCGATGTTTCGCAACGCTCTGATTGTCGGGATCTCACTGGGTTTCATCGTAAATCTGTCCGGGCTCGGCGTGCCAGCCGTTGTGGATGATGCCCTTGGCCTGGTGACCCGCGCGGCCCTTCCCGGCGCGCTGTTCGCGCTTGGGGGCGTTCTGGTTAAATACAGACCCGAAGGTGACCTAAGGGCGATCGCCTTTGTCTGCGGCGTTTCTCTGCTGCTGCACCCGAGCCTTTTCTGGCTTTTCGGATCCACCCTTGGACTGCCACAGGATCTATTCCGGTCCGGAGTGATGACAGCCGCCATGGCCCCTGGTTTCAACGCCTATATCTTTGCAAACATCTATGGCCGCGCCAAACGGGTTGCTGCATCCTCTGTTCTGTTGGGTACGGCAGTATCTATCCTGAGCGTCTGGTTTTGGCTGACCCTATTGGGCTGACGGTGCGGCAGGCGGATTGACTTTTACACGACGCGGCGCACCTATCGCTAAAGTGGACAGGACAGATTTATGACACACGCCCTTATCGTTACCCATGGCCAACCTTCTGACCCAGAACCAGCCGAAGCGGTCTTGGCGGCTTATGCGGCCGATGTAAATGCCCTGTGTGCCGGTGTTTCGGTTCATTCTGCAACGCTGGCAGCCCCTGGGGCACTTGACAGCGCACTGGACAAGATTCCCGGCAACGCCGTCATCTATCCCCTATTCATGGCCAAAGGGTGGTTTGTCACAGATGTGCTGCCGAAACGTATTGGTGACCGCCGAAACCCTATTCTGGATCCCTTGGGCGCGGACCCGAAATTGCCCCATTTGGTCGCGCAAACCCTTGAGGGAACGCTGCAGGACAAAGACTGGCGGTCACAAGAAACGGACCTTGTGATCGCTGCGCATGGATCGGGCCGCAGCAGAAACCCTTCCGCCGTTGCAACGGCATTCGGCGACGCTTTGTTGCAACTGATACCACTTGGATCCCTGCGCCTTGGGTTTGTCGAAGAGGCCCCTTCGATTTCTGTGGCCGCCGCAGGAACCGGCGCCCAAACCCTGTGTTTGCCATTTTTTGCCTGCACGGGTGGCCATGTTCTTGAGGATGTGCCGCAAGAATTAAGCAAGGCCAAGTTCAAGGGACAGGTTTTACCGGTTGTGGGTGAACTGCCACTGGTGCAGCAACACATAGCGTCCGTTCTCAAAGCTTTTTCTCCATCGAAGTAGAGTCGTCTGACCACATACACTTTGCCGGTTCCTTTAGGGGGAAACCTATCTGTGTGAGTGATCCACAAGCTGCGAATATAGACAGTGGCGAGACCGGCCATTTCGCTTGGCCGCATACAGGGCAAGGTCTGCCGCATGCAAAATCTCAGCCGGTTTAAGCGATGGAAACTGGGTCGAAAGCGCCGTGCCTATACTGGCTGAAACCTGGCACGACACGTTGTCGAACATCATCGGTTCCCGCAGCCGTTCGATCAGCCTGCTGGCGATTGCAGAGAGAACACCCTCGTCCGTCAATCCTTTGTATATAATTACAAATTCGTCCCCGCCGACACGCGCCACTGTATCGTCTCCGCGGATTTCCTCACCCATGATCCGCGCCGCCTGTTGCAACACATAGTCGCCTGCGGCATGCCCGAATTGGTCATTGACCGATTTGAAAAAATCAAGATCCAGATGCATCAGCGCGAATGGAGATTTGGACGAGATCATGTGATCCAATAGAACATCCATCGCCCGGCGATTTTTCAGCCCTGTCAGTGTATCTGTAAATGCCTTTTCCTCGGCGGCAAGCATCGCCCCTTGAAGGCGCAGGTTCAGAGATCTGGACGCCTCCATCGCTGCCGATTTCGCCTCGACCAGATACAATAATTCGATCGCCAGATCAGTGCCCGAGAAATCCGCACTGGTCAGGGCATAGTCCCGGACCGCATCCAAAATCGATATTCCGAAAGACAGATTGATGACCGCCCCCTTACCTTCGGGCAGCGGAGCGATAAGGCCCTTCAATGCGGTGCGCGGGGCGTCGTGAAACCTGAGGTGCAATTTGGTGCCCGCCTGGGACATCAAGCCTGAAACCGTAGTCACCGCTCTGGGGCGAAGCAGCTCAAAGATATCCAGAAAGCTTTGACCTTCCATCGGCTTTTCAGGGCGCAGCTTTTGCAAGGTTGATCCGACGCGGGTCACTTTCCCATCCTCGTTCACCAGCAAAAACATCGGACACAGGGTTTGTAAAAGCTCTCCCAGATAATTCGCGTTCATCATGCTTTTCGCGCCCCTAAATCAAAATGCCGACCTTCTGAAAAAGCGCTTTCTACCAGAACGATTGAGATAAACTCGATCTCACCCTGCTGGCCCTCATGCGACAACATGGCCAGAGCCCCGTAATCATCAGCCATCGCGCGCAATACGCCAACCATGACGCTTGAAAACCCAGGCAGACCTGGATGGCAGGACAATCTGTATTCCGTCGGTGAAAGCTCGTGCAATTCAAGTGCCGGAAGATTTAGATCCGATACGGCCAATCTGACACGGTCAGACAGATCATCAAGCGAATGGAGAAATTCCAGATAGCTGACACCGCCAAATCGCAACAGACGGCGCAGGTCTTCCATGTTGGGATGAGACACAAGGTACGTTCCCAGATCTTCAAGAACGTCACTGCGTGAACGTTTCAGGACCGTGCATACCTCATCCAATACCTGCTCGGTAATATCATCGTCGTAAACAAGCATGGCCTCGAACTCGGCAAAGCCCAGTTCGGCTGAATCCATCACGCGCATCCAGCACGGCTGCCCGTAGGCCACCGCAACAAAGGATTGAATCGCCCGGTTGATCAGACCATGCATGAGAGACCTCAAATTGGTTTCTCACGCAGTGTGCTCTGAAATTTGTTAACAAACACCCAACACGCGGGCGTCACCGCATAGAATTCACGCAAGTATCGAAGTGGAAGTGACTGAGATTACGCTAGAAATCTGTCGGCGCTCCGCCTTCGGTTTTGCGTCGTGCGACAAAGTCGGCAAGCTCTTCCCGGATGCCCTCATCCATTGCCGGAGCTTCAAAGCTGGTGATGATTTCCTTGAACATGTGATGCGCGCGCTCAGCGGTCCAGACGCCTCCTGCGACTTCCCAACCCTCATAGTTCTTCCAGTCACTCAGAAACGGCTGATAAAACGCTGTGGTATAGCGATCCTGAGTGTGCTGAATGCCAAAGAAATGCCCGTCATTGCCGACTGACCGGATCGCATCCAGAGCAATCTCGTCAGGGCCGGTTGCCGTCAATTCCGGCTGCATATACCGCTGAATTTGCTGCAATATCTCGCAATCCATAATGAACTTTTCAGGGCTTGCGATCAGGCCACCCTCAAGCCAACCTGCAGCGTGATAGACCATGTTGGTGCCCGATTGCACCGCCGCCCATAATGAGTTCGAGGTCTCCCACACAGATTGGCCATCCGGAACGTTTGCCGCGCAGACACCCGAAGACCGCAGGGGCAGGTCATAAAATCGGGCCATCTGGCCGGTCATCTGTGTCGCCCGCATGTATTCCGGCGTTCCAAAAGCCGGAGCACCAGATTTCATATCCACATTCGAGGTGAACGTACCGATGACACAAGGAATCCCTGGTCGCACATATTGGAACAATGCAATCGCGCACAGCGCCTCAGCCAGGGATTGCGCTACTGCACCGGCCATTGTGACGGGGGCCATCGCCCCGGCCAAGGTGAACGGCGTCACAACAATCGCCTGCCCGCGCCGCGCCAACCTCAGGCAACCGTCGATCATGGGCTGATCGTGCTTCAACGGCGAGGTCGAGTTGATGTTGGTATACATCCTCGGCTTGGCTTCGAATTCTTCATGGCTCAGACCCCCTGCGATCCGCACCATTTCCATGACGTCTTCGACGCGTTCCTTGCCCAGCGAATAGGCATGCATCGCCTTATCGGTCAGAGTCAGCTTGTCGTAGAGAACATCCAGATGCCGGACGCTGGCATGTATATCCACTGGCTCGACCGGGTATCCGCCGGCAAAATGGATACAGTTGAAATACTGCGTCAACTTCAACAGGTTCCGGCACATCTCGCGATTTCCCGGTACCTTGGTGCCAATCTCCATATCCCAGTAGTTCGGCGGGGACGACACATTTCCGAACAGCAGGTTTTTGCCCCCGATCTCGATTGCGCGGTCGGGATTACGCGGTGTGATGGTAAAGGTGGATGGGGCTTTACGCACCATTTCCATGACAAAGTCCCGGCCCATTCGAACGTTGTCGCCGTTGATCGTACATCCGGCCTCACGCAGGATTCCGATTGCCTCTTCGTTGTAGAACTCGATCCCGATCTCTTCGAGAATCCGCATTGCGCCCTCGTGGATCGCCGCGACGCCAATCTCGTCCAACGGTTCGGTTGGTTTGTCGGTGTTGATCGGAGGGCTCCACGGCATCTGATCAATAACCGCTGCGCCCCGTCTCTCGGCGGCACCGGCCCGTCCTCCGCTGCGACCTCTGCGTGCTTTCTTGTCGGCCATTGGACACTCCTCGGAACTTGGCTTTCTAGAAGCAAGCCCCGAACGCGTACTGTTGGCCGCTCTGTCTGCGACAGGCTATGTCGGTTTCGACGTCTGAACCGCCGAATTCACAGCCCGATCACGCATTTTCGTACAACCAAGCAGGTATATGTCCGATGTTTGGCAAGACGACATCGGCCATCGCTTCGAGCGTTTCTGCACGCGCCAGACCCGTCAGAACCCCGATCGTCTTCATACCTGCTGCCCGTCCGGCCTGCAGATCATGCAGGCTGTCGCCCACCATTGCTATGTTTTCTGGGTTTACCCCCACATGCTGTGCAAAGGCGAAGAGTTGACCCGGGCCTGGCTTGAATCCGTGCCCACTGTCATAACCGGCGACAAAATCGAAATGTTCGCGGATTCCTGCAGACGAAAGATGCTCGGATGCGGGCATCTCTCCGTCATTGGTCGCAACACCCAGTTTCAGCCCTGCCTCACGCAGCCCCTCAAGGAACGGGATAAGTGGAACGGCCTGGGCTTGCGGAGATGAGGCCGACTCGGCATTCAACAGATCCACCAACTCTTCGCGCGGCATTTCCGGGAGGTGCGGCTCTAGAACCTCGGCGATTTCTTCGACGGTGCCCGCTATGACAACACTGTCCTCAGAATAGGCAACCTGTTCGAGGTCAAAGCCGATCACCTGCCCAAGCTCGGCCGCACGGGCATGATCTCCGTTCGTCACTCGCAGTAAAAAATTGCGCCCGAACGTGCCCCAGGTTTCCGCGAAATCGAACAAGGTACCGTCTTTGTCGAACAGGATGGCTTGGATTGGCATTGTGAAACTCCTGCCCGGTAGGCTTTCAGGTCCAATGAACTTCCGCGCCGCCGGACAACAAGGCGCGGGCCTGGCCCGGCTGATCATACGGCACAGAATTGACGTCACAAAACTCGACTACCCACGAATCGTCAAGCATTAGAAAATCCAGAACAGAGCCCAGAAACTCCGGCTCTGCTGCCCTGTCTTTTATGTCCTGCACCGAAGCCCCCGTCGAACCCAGAAATACAGGCAGCAGGTCATCATTGCCCACAAGCCAGGCAAGGGCATTCAGCGCCAGCGTTTCGGCGGATTGAGCGGAAATTGGCATAAAGAATCCCCTGATCTGATATTGGAAAGGGTTTGTTAACCAGAGTCATAAACACTTTAGCAACGCATGCAATCAACGGTGACTGATATGTCGGTGCAAGGAACGATCCTTGTCCTGGACGGGACCTCAACCAATCGAATTATGCTGAAGGTACAGCTTACCGCGGCCTGGTATCACGTCGCACAGGGGGAAAATCTGCGGGGTCTTGATGGGCTGCTGAAACGTGTGCGCCCCGATTTAATTTTAACCGCGCAGTCATTGCCGGATGGAACGGCGGCTGATGTCAAGAAAGTGGTAATGGCCGACCCGGATCTGGCGGATATTCCCATTGTCGCTATCGCGCCGCAAAACGACAAATCCGCAAGGTTGAGGGCATTGTCAGATGGGTTGGACGATGTATTGGCGCACCCGTTCAAGGACACGTTGTTGCTAGCTCGGGTTCGCAGCTTGCTAAGGGCACGCGCCGATACGCAGGAATTGCAAGACAATAGCGGATCGCCATGTTTGGGATTTGCCGAAGCGACAAGCGCCTTTGCTACGCCACCCAAAGCTGCGCGCGCCGCCCTACTGACGCAATCCGCTAAAACCGGGGCGCTTTGGCAGAAGGCGCTGTCCGAACATACGCATCACAGTCTGTCAATTCACACGATATCGAACCTTCACCGCCTGCTTTCCGGCCCCATCCCGGACGCGATTATTGTCGAAATTGATGGCGAATCTTCAGGCCTGAGTATTCTGGCGGATTTGAAATCGCGCGGGGCAACACGGCACACAGTGCTGATCGGCATCTTGAGAAAGGATGACGCGTCTCTGGCTGCCGAAGCGCTGGATCGTGGCGCGGATGCCATCTGTATGGCGGGGTTCTGCCCCCGTGAAACTCTGTTGCGGCTTGATAACCAGCTTGCCCGCAAAAGCCGAATTGACCAGATGCGGGATTCTTTGCGGCGTGGCGTCGCGGAATCCTGGGTGGATCCACTGACCGGCCTGCATAACCGCCGCTATGCAATGCGAGCATTGAAGCAAATCGCCCGGCAGTCTGCGCAGACCGGGCGCGGTTTTACCGTGATGGTGGCCGATCTGGACCATTTCAAATCAATCAACGACAAGTTTGGCCATGCCGGAGGCGATCAGGTCTTGATCGAAACAGCCAAGCGCATGCGCAATTCCATTGGTTCTGACGGCTTTGTGGCACGGATTGGGGGCGAAGAATTCTTGATCGGTCTGCCTGAAACTACGGGGCCGCGGGCATTGGGGATCGCACGAACCGTCTGCGACGACATCTGTCAGTGTCCATTTGACCTATCCGAGGCCGCCGAACCAATCGCAGTGACAATCAGCATCGGCCTCATTACAGCCGATGACAACACGTTTCGCCAGGGTATCCCACCCGCACCATTGGACAACATGATAAAATCTGCGGATACGGCCCTGTATGCTGCGAAAAAGGCGGGACGCAATCAGGTCATGGTCCAGAATCACGCAGCCTGATCCGGTCAGTCGCGTTTTCTGCCCGCTTTCGATTTTCGGTGCACCACATCTTCCAGACGATCAGCGTATTCGACGCGTTCTTTCGGGCTCATGGCTGACACACGGATCAGCCACTGTTCCTGCAAAGCAGACTGCATCTCTGACATCACCTGCGCCTGCTGACCCAACAAAGTCTCTACAGCGTCAACCGCGAAGGGTTCGGCACGAAGTGCGTCGCCAAGGGCTTGAAAATCCGCCGTCCGATGATCGACACCTTGGCGGTGCAGGCCCGAAAGCTCGGCCCGCATCGCCTGGCGTTCATGCTTGGGAAGCGCGCGATAAAGCGCCGATCCAAATCCCGGAGGGGTTTTGACGTGGTCATTGTTTCTGACGCGCAGCGCCGTGCCAACAACCGCACCGATGACTAGCAGATTGATAGCAAGGGACACGATCAGCAGGACAGGCATCCACCGGCGTTTAGGTTTTGACTGTTCGCTCATTCGCCTTCCTCCAGGAAGATTGTATTCAGATCCATATCCGCAACCTCAAATCCAGAGGATTGCGAATAAAGCAACGTCGCCGGATCGGGCAAAAAGGCCGGGGCAGTCAATCCAATCCAGATGCCAGCAATGCCCGCGGCCGCCAGACCTCCCATCCCCTGCCAGCCAAAGAAACTATCCAATGCCTGTGCCCAGAACCCTTGGGGTGATTTCTGAAGCCTTTGCAAACGAACGGTTTCCGCATCGGCCAGAATACGAAGGGCGAGTGCATCGGGTAACGGCTCATTTTCTTGACGAGCACGTAAAAACAGGTGATTCAGGTCGCTATTCTCATCCATCGGCATATCCCAACTCGTCTCTTCTTGCGGCTAACTGCTGTGCCAGTGCCCGCTTTCCCCGAGCTGTCAGACTCTCTACAGCTTCGACGGAAATATCCATGATTCCCGCGATTTCGGGATTGGGCAACTCTTCGATGTGGCGCAAGACAACAGCCTGACGTTGCCGATCCGGAAGTTGCGCCAACGCGAACTGCAGTGCGTCCAACCTAGCGGCATCCTGAAGGTGTTCGGTTGCACTGATCGCATCGCTTTCAGGTTCGGCAACATCAGAAAGACTGTCCGCCGATTTCTTCCGCCGAATATCGACACACAGGTTCAGAGTGACCCGGTAAAGCCAAGTCGACACCTTTGCCTGTCCAGCAACCCAATCCGGCGCCATCTTCCATAGGCGCATCATGGCTTCCTGTGTGACATCTTCGGCTTCGGTCCGGTCGTTCAACAGCCTGAGCGCCACCGAAAAACTGCGCGGCCCAAGCCGATCGGTCAAAATGCGTGCCGCATCAGCGTCACCCTCGGCGAACCGCCGCAACAATGCATCGTCTCCAGGGTCGCCCGCAGCCTGACTTTGGCTGCGAGCCCCCGTTGATGAGGTACTCAGGTCCCGCATCCTTCATTAGCTGTCGTCGGTGCCAGCCTTGTCACGTTTTTTGTGATGCCAGCCCATCCGGTTTTTCGCATCGGCAAATTCCTGTTCCGAGATCGTGCCATTTTTGTCCGCGTCGATGCGGTCAAACATCTTGCCAGCACGGCGCGGCTTGGGCAACTCATCATCGGATAAGAGGCCATCCTGATTGGCGTCGTGCTTTTCGAACATTTGATTCACACGCTCATTCGCCTTCTTCTGGCCAGCCGCTTGCATCTCGTCGACGCTCAGCATGCCGTCGCCATTGGTGTCGGCATTGGTGAAACGCTGTTGCCTATAGGTTTGCATTTCTTCCTGTGTTACCTGACCATCATTGTTCAGGTCCAACTCTTGAAAGGTCACGTCCTCTCGGCCTTTCGGACCGACGGCCAAGGCGGTTGTGCCTGTCAATGCAATGGCCGATACCAGAATGGCCGGGATAAGTTTCGCGCTTTTCATATCGTTTTCCTTTGTTTCTCGCGACCGGTTTGTCGCTGCTCACATAGGTTAAAACGGTGCAGTTTTCGGTTTCCGTCGCCCAATTTTAATTTTTTTCTGTTGCTCACTGCCAACGACCACATAATTTCCGGACATCTCATCGCGGCACAAAGCGACGCACCCCCCTTTTCTGTGGGGCAAAACAAGCGCAATATCAGGGCAATCTGAATGCGCGAGTTTCAAAATGACAGATCAAACGATCGACACAATATCCGAGAACGACCGTCCAACCCGGCCTGCGCTAATCAAAGGCTTCCGTTGCCGCTGCCCAAAATGCGGTGAAGGCAAGCTGTTGCACAGCTACCTGAAGGTGAATGACAGCTGCAGCAGCTGTGGTCAGGAACTGTTTCATCACCGTGCGGATGACGGTCCAGCCTATCTGACAATCCTGTTGGTCGGTCACCTGCTGGCGCCCGCTTTGCACATCTCTTATGTCCAGTGGCGCCCTGACCCGCTGAACATGTTCCTGATTTTTGCATTCGGATGTACAGCCTTGACACTGTTCCTGCTACCGCGAATGAAAGGGGCCGTTGTCGCCTATCAGTGGGCACGACGGATGCATGGGTTCGAAACGGACCGATGACTGGAATGATTGGGTCGGCCCTGAGATGAGTACGGACAAAACTGCTATACGGGACGCTGCAACAGTTATCGTGTTGCGGGACCGGATGTCGAACCCTTCCATTTTGATGGGTCAAAGGGGCGCAAAAGCCGTTTTTATGCCGAACAAATTCGTGTTTCCGGGTGGCGCGGTAGACGCAGAGGACGCCCTGGTCCCGCTATCGGCTGACATGTCCCAGCTCTGCCGCGATCGGCTTGCTGAACAGTCTCCGCCCGGGCTGCAGAATGCTTTGGCGGCCGCCGCAATCCGCGAGCTCTGGGAGGAAACCGGCCTGGTGCTTGGAGTTCCCGGCGCTTGGACAGGTGAGGTGCCGATTGACTGGCAAAGCTATGCAGAGGCAGGATTTCTGCCCTCTGCACAGGCATTGCAGTTTGTTTTTCGCGCCGTCACCCCGCCCGGCCGTACGCGCCGGTTTGATGCACGATTCTTTTTGGTAGATGCAGACGCCCTGCAAGGCGATCTGGATGACTTTGGCCGCGCTTCGGATGAGTTGTCTCACCTGCAATGGGTTCCGTTGAACAAGGCGCGCGAGCTTGATCTTCCCTTCATAACCGAAGTTGTTCTGGCCGAAGTTGCAGCCCGGGTCACACGACCCGAACCACCTCAAAGCGTCCCGTTCTTCCTCAATCAAGAAGAACAAAGCCTGTTCTTACAGATCAAAGGCTATCCAATGTCCGAACAGGACTTCTAGCCGAACCTACTTCATTCGGCTGATCACCGTGGTCACCTCGGGCTTTTTGCCGATCTCGGTCTTTGCTGTCTGACGCACGATCCGGCGCAATGCCTCTTCCAGCTTGTCATCGTCGCGCAGGGTTTTGGTATCCGCCCGCATGAGGAATTGGTTCAGGTCCTCTTCCAGAACTTCGACCAGTGCTGCGCGCGATGTTCCGGTCTCGGCCAAGCCCATCGTATCGCACCAGGGTTCACCCAACGGTTCGTCTTCTTCGTCTAAAATAACCGTCACGGTCACATGCCCGTTCAAGGCCATGCGAATGCGGTCGCGGACAACTCCATCCAAGGCTCCGACCTTTACGGTTCCATCCAGATAAGTTCGGCCTGTCTCGACGTAGTCGACGACCTTGGGGGCATTGCCGCTGAGATCCAGCATCGTGCCATTGACTGCCACAACCCCGGTACGACCACCCGCTTCGGCCAGTTTAGCATGTTCGCGCAGATGTCGGTGTTCACCATGCATGGGAATAACCATCTGTGGGTTGACTATGGCGTGCACTTTTTCCAGATCAGGCCGGTTGGCATGGCCAGAGACGTGATACAGACCCGAGCTGTCATCCACCACATCAACGCCCTTTTCGCTGAGCTGGTTCATGATGAAGATTACGCCCTTCTCATTGCCCGGTATCGTCTTCGACGAGAACAGGAACAGATCGCCTTCCTTCAACTCGATCCCGCGGTATTTACCGCGTGCAAGCTGGGCACTGGCCGCACGGCGTTCACCCTGGCTGCCGGTTACGATCAGCATCAGGTTCTGGCGCGGGATATCTACGGCCTCTTCGGCGCTGATAACCTTGGGAAAATCCGCGAGAATACCGGTTTCCGTCGCGGCCTCGATCATCCGCCGCATCGCACGACCTAACAGTACGACCGAGCGTCCCGCGCGCTGCCCAGCCTCGGCCAGCGTCTTCACCCGTGCGACATTCGAGGCAAAAGTCGTCGCAACCACCATGGATTTGGCATTTTCGACCAATTTGGTGATCTCAGGCCCGACTTCGGATTCCGAGCGGCCCGCATGCGTTGAAAACACGTTCGTGCTGTCGCAGACCAATGCTTTCACGCCGTCCTTGGCAACCTCGGCCCACAGGTCCTGATCAAACGGTTCGCCGACCACAGGGTTGGCATCCAGCTTGAAATCACCTGTATGCACGATCCGCCCCGCAGGCGAGTCTATGACAAGCGCCGCACTTTCGGGGATCGAGTGGGAGACCGGCAAAAACCCGACTGTAAACGGGCCAACCGTCACCTGTTCAGGCCAGGCTGACAGGGTCTGAACCGCGTCTGTCGGATGGGCTTTCTCTTCCATCTTGCGACGCGCGAGATTTGCGGTGAAGGCGCGTGCATAGATCGGGGCGCCCAAGTCGTCATAGCAATGCGCCACAGCGCCGACATGATCTTCGTGGGCATGGGTGACGAATACCGCCTCAAGCCGGTCGGTACGTTCTTTTAGCCAGTTGATATCGGCATGGATCAGGTCGACACCGGGTGTTGTGTCCATATCTGGGAAGGTTACACCAAGATCGACAAGGATCAGCTTTTCCTTTCCCGGCTTGCCATAGCCATAGACATAGGCATTCATCCCAATTTCGCCCGCCCCGCCCAGGGGCAGATAGATCAGTCGTTCACTGCTCATGTTGAGCCATTTTCCTTGTTATAGCGATGGATCACGGTCAGTCCGTGCATCGTCAAATCGTCTTCTATAGCGTCAAACCCAACATCTGCCTGATCGAACAGAGGCGCAAGCCCCCCAGTCCCCACGACTTTCATCGGCATGCCATATTCCGCCTTTATCCGGGCAATCAGCCCTTCGATCAGACCGGAATAGCCCCAATACACGCCAGATTGAATGCAGCCAACCGTATTTGTTCCAATCACTTTTTCGGGACGTGTGATGTCGATATGCGGCAACGCGGCGGCCCCCTGGTGCAACGCCTCAAGGCTCAGGTTTACACCTGGAGCGATGATGCCTCCGACATATGCTCCATCCGAAGACACCACGTCAAAGTTGGTGGCCGTTCCAAAATCGACAACAACCACATCCCCGCCATGCCGTTCAAACGCCCCGGCAGCATTGGCCAGGCGATCCGGGCCAGGGACCGTACCCTCGTCTATGCGCGGGCTGACAGGCAGCAGACATTCCGGCTTGCCCACGACCAATGGGCGACAGCCAAAGAACCGGTCCGCAAAGACGCGCAGATTGAATACCACACGCGGCACGGTCGAGGCGATAATCACATCGGTGATATCAGCTTGGATCTCATAATGTTTGACCAGCGTAGAGTACCAGGTGAAATAGGCATCTGCCGTACGGGCATGGTGCGTAGAAGTGCGCAGCGTGCAGACGAATTCCTCACCGTCCCAAATCGAGAAAACGGTATTGGTGTTGCCGCAGTCGATGGCTAGAAGCATTGGTGCCCCTTTCAGAAAAATACGTCTGCCGCAGGTATGCTGACGCGGCCCTTCGCGGTGTTTAGGACAAGGTTACCGCCTGCGTCCACCGTTTCGAAGGTCCCGACCGTCTCAGTGGTGACAGTACGCGCGGTGATGACCTCGCCCAGCTTAGCTGCGCGGGACAACCAAGCAGCGCGGATGGGTTCGAACCCGTAGGTTACAAACTGGGCCTCGAAACGCGCATAGGCCGATGCAAGCTCGGTCAAAAAATCTTCGGTGGTGACATCTGCCCCTGTCTCGGACAACAGCGAAACCGGCCTTAGCGCACCTGGTTCGACTTTATCTGCAGTCGGTGCCTGCGCGAGATTGACGCCAATGCCGATTGCCAAATGCGAGACGTCCCGCCCCTGCCCGGTACTTTCCAGCAGAATCCCCGCAAGCTTACCACCGTTCAGCAACACATCATTGGGCCATTTTAGCGACAAACCCGATATGCGTCCGGTGACCGCCACACATGCATCAAACAGGGCCAAGGCAGCGACAAAACTGCGCAGAGCGGCCTGTTCCGGGCGTCCTGCGGGCCGCATCAGCAGCGTTGCGGCAAGATTTCCCTCGGGGTTTGTCCAGACCCGTCCGCGCCGACCGCGCGCCTGTGTCTGGCGGTGCGCCAGGATCCAGACCGGACCCTGAGCCATCGGCGCGATCCGGGCGGCTTCGTTCAGAGTGCTATCGACCTCTTGCAATACATGCAGGCCATATCCATCCGGCCAATCACTCATGTCACAAGTACAATAGGCCGCCGGTAATGGTCGAAATCAGTTAACAAGCGTCGCCGCTGCAGCTGCCGCTGCGCCCTCAATCCCAAACTGATAGAATACGCCAACCAACATCAATGCAGCTGACCCCATCAGAGCAACCCACAGAACCGGAGACGAATTTGCGTCGATCGGGTCGTCATTCTCGGCACCGAAATACATATAGTATACGATCCGTAGGTAATAGAATGCACCGATCACCGAGGCGATGGCAGACATGATAACCAGACCGGTCAGGCCAGCCTCAATACCCGCTTGCCAGACGCCGAATTTCGCAAAGAACCCAAGCATCGGTGGAACACCGGCAAGGCTGAACATCAGGATCAGCACGGCCAGAGCCTTACCCGGATCGCGTTTGGAATACTGGCGCAAAGCGTCAATGTCGGTAACAGGTTTACCGTCCCGTTCCATCATCAGGATAAAGGCGAAAGTTCCGACATTCATGGTCACGTAAATCGCCAGATACATCAGCATCGCCTTGATACCCAGCTCGGTCCCAGCCGCCAGTCCGATCAGCGCATACCCCATATGGGCAATCGACGAAAACGCCATCAGCCGTTTAATGTCGCGTTGTCCGATGGCAGCCACGGCCCCCAACAGCATAGACAGAACAGACAAGAGTACGATCACCTGCTGCCAGTCCTTTACGACACCTCCAAATGCGTCGTGCAACACGCGGGCAAACAGGGCCATAGCGGCCACTTTGGGCGCCGTGGCGAAGAAGGCAGTGACTGGTGTGGGCGATCCTTCATAGACATCCGGTGTCCACATGTGGAACGGAACAGCCGAAACCTTGAACGCGAGCCCCGAGATCAGGAAGATCAACCCGAACAGCAACCCGAGGGTCACATCGCCGTGGTGAACTGTTTGAATGATGCCCGAGAACAGCGTGGTACCCGTAAAGCCGTAGACAAGCGAAGCCCCATACAGCAGCAAGCCCGAGCTAAGCGCGCCCAGAACGAAATATTTCAGGCCAGCCTCGGTGGATTTGGCGCTGTCACGACGCAGCGCAGCCACAACGTAAAGTGCCAGCGACTGCAGCTCGAGCCCCATATACAGAGACATCAGGTCACCCGCGCTGACCATCATCATCATGCCGACAGCGGCAAGCGCTACCAGCAAAGGGTATTCGAAACGCAACAACCCGCGGCGGGTCATATAGTCCTGGCTCATCATCAAAACGGCTGCGGCAGATAGCAGGATCGCCACTTTGGCAAAGCGCGCGAATCCGTCATCAACGAACATGCCGTTAAACGCGATGTTCGTTCCGTCGCCATTGGTGGCGATCCAGAACGCCAGCAGCGCCATCAGCCCTGCTGTCACCCAGACCAATGTCGGCGCAAGCCCGTCCTTGGTGGTGTAAACAGCCGCAAGCAATGCCGCCATCGCATATAGTGCCAGAACGATCTCTGGCAGGATAATTGTCAGATCAGCCTGGATCATGTCTCCAAAGCCTCCTTAATGCGAGGCGGCTGTCTGGGTCGCGGTCTCAGCCGCGGCCAGAGCCGTATCATAGTTCGAAATCAGCGCGGCAGTCGAGTTGCCAATCACATCTGTTACCAGCGATGGATACACACCCAGCAGGATCGTCATGACGATCAGGGGGGCAAATATCAACCGCTCGCGCGAGCTCATATCAGTCATCGCCTTGAGGCTTTCTTTGATAAGATCCCCAAATACGACTCGACGATACAGCCACAAAGCATATCCCGCCGAGAAGATAACACCAGTCGCGGCCACAGCAGTCACCCAGGTATTGACCTGGAATGCGCCCATCAGGGTCAGGAACTCTCCGATGAACCCACTGGTGCCCGGCAGGCCAACATTGGCCATGGTGAACAGCATGAAGACCAGCGCGTAGGCCGGCATCCGGATTACCAGACCGCCATAGGCCTCGATATCGCGGGTGTGCATCCGGTCATAGATCACGCCGACACACAGGAAGAGCGCCGCCGAGATGAACCCGTGGCTGAGCATCTGGAAGATGGCTCCGTCGACCCCCTGCTGGTTTGCCGCAAAGATGCCCATGGTGACAAAGCCCATATGCGCGACCGAGGAATAAGCGATCAGCTTTTTCATGTCCTCCTGCACCAGTGCAACCAGCGAGGTATAGACCACAGCGATGGCCGACATCCACAGCACCAGATCGGTCATCACCGCCGACCCCACCGGGAACATCGGCAGGCTGAACCGCAGGAAGCCATAGCCACCCATCTTCAACAGGATCGCCGCCAGCACGACCGACCCTGCGGTCGGCGCCTGCACGTGTGCATCCGGCAGCCAGGTGTGGACCGGCCACATCGGCATCTTCACCGCAAATGAGGCAAAGAACGCCAGGAACATCAGCGTCTGCATACCGCCTACGATATGGATGCCCAGAACGGTAAAGCTGTCGGACGAAAAATGATGCGCCATCAGCGCTTCGATATCCGTCGTGCCTGCATCCGCATACATCGCAACCATAGCCACCAGCATCAGCACAGAGCCAAGGAACGTGTAGAGGAAGAACTTGAAGCTGGCATAGATGCGCTCTTTACCACCCCAGATGCCGATGATCAGGAACATCGGGATCAGACCCGCTTCGAAGAACAGGTAGAACAGCACCAGGTCCAGCGCCATGAACACGCCAAGCATCAGCGTTTCCAGCAGCAGGAAAGCAATCATGTATTCCTTGACGCGGTCTGTCACATTCCAGCTGGCCAGAATTGTCAGCGGCATAATGAAAGTGGTCAGCAACACGAACAGGACGCTGATGCCATCCACACCCATCTTGTATTTCAGACCCATCAGCCACTGGCCCTCTTCCACCATCTGGAAGCCGGTGTTTTCAGGATCAAAGCCAGTATAGATGCCAACCGAGACCAGGAAGGTCACCGTCGTCGCAACCATGGCCACCCATTTGGCATTGCGTTGCGCGGCTGCGTCGTCGCCCTGCAGAAACAGCGCCAGTATGGCGGCCGCCGCTGCGGGGATGAAGGTGACGATCGAGAGGATATTGTCCATTAGTGTGCGCCTCCGCCGATCGACATCCAGGTGACCAGGGCAGCAATTCCCAGGACCATCCAGAAGGCATAGGTAAATATGTAACCAGTCTGCGCCTTGCCTGCGAGGCGGGTGAAGAATGGCACGATGCCCATCGCTACCCCGTTCAGGAAACCGTCAATCGTGTTGCCGTCGCCGCGTTTCCACAGGAACCGCCCAAGTGCCAAGGCAGGTTTGACGAAGATCGCGTCATAGATCTCATCAAAGTACCATTTGTTCAGCAGGAACAGATAAAGCGGACGCTGGTTTGCTGCCAAGCGCGCGGGCAACGTCGTATTCACGATATAGAACCAATAGGCCACGATGAAACCAAGCAGCATCGCAACGAAGGGTGAGACCTTGACCCATTTCGGAACAGCATGCGCATCGTCCAGCACATGATTGTCCGGTGCGATGTAGAGCGCGCCTTCTCCGGGCGTTCCAACAAAGGCATAATGGTGATCGCCGCCCTGCGCGTCCTTCTCACCATGGCTGTCCTCCGCGTGACCAGCATCCGCATGCGTATCGTCGCCGTGATCATCTTCGGCATGGGTATCGTCCCCATGCGCGCCCTCTGCCGCGTGGCCATCCACCGAAGCCTCTGCAACCGGAATGCCATAGAACTGGCCGACCTTGTCGGTGTGGCCAAAAAAGTTGCCATACCAGATCATCCCGGCGAAAACCGCACCCAGCGACAGAACGCCCAGCGGAACCAGCATGACCAACGGGCTTTCATGCGCATGGTCATGCGTGTGCTTGTCCCCGCGCGGCTCGCCATAGAAGGTCAGGAAAATCAGACGCCAGCTGTAGAATGACGTAAATACCGCCGCAATCACCAGCATCCAGAACGCATAGCCGGTGCCTCCGGCAAAGGCGCTTTCGATGATGGCATCCTTGGACAAGAACCCGGCAAAACCGAATGTGGTCAGCGGAATGCCAACCCCGGTAATAGCCAGCGTACCGATCATCATCGCCCAAAACGTATAAGGGATTTTCTTCCGTAACCCGCCATATTCCGTCATCTCTTGCTCGTGATGCATCGCGTGGATCACAGAACCCGCCCCAAGGAACAGCAGCGCCTTGAAAAACGCGTGTGTCAGCAGGTGGAACATCGCCGCCGAATACATGCCAACGCCTGCGGCCACAAACATGTAACCAAGCTGCGAACAGGTCGAATAGGCGATAACACGTTTGATATCGGTCTGAACCAATCCCACGGTCGCTGCAAAGAAAGCCGTCGAAGCGCCGAGGAAGGTGATGAACCCGGTCGCACCCGGCGCAAACTCCATCAGCGGAGACATGCGGCAGATCAAAAATACACCCGCAGTCACCATGGTCGCGGCGTGGATCAGGGCTGATACAGGCGTCGGACCTTCCATCGCATCCGGCAACCAGGTGTGCAGGAACAACTGTGCCGATTTGCCCATCGCACCGATGAACAGCAGAACGCAGATCACCTCGATCGCGGTCCATTCACCCCACAGGAAGTGCAGCTTCTCTTCGGCCAATGCCGGGGCAGAGGCGAAGATGTCCGAGAAATTGATGCTGTCGGTCAGCAGGAATAGCGCAAAGATACCAAGCGCAAAGCCAAAGTCCCCAACCCGGTTGACGATAAACGCCTTCATCGCCGCCGCATTGGCGCTTGGCTTGCGGTAATAGAACCCGATCAGCAGATAAGACGCGACGCCCACACCTTCCCAGCCAAAGAACATTTGAACCAGATTGTCGGCTGTCACCAGCATCAGCATGGCAAAGGTAAAGAAGGACAGATAGGCAAAGAAGCGTGGCTTATAGCTTTCGCCTTCGCGCCATTGCGGATCGTGATCCATGTAGCCAAAGGAATACAGATGCACCAGCGCCGAGACGGTCGTCACCACGATCAACATAATCGCGGTCAGCCGGTCCAGACGAATGGCCCAACTTGTCGACAGCGAGCCGCTTTCGATCCAGCGCATGATCTCGATCTGCTGGGTGTGGCCGTCGAATGTCAGGAACACGATCCACGACAGCAGACAGGCCAGAAACAGCAGGCCCGTGGCGGTCCACATGGCGGCTTTCTCGCCTATGAACTTCCAGCCGAACCCGCACAGGATCGCGCCCACCAGCGGGGCAAAGAGGATGGTGGTTTCCATGTGCCCTTACCCCTTCATCATATTGACGTCTTCAACCGCGATCGAGCCGCGGTTGCGGAAGAAGCAGACCAGAATAGCCAGCCCGATCGCCGCCTCGGCCGCCGCCACGGTCAACACGAACAGCGTAAACACCTGCCCGACCAGATCGCCCAGGAAGCTGGAAAACGCCACAAGGTTGATATTCACCGCTAGCAGCATCAGTTCGATGCTCATCAGCAGGATGATGACGTTCTTGCGGTTCAGGAAGAGACCGAAGATGCCGATGACGAACAGCGTCGCCGCGACCGTAAGATAGTGTTCAAGTCCGATCATAGCTTCGCTCCTGGCGAGTCGGGGTAGTAGAGTTTGCAGCCGCAAAAAGCGTCCATCTGATTTCGCTTTTTCATGCTACCTATTAGCTCCAGCCGGTTGGTCGAAATCCCGTATCCGTTTTTGTTTGCCAATTCTTGGATTTCAGGAATCGTAGACTTGGAGGTCAATTTTAGATTTCCGTATGGAGGAAACAACAAATCTGCCGACGTCGATTTTCCTTTAAGATCGATGCCAGGGTGATTGTTTTTGTTTGCCGGACATACTCCACTGACTTCGACGACCTCTTTCGAATTACAGTCGGTAATGACTACACTTTCGTAAGTACCACAACCGCTTGATATCCAACGCTGACCAACCCGACCGCCTCCTATGTCGACAGCAGAGCTAGCCTCCAAGAAGTGTCCCCATTCATCACCAGCGTTCTTGAACGAACAGTCTGTCGAAACACGAATCCTCTTATCGACATGCCAAAAAGGTTTGGAGGCCATTTCACAAACAATAACGTTGCAATCCTCCGCCAAAGCTGGACCCACCGACCACAGCATTGGCGCTAGCGCTGCGACTATTTGCAAAGCGCGGTTCACAACCCCTGCCCCGGTTTCACGTCCTTCAACTCCATCGCCTTGGCCGGGTCGCGCATCATCTGGCCGATGATGTCCTGACGCTTGATGTCCTGACGGTGGCGCAGCGTCAGCACGATGGCACCGATCATGGCCACCAGCAGGATCAGGCCCGCCAGTTGGAAAAGAAGGAAGTATTGGTCGTAAAGGATGACACCCAGTGCCTCGGTATTGTGACGATCCACTGGAACCGGCTGTGCCAGATTGGCCGCCGCACCCTGCGCGCTGTCCCAAGCCCCAAAGGCCATGACAAACTGCATCAGGATGACCAGACCGATCAGCAAGGCCAGCGGCATATAGCGTGCCATCTCGGCCTTGAGCTCAGCAAAATCCACGTCCAGCATCATCACGACGAACAGGAACAGAACCGCGACCGCGCCGACATAGACGATGATCAGCAGCATCGCCACGAACTCAGCCCCCAGCAGCACAAACAATCCTGCCGCGGACAGGAAGGACAGGATCAACCACAGCACGGAATGCACCGGCTGGCGGCTGATCACCGTGAACAGCCCGCCGGTGATGGCGCTGATGGCGAACAGATAGAAGGCAAAGACGGTCATTGATCCTCATCCTCGTTATCGCCCATGACCTCTTGCGCCAATTCCAGCGCGCGGGTCATGGCCGGGATGCCGGCAAAGACCGACATCTGACCGATCGTTTCCACGATCTCTTGTTTCTTGGCACCGGCTTCCACAGCGTGGCGCACGGTCTGACGCACCGCCGCATCCGCCTGCGCGCCCTGACAGGTCAGCCCGGCCAGTGTCAGCAACAGGCGCGTTTTGGCATCCAACCCGTCTTTGTTGACGGTGTTGCCGAACATCATCTCCATGACTTCTTTTGGCATGGTCGGCCATAGAGTTTCGAACCCTTTGGGCGAGAAGCTCTCCATCGCAGGGTTCATCGCCTTGGCCATGTCCTGCGCCTGCTTCATCATCAGCTCAAACGGATTTGTCGGGGCGTCATTCATTGATCAATTTCCCATCAACCTTGGGCCAGGGAGAGTTCGCAAAAACCCAAATGACAATGATGTTCACGAATGGGATACACATCAGAAGTGCCAGCCATTTCGATGAACCTGTTCTTTTCGCAATCTTTAGCGAGGGAATACCAACGGCCAAAAATGCTATGCCCAATATTAACAACAGCGCCGGCAGACCGGACACATGAAATTGGAAACTTTCTGTTGCGTCATTCATTAGTTTTCTCGCTTAGCGATACGGCGCGTCTATTTCCAGATTGCGGGCGATCTCGGCTTCCCAGCGTTCGCCGTTATCCAGCAGTTTTTCCTTGTCGTAGAACAACTCTTCGCGGGTTTCCGTGGCGAATTCGAAATTAGGACCTTCGACGATGGCATCGACCGGGCAGGCCTCTTGGCAGAAACCGCAATAGATGCACTTGGTCATGTCGATGTCATAGCGCGTGGTACGGCGGCTGCCATCTTCGCGCGGTTCGGCGTCGATTGTAATGGCCTGTGCAGGGCAGATCGCCTCGCAGAGTTTGCAGGCAATACAGCGTTCTTCACCGTTGGGATAGCGACGCAGGGCGTGTTCACCGCGAAATCGCGGAGACAGAGGACCCTTTTCATGCGGGTAGTTCAGGGTAGCCTTCGGTGCGAAGAAGTACTTCAGTCCCAGCTTCATGCCGACCCAGAAGTCCTGTAGCAGGAAGTACTTGGCGGCGCGGGTGTAGTCGATTTGGGTCATGTCAGCCTCCTACGCTCCAGCGGGCGAAAGCACCCCAGAACCAGTCGAATTTCGCCGCAAAGGCCACGAAGACTACCCAAGCCAGCGAGAAGGGCAGGAACACTTTCCAGCCCAGCCGCATCAGCTGGTCATAGCGGTAGCGCGGCGTGATCGCCTTGACCATTGCGAAGAGGAAGAAGAAGAACGCCATCTTCGCGACCATCCACAACACGCCGTCGGGCAGGCCCGGGATCGGGGACAGCCAGCCGCCGAAAAACAGCAGCGTGGTTAGCGCGCACATCAGGAAAATGGCGATATATTCGCCAGCCATGAACAACAGGAAAGGCGTGGCCGAGTATTCGACCTGATAGCCCGCGACCAGTTCGGATTCCGCCTCTGGCAGGTCAAACGGTGGGCGGTTGGTTTCGGCCAGCGCCGAGATGAAGAACAGGAAGACCATTGGGAAATGCGGCAACCAGTACCAGCTGAAGAACCCAAAGCGCCCGTCTTGCGCATGCACGATGTCACCGAAGTTCATCGACCCGGTCGACAGGATCACACCGATGATGATCAGACCAATCGAGACCTCGTAGGAAATCATCTGAGCGGCAGAGCGCAATGAGCCAAGGAAAGGGTACTTTGAGTTCGACGCCCACCCCCCCATGATCACGCCATAAACCTCCAACGAGGACACGGCGAAGACATACAGGATGGCGACATTTATATCCGACAGCACCCAGCCGTCGTTGAACGGAATCACGGCCCAGGCGATCATCGCCAGAACAAATGAGGTCAACGGCGCGAGGATAAAGACGGTGCGGTCTGCACCCGCTGGGATAACCACCTCTTTAACCACATATTTCAGCGCGTCGGCCACCGTTTGCAGCAGGCCATAGACGCCCACCACATTGGGGCCACGGCGCATCTGAACCGCCGCCCAGATCTTGCGGTCTCCATAGACAAGGAACAACAGCGAAATCATCACAAAGGCCACAACGGCAAGCACTTGTGCCAGAATGATGAGGGCTATTCCGCCTGGGGTGTTAAAGAATTCAGCCATTGGTCCTCACACCGTGGGTATTCCGTTTTCCGCACGAAATGCTAAGGCCATGTGCCTGCGCAAAGTGCGTCTGGGTCGGCGCGTTGGTGTAAACAGCATCTGCAGCCGCTACGCCACCCTTTTTATTCCGTTTCATAGGCAAAACAGGGGCGAGCCCCTGTCCGACCAGCACAGGGTCGAGATGCGATATGACAGAGTTTCGGTTCATTCCGCCGCGATCTTTTCGCCTTTGCGAGCCTGCGTCTGCGCCGATAGCTCAGCCATCAACTGCGAGGCCCGTGCAATCGGGTTGCTCAGGTAGAAGTCCTTCACGGTGTGACGGAAGCTCGCCTTGCCCAGAGGGCCGAGCTTCAGCGCCTGAACCTCGTTTTCGATCACCTCGTCGATACGGGCCAGATGCGGCACCGCCTCGATCAGCGCGGTGCGTAGTTGCGCCAGCGAGTCATAAGGCAACGTCACACCCAGTTCGGCAGACAAAGCGCGCAGGATCGCCCAGTTTTCCTTCGCCTCACCTGGTGCAAACCCGGCACGCATCGCCAGTTGCGGGCGGCCTTCGGTGTTCACGAACAGGCCGTTTTCCTCGGTATAGGCTGCGCCCGGCAGGATCACGTCGGCGCGGTGCGCACCTCGATCGCCATGGCTGCCCTGATAGATGACAAAGGCGCCGTCGCCGATTTCAACTTCATCGGCACCGAGATTATAGATCACATCCGCCGCGCTGATTGTATCCATGCCACCTTCGTTGGTTGCATCGACATCCATAGAACCAACACGTGAGGCGGCTGTGTGCAGGACAATCAAACCGCTTTCGGTATTCGCCGCAATGGTTTGCGCAGCGCCCAAAACCGCAGCGCCATCCGCTTCCTGCAATGCACCCTGACCAATGATGACCAACGAGCGTTTGCCTTTGACCTCATCATCTCCGCCCATATCCACCACCTGCTGCAATGCCGCACGATCATCGCCGACATGGTGGTAGTCATAGGTCAGATCAACTGCCGGGCCGACCACAGCAATCTCAGCCCCATGCGCCCAGGCTTTGCGAATGCGCGCGTTCAGCACCGGCGCCTCATCGCGCGGGTTGGTTCCGATCAGCAGAATGCGCTCGGCGCTGTCGATATCTTCGATCGCAGCGGTCCCGGCATAGGCTGCGCGGTTGCCCGCTGGCAGCTTGGCGCCATCGGTACGGCATTCGACAACCCCACCTTGCCCTTCAATCATCTGCTTCAGAGCAAACGTAGCCTCGACCGGGGCCAAGTCGCCCACGATACCGGCGGGCTTTTCAGCCCCTTTCAACGCCTCGGCCGCTTTGGTCAACGCCTCGGGCCACGTCGCCGGGCGCAGCTTACCGTTTTCACGCAGGTATGGCTTGTCCAGCCGCTGACGACGCAGGCCGTCCCACACAAACCGCGTCTTATCACTGATCCATTCTTCGTTCACGCCATCATGATTGCGCGGCAAAAAGCGCATGACTTCGCGCCCTTTGGTATCCACGCGAATGTTCGAACCCAAGGCATCCATCACGTCGATGCTTTCGGTCTTGGTCAGTTCCCAAGGGCGCGCGGTGAAAGCATAGGGTTTCGAGGTCAGCGCCCCGACGGGGCACAAGTCGATGATATTACCTTGCAGATTCGAATCTAGCGTCTGGTTCAGATATGACGTGATCTCGGCGTCTTCGCCCCGCCCGGTTTGACCCATCTGAGTGATCCCGGCCACTTCGGTTGTAAAGCGCACGCAGCGGGTGCAACTGATGCAGCGGGTCATCGCGGTACCAACCAGCGGACCCAGATCCAGATCATCGACCGCGCGCTTGGCTTCCTTAAACCGCGTGCCCGACATGCCATATGCCATCGCCTGATCCTGCAGATCGCACTCGCCACCCTGATCGCAGATCGGGCAATCCAGTGGATGGTTGATCAGCAAGAACTCCATCACTCCTTCGCGGGCCTTCTTGACCATGGGCGAGTTGGTTTTGACCACCGGTGCCTGCCCTTCCGGCCCTGGACGAAGATCGCGCACCTGCATGGCACAAGAGGCCGCAGGTTTGGGCGGCCCCCCAACAACTTCGACCAGACACATCCGGCAGTTCCCGGCAATCGACAGACGCTCGTGATAGCAAAAGCGCGGCACTTCGACCCCGGCCTGTTCGCAGGCCTGAATCAGGGTCATCGCACCATCGACTTCGATTTCCTGTCCGTCGATGTTAACTTTGCGGAGGTCAGACATGATTTAAACTACCCTTTCAGGAATGTGCCGATAGCAGATTTTTTGGCGATTTCGCTTCGCCCTGCCGAGCACATCGTATCTGGAACGCCAATCACGATGCCGTTTCCTTGGATATAACGAATAGCGTCGTCCTGTATCCGCTTCCGCGGCAAATTTCTTTCGAGATAGACAAAATCACTTTCCCGATACCCCTTGGCTTCTAGGTCGTCAGCTACCGTTTTCATGCTTTGCCTGATCTGCGAACGATTGAGCGACAAATTCGGACAACCGCCTGCAATCTGCTCTGCCATAGCGTTGGCAAAGGCCACATCATAGAGGCTCTGCGGAACCTGAGTACGAAACTGAGCGCGAGATGTGTCAGCGTCCAAAGCTTGGCTGGATGTTGACTCGCATCCAGCTAAGACCAAAAGCAAAACACCAGCAAAGCCCGTCATCAAAGCTCTGAAACCCATACTCAATTCGCCCTCAAATACACGCCGATGGCGCTGTTTCTTTCAATTTCCGCGCGACCAAGCGTACAGAAGGAATTCGGCCGGTCATACGACACGCCATTTTGGGCCAGATAGGCCTCGCCCTTGGCGCGCATTCGGTCTTTTTCTGCATCCGAATCGACATAGGAGCGGATTTCACTGTCGGAATAGCCCAACTGGTTCGCTTTCGACCGCAAGCCCCACATCACACCAATCGCCTTCATACGCCGCCCGCTGATGGAGGGGCAGTATTCCGAAATTTCGTTCGCGATAGCGATGTAATAGAGTTCGTTGTCGATCTCTTTGACTTCGCGCAAGGGAGGTTTAGCCAAAGCAACCGCAGGCAGTGTCAGCGCCGTTGCAACGGCAAGCATTTTGATACCAGACATGACAAATCCTTTCGTCTTGGAAAGACCAAGACGACGGAGGCCAGCATTGCTATGCAATAGCAATGGGCCTGTCACGGCGTGATATGCAAAAACCCGCTTCATGGACGGCGGCAGCTCCCGGCAAAGGTTAGTCTGTCATCGTTGATCTGAAGGTTTTGTGGTTCGGTATCCGGCCCGACCTTCCAGTCGATCCTGGAGGATCCGAAATTCGCGATGCAAAACTTGGTGCCCTCATAACGGCCAGCCTCGCGTGCACCATCCAATGAGGCAGATACTCCTTTGATCACAACGGTGAAATCCGAAGGAGACGCTTTTTTGTTGATGTGCTTTGCTTTGGCTCTGAACGACTTGCCATCGAATAGAATACGATCTTCCGAAGGCTTAATCAGCCCGCAGGCCGAAACCGCCACCAGCAGTAAAACTGCGCCGATGAGGGAAACATTCTTGGTTCTGGTCACAAGATCAACAGTTCGTTCAATCATTAAAACGCCGCCACCAATGCCATGATCCCCATCACGAACATGCAAAGCCAGGCAACCACGTAAAGAACCGAGCGCAAGCCAGAGTTCGGCTTACCCAGTCCACGCAGATGAACAAACAGCATTGCCAGACGCGAAACCAGTGCCACCGAGGCGAGCAAGTTTACCCAAAACGGGCTGACCCCCAACAAAATTGCCGCGACCGTCACCGCCGCAAAAGCAGGAAGCGTTTCAGTGCCGTTCAGATAGGCACGGTTCAACCGATAGGCCCTGTCTGAATAATCTTGCTCGGGCGTGGCGCCTGGCGCCAGCCCCTTACCCTGTTTGGCCATTGCCGAAAATGGGGCTAGGAACAGGACGACGAGGGTGAAGATCATCACCGATGCAAGTGCATGGCCATAGTCCGAGAATACTTCCATTTGAATCACTCCGCTGCCATCGCACCCGTGCGGCCCGATTTCTGGGCCTTGATGCGGTCTTCGATTTCTTCCCGGAAATTGCGGATCAGGCCCTGGATTGGCCAGGCTGCCGCATCACCGAGGGCACAGATCGTGTGGCCTTCGACCTGTTTGGTCACGTCAAACAGCATGTCGATCTCTTCCAACTCGGCCTCACCGCGCACAAGGCGATCCATGACGCGCATCATCCATCCGGTGCCTTCACGACACGGTGTGCACTGACCGCAGCTTTCATGTTTGTAAAACTTCGACAATCGCCAGATCGCTTTAATTATATCGGTGGATTTATCCATCACGATCACCGCAGCCGTACCCAGGCCCGAGCCCAGATCGTTGCGCAGGTGGTCAAAGTCCATGATCGCGTCGCGCATGTTCTCACCGCGCACACAGGGCACCGACGAACCACCCGGAATAACCGCCAGCAAATTGTCCCAGCCGCCGCGAATGCCGCCGCAATGGGTTTCGATCAGCTGTTCAAACGGAATCGACATCGCCTCTTCAACGACGCAAGGATTGTTCACATGGCCCGAGATCGCAAACAGCTTGGTGCCCGCGTTGTTCTGACGGCCAAAGCCTGCGAACCAGTCGGCCCCGCGACGCAAGATCGTCGGCACTACCGCAATGGATTCCACATTGTTCACCGTGGTTGGGCACCCATACAAACCTGCGCCCGCCGGGAACGGCGGCTTCATCCGCGGCATGCCCTTTTTGCCCTCAAGGCTTTCGATCAGGGCAGTTTCTTCACCACAGATATAGGCGCCCGCCCCGTGATGCAGGAACAGATCGAAGTCCCAGCCTGACCCAGCGGCGTTCTTGCCCAACAAACCGGCGTCATAGGCTTCGTCAATCGCGGCCTGCAGCGCCTCACGCTCGCGGATGTATTCACCGCGCAGGTAGATATAGCAAGTATGCGCATTCATCGCGAAAGAGGCGATCAGGCAGCCTTCGATAAGCGTATGCGGATCGTGGCGCATGATTTCACGGTCTTTGCAGGTGCCAGGCTCGGATTCATCCGCATTTACCACCAGATAGGACGGGCGACCGTCACTTTCCTTGGGCATGAAGGACCACTTCAGACCGGTTGGAAAACCCGCGCCGCCCCGGCCGCGCAGCCCTGAATCCTTCATCGTCTGGATGATCCAGTCGCGCCCGTTGCCGATCAGGCCAGCAGTGCTGTCCCAATGCCCCCGGGTCTGTGCACCGCGCAAAGTACGCTCGTGCATCCCGTAGATGTTGGTAAAGATCCTGTCCTGATCCTTCAGCATCATGTGTTACCTTCAGCTGTCCTGACGCATGCGCCAGAGTTGAAAAATGTTGACGCCCGCATAGATGAACCCGGCCAGCGCGGCAAAATCAAACAGCAGCGCATAGCGTCCCGGCAGTTCCATCGCAGGGCCAATGAACATGGTCATGGCAAGCCAGACCAGCATGGTCACGGCGATGACCACTCCGATATGTCGACCCTTGCGGGCCATGGCCTGTTCCTTGTCCTTGTCCATCTTGTCCTAAATGCCCAGAGCGGGCACACATCCTAGTCTTCGTATGTACCGTCGTCCTTGGCCCGCTTGGCGAACTCGGTTTCTTCACCCGCCGCCAGCTTGGTGGCCTGATCAATCCAGCCGTCTCTCTCGATCCGGCCTTTGAACTTCAGCCGCGCATCAACCCAGGCAACCTGCTCAGGCGTCCATTTGGCGATCTGATCATAATGATAGAAGCCCAGCTCGTTCAGCGTCTTCTCAAGCTTAGGCCCGACACCTTTAAGCAGCTTCAGATCGTCCGACTTGCCGTCCCGCGCATCCGAAAGCGTGTCGGGCTGGTCTTCTTTGACCGCCTTCGCTTCAGCCGCTTGTTTCACCGCAGGTTTGGCAGGTGCGGGGGCCTTGGGAGGATTCGGAGCAGCCTTGGTCGCCGCCGCCTTGCCATCCTTGCCCAGCCATGGCGTCAGGATCGGAACCTCGGTCCCGTCGATGCGCTTGACGGTATCCCCCAGATCAGTCGCCAACTGAACGCTGGCGTTATACTGGGTTCGGCCGCTGTCATATTCTGACAGGCTGGTCAGCCCCTTCAAAGGCTCTGCCGCATAGCGCCCGTTCTGAGGGCCCGGTGTCGGCACCTTGCCAGCGGCCAGATCGTCGATGATCTTGCCAAAACCCTCGGCGGTCAGGTCTTCGTAATAGTCCTTGCCGATCTGCGCCATTGGCGCGTTGGTGCAAGAGCCAAGGCATTCGACCTCTTCCCAGCTGAGCTTGCCATCGGCGGACAAAGCATGCGGCTTGGCGGCGATCTTGTCCTTGCAGACCGCAATTAAATCCTCGGCCCCGCAGATCATGCAGGACGTGGTCCCGCACACCTGAACATGCGCCACCGAGCCAACCGGCTGCAGCTGGAACATGAAATAGAACGAGGCGACTTCGAGCACGCGGATATAGGCCATGCCCAGCATGTCAGCGACGGATTCAATCGCCGGACGGCTCAGCCAGCCCTCTTGTTCTTGCGCGCGCCATAGCAGAGGGATCACCGCGCTGGCCTGACGGCCCTCGGGATACTTGGTGATCTGCGCTTCGGCCCATTGCCGGTTGGCAGCGGTGAAGGCAAAGCTTTCGGGTTGTTCTGGATGAAGGCGGCGGAGCATTAAGCACATTCCCCATTTTCTGCCAATCCAAGTTTCCATAAATTTGGATCATTTGAATTATTGGACGAGATCACTTTGGCGTCCACTAGATCAAAAATGGCCCACAAAAATGGCTCTTGTCCGGCGGGACAGTTCTCAACGCCTGACCCCGCCAACAATCTAGAATACACCATGCAGCTTTCTGATGAGCTAAGTTTGCTCAACACATAGTTCGAAGCGCGCTCTTCAAGCGATCTGTAGTGCTCGAACACCTCCGGAAACTCGTCAACCGGATAACAACCTTTCGTTGCGCTACAGTCGGCTACTTTCTCCAGAAGGTCTGGGGATAGAAAGAGGCAAAAATCACTCAAAGGCGCCGCCGATACCGCATGGCCCATAGGAAGGATAGCTAAGGTAAACGCTAAGAGCTTCTTCACCGATCAATCTCCCCGAACACAACGTCCATGGTGCCGATGATGGCTGCGACGTCGGCCAGTTGGTGGCCTCCGGCGATGTGATCCATGGCTTGCAGGTGCAGGAAGCCCGGCGCGCGCAGTTTGGCCCTGTAAGGCTTGTTGGTGCCATCGGCGACCAGATAGACGCCGAACTCACCCTTCGGGGCCTCGACGGCGGCATAGACCTCGCCCGCGGGCACGTGGAAGCCTTCGGTATACAGCTTGAAGTGATGGATCAGGCTTTCCATCGAGGTCTTCATATCCGAGCGTTTCGGCGGGGTGATCTTGCCGCGGGCCAGCACATCTCCGGGGCATTCGCGGATTTTGGCGATGGCCTGACGGATAATCAGCAAGGACTGGCGCATCTCTTCCATGCGGCAGAGATAGCGGTCATAGCAGTCGCCGTTCTTGCCGACCGGAATCTGGAACTCGAATTCGTCATAGCATTCATAGGGCTGCGCGCGGCGCAAATCCCAGGCCAGCCCCGATCCGCGTACCATGACACCCGAGAAACCGTATTTCTGGATGTCATCCTCGGTCACCACGCCAATATCGGCGTTGCGCTGTTTGAAGATGCGGTTTTCGGTCAGCAGACCATCAATGTCGTCGAGAATGGTAGGGAATTCGTGGCTCCACGCCTCGATATCGTCCAGCAGTTCCGGCGGCAGGTCCTGATGCACACCGCCGGGGCGGAAATAGGCCGCGTGCAGACGTGCTCCGCAGGCGCGTTCATAGAACACCATCAGCTTTTCGCGCTCTTCAAACCCCCAGAGCGGCGGGGTCAGCGCGCCCACATCCATCGCCTGCGTGGTCACGTTCAGCAGATGGTTCAGGATGCGCCCGATCTCGGAATACAGAACCCGGATCAGCGAACCGCGGCGCGGAACCTCGACCCCGGTCAGCTTTTCGATGGCCAGACACCAGGCATGTTCCTGGTTCATCGGCGCCACGTAGTCCAGACGGTCGAAATACGGCAGGTTCTGCAGATACGTCCGGCTTTCCATCAGCTTTTCGGTGCCACGATGCAGCAGACCAATATGCGGGTCGCAACGCTCGACAATTTCGCCGTCCAGCTCAAGCACCAGACGCAAAACTCCGTGCGCCGCAGGGTGTTGCGGGCCGAAGTTAATGTTGAAATTGCGGATCTTCTGTTCTCCGCTCAGCGCGTCCGTGCTGCCGTCATCATATCTTGAGCCGTCCATCAACGCCCCCGCTTATTCTTTTTTGCATCAGCCCGAACCCGGACCTTTTCGGCCTCGGCCGCCTTGGCTGCAGCCCCCGCCAGAAGGACCCCCAGCGCACCCAGCACGATCAGTTCCCCCAGCATCATCATCTCAGCGGCGCTCCAGCTCTTGCAGTTTCAGCCCGACCCACCACAGCAACGCGATCGTGCCAAAGGGGATCAGACAGAGCAGGCACCAGTATTTGTTGATCCCGAAAAACGGCAAAATCTTCACCATCGGGATGATGGTCAGTGCAGATAGGATCAGCCACCAAATGCCACCCATTATTCGTTCTCCTGTTTCTCATCGCCGGGCAGGATGTAATTCGCACCCTCCCACGGAGACATGAAATCAAACTGACGGTATTCCTGCACCAGATTGACCGGCTCATAGACCACACGCTTTTGCGCCTCGTCATAACGGACCTCGGTATAGCCGGTGGTCGGGAAATCCTTGCGCAGCGGATAGCCACGAAAGCCATAGTCGGTCAGGATTCGCCGCAGATCAGGATGGCCCGAGAAAAGGATGCCGAACATATCGAACACCTCGCGCTCGAACCAGTTGGCCGAGGGGTGAACGTCGACAATCGACGGCACCATGTCATCCTCACGGATCGACACGCGCAGGCGGATACGCTGGTTCTGGTACATCGACAGGAAGTGATAGACCACATCGAACCGCTTGGCCCGTTCGGGATAGTCAACGGCTGTGATGTCCACCAGGGTCGAAAACTTGCAACTGGCATCGCCCTTCAGGAATTCGATAAATTCCACAAGATTCGACGGGGCCACGTCCACGTTCAACTCATCATGGGTGACATCCCAGGACAGAACGCAATCGGTCCGTTTAAGTTCCAGCTGCGCGCCGAGTTCTTTGAGTGCTTCGCTCATTGCCCCCTCCTCAGCGTACTATGGTGCCGGTGCGGCGGATTTTGCGCTGCAGCTGCATCAGACCATACAACAGCGCCTCAGCCGTTGGAGGGCATCCAGGCACATAGATATCGACCGGCACAATGCGGTCACATCCGCGCACAACAGAATAGGAATAATGGTAATACCCGCCGCCGTTGGCGCAGGATCCCATCGAGATCACATAGCGCGGCTCGGGCATCTGGTCATAGACCTTACGCAGCGCAGGCGCCATTTTGTTGGTCAGCGTTCCGGCCACAATCATAACGTCTGACTGACGTGGGGACGCGCGTGGCGCGATACCGAACCGTTCTGCATCATAACGCGGCATCGAGGTGTGCATCATCTCAACTGCGCAACAGGCCAGCCCGAAGGTCATCCAGTGTAACGACCCGGTTCGGGCCCAGTTGATGATGTCCTCCGTCGAGGTCAGCAGAAAGCCTTTGTCCTGCAGCTCGGCATTGAGGGCCTGGGTGGCGACTTCTTTGTCGACGCCGGCGGTGTTTGAACCCGTCATCACTCCCATTCCAGGGCCCCTTTCTTCCATTCATAGGCAAAGCCGATGGTCAGAACGCCCAGGAACACCATCATCGACCAGAATCCGACATCGCTGATGTCTTTGAAAGCCACGGCCCAAGGGAACAGGAACGCAATTTCCAGATCGAAGATGATGAAAAGAATCGCGACCAGATAGAATCGGACGTCGAATTTCATCCGCGCATCGTCGAAGGCGTTGAAGCCGCATTCATAAGCGCTGACCTTTTCAGGGTCGGGATTGCGGACGGCCAGCACCACAGCGGCAAGAATCAAGACGATTCCAAGGCCCGCAGCGACGACCAGAAACACCAGGATCGGGAGGTACTCCCGCAGCAGGTCTTCCACGAATAGCTCCTTTCCTGCGCGTGCCCCGTAGGGGAGCGCCGTCAATTAGCGTGTTGACTGGACATTCTCTATCCGCGCGGGGTCAGAGGGTCAACCAAACACAACCGCATGGCACCCTAATATCCCGTTTCATTCCAGCCGAACTTCGATCCGTGAAACGCACAGACCGACAGAACGTAAACCTAACTATTCCATACAGGTTTTCGCTTGTCGAAGAATGCGCTGATTCCCTCATGCGCCTCGTCGGTTTCCCAGCGCGCAACAAGCGCCCGGATCGTTTGGTCGATAACGGGATCGTCAACACGCGGCCCCAAACCATGGACCAAGGCCTTGGCCGAGGCCACCGCACCAGGCGCACATGACAGATAGGGTTCAACCTCGGCCTCGACAGCGTCGGCCATATCTTCTGCTGATACCGTTTTTGCCAATAGGCCCAAATCGACGGCCTCGGCCGCGTCAAACAATCGGGCCGACATAAAGACCCGTCTCGCACGTGCCGCCCCCATCCGAGCGACGACATAGGGGCCGATGGTGGCCGGGATCAGACCCAGTCGCGTCTCGGTCAGGCCCATTTTCAGGGTCTCGACACCTATTGCCACGTCGCAGACGGCGGCAAGGCCCACGCCGCCACCAAAGGCGTTGCCCTGTAACGCTCCAATCAGCGGTTTGGGCATCACGTTCAACGCCTGCAACATCTCGGCCAGTTTGCGTGCTTCGACAAAGCGTGTCTGAGAATCCGCTGCCATCTGGTCCTGCATCCAGCCCAGATCCCCACCGGCACAAAAGCTTTTGCCTGCTCCGGTCAGAACGACGACGCGCACAGTGCCATCGCGGCCCAACTGCACCGCCGCTTGTGTCAGTTCCCGGATCATCTGCGCGGACATCGCATTATGCTTCTCCGGGCGGTTCAGCGTCAGGGTTGCAATGCCACGTGGATCAACCGTGACCGAGATCGTTTCAAACATCGCCTACTCCGCCCTCATGGCCAGTGCCATTTGTGCCGCTTGTTCCACGATCCCCAGATCAAGCCCCGTTTCGTATCCAAGACGCTCTAGATGCGCGACCACGGCTTCGGTGGCCACGTTCCCTGCGGCGCCGGGTGCATAGGGGCAACCGCCCAGCCCCCCGACTGCTGAGTCAAATGTCCGCACGCCCAGCGCCAATGCAGCGTCGATATTGTCGATGGCCCGACCATTGGTGTCGTGGAAATGTCCCGCCAAGCGGGTAACAGGCACCGTCTCACGCACCGCCAGAAGCATATGGGCGATAGTGTCCGGTGTTCCCTGCCCGATCGTATCCCCCAGCGATACCTCATAGCAGCCCAGCGCAAATAATGTGTCCGCAATCTCGGCCACCTTCTCGGGTGGGGTCGGACCATCATAGGGGCAGTCGGTCACGCAGGACACGTAACCGCGCACCGGCAGGTCAATATGGCGCGCAGCCTCTAGGATCGGTTTGAACCTCTCAATGGATTCGGCGATGGTCGCGTTGAGATTGGCCTTCGAGAACCCTTCCGAGGCAGATGCGAATACGGCAATCTCATCCGCTTTGGCAGACAAGGCGTCCTCGTACCCGCGCATATTCGGCGTCAGCGCCGCATAGCGCACCTTACCAACCCGCTGGATCCCGGCCAGAACATCGGCACTGCCAGCCATCTGGGGCACCCATTTCGGAGACACAAAACTGGCAACTTCGATCCGATTGAAGCCCGCCTTGCTCAGGCAATCGATCAGAGCGACCTTCTCGGCAACAGGAATTTCCCGCAGTTCGTTCTGCAGCCCATCACGTGGCCCTACTTCAAAAATGTCGACCCGTTCACCCATAGCTTTCGCCTCCCGTTATGCCGTGTTGTCCCGACTGTGCCACGTTGCGGCGCAGCGGGACAGATCATTCCTCCTCCAGCCGGACCAGCGCCGCGCCGGCCTCGACCTGAGCGCCCGTTTCGGCCAGCACCTCGGCGATCACGCCATCACGGGCAGCCAGCAAGGAATGTTCCATTTTCATCGCTTCCAGAATGGCCAGTCGATCACCCTCTGAAACGGCTTGCCCTACGGTGGCGAACATGGCCTTGACCAGACCGGGCATCGGCGCCTCGACCACATTGGTATCACCCAAGGCGCTTGCATCGCGATCCAGCGGATCGACATGCTCAAACACTTGCCCATAGTCATCGAATACTGTGATTGTCGCACCAGCCAGTGCCACGGGCGGCATCGGGCGGTCATCAATGTACCAGCCTCCATTGCGCCGTTGCGCCAGAACCGTTGTGTCCTTGATCTGCCAGACCTGCCGGTCAGGTCCTTCGACCTGTACGTCTAGATCAATGAGCTCGCTATCGCACTTCAACTGGACGGCCCGGTGCAGCGGCGCCCACAGGCTGAAACCCGTGTCGGGCCCGGTCTCGACCAGATCAAGCGCCGTCATGGCTGCTGCAACAATCAAGCGCGCGCGCGCATCAGAAGTTCGGACCAGCCCGTCGATATCCCGACCGATCAGCCCGGTATCGACATCGCCCGCCGCAAATCCAGGGTGCCGGGTCAGCGCGCCAAGAAACGAGAGATTCGTGACCGTCCCGGCAACCTCGGTCCGCCGCAGAACCCGGTGCAGGTTTTCCAGCGCCACTGCACGCGTCGGGCCATGCACCACGACCTTGGCAATCATCGGATCGTACCAGGGGCTGATTGTATCGCCGGACCGCACTCCGCTATCGGCGCGGCATTCCGCAGGAAAGCGCAGATGTGTCAGCGTACCTGTTGCGGGCAGAAACCCTTTGGGCACGTCCTCGGCGTAAAGCCGGGCTTCGAAGGCATGCCCGTTGATCGTCAGGTCATCCTGCGTTTTTGGCAACGCCTCACCCGAAGCGACTCGCAACTGCCATTCGACCAGATCAACGCCGGTAATCGCCTCGGTCACGGGGTGTTCCACCTGCAAGCGCGTGTTCATCTCCATGAACCAGAACCGATCCGGGCGCAGCCCGTCCGATGCATCAACGATGAACTCAACTGTACCTGCGCCCTTGTAGCCAATCGCCTCGGCGGCGCGCACGCCAGCCTGCCCCATGGCCTCGCGCATTTCGGCTGTCATTCCAGGGGCCGGGGCCTCTTCGATCACCTTCTGGTGCCGCCGCTGCAGCGAACAATCGCGTTCGAACAAATGTACCGCTTGGGTGCCATCGCCGAACACCTGCACCTCGATATGCCGAGGCTTGGAAACGAATTTTTCGACCAGAACGGCATCGTTGCCAAAGGCGGTTTTCGCCTCTCCCCGCGCACTGTCTAGAGCCTCAGTAAAGTCTTCGGGGTGCTCTACCAGCCGCATCCCCTTGCCGCCGCCCCCAGCAACGGCCTTGATCAGCACTGGATAGCCGATGGTCTGGGCCGCGCCCGCCAGATGATCAGGGTCTTGGTTATCGCCGTGATAACCCGGAACCACGGGCACGCCCGCCAGCTCCATCAACACTTTTGCCGCGTCTTTGAGGCCCATCTTGCGGATCGCATCCGCCGAGGGCCCGATAAAGATCAGACCCGCAGCCTCAACCGCGTCAACGAAACCGGGGTTTTCAGACAGAAACCCATAGCCGGGGTGGATCGCCTGCGCGCCTGTATCCAACGCTGCCTGAATGATCACATCACCCTTTAAATAGCTGTCCGCCGGGGCCGCTCCACCGATATGCACCGCCTCATCCGCCATTTGCACATGCTTGGCCGAGGCGTCCGCGTCCGAATACACTGCAACACAGGACACACCCATTTTCTGAGCCGTTTCCATCACCCGACAGGCAATCTCGCCCCGGTTAGCAATCAGGATTTTGTTGAACATTGATCGCCTCCTACCACCATGACCCACTCTTTTCGTCTGTCAAATGCACGCGAACAAAGTTCGGCAACGGCCATGCATCCCGATCCATGCCGCTAATCTTGCCAAGATGACCATCGCGATATGCGTGGTGATAAAGTTCGGGGTGAATAGTGATCTCGATCTCAGCCAGCGCGCCTTCGACCTTAGTCTTTGTTCTGTCAATTTCGTCCGCAAGCTTGGCTTCATCGCTTTTACCCATCAAGATGCGTGGCAAAGCGATGTCACCGAACACTTTCTTCCCTACGGATAGGGCGATTGCCAAAATTAAATTACCGACCAATCCGCCAACGATATCCACAGCCGAGTTCAATCCGAAACTCCAACTCAACCAACCACGCTTACCCTTCTCGGCTGCGAGTTCTGCACGCATCCGATCAAATTCACGCGCAAAAACCTGGCGAAATTCGCGCGCAAACCGAACGCGACTGAAATCGTCTCGCCCAGAGAATATCTTTAACGCCGGGCGAACGAAGTAGCCGCCATTCGACCGATCAACAAATTCCTCGAAATCAAAGAGAAAAAAGTAGTCCTCCGGATCGCGAGAGTTGTGCACCAGAAAAACAGAAATCTCGGCTCTTTTAGTGAGGTCCGGCACTTTGACCTCAGGCATGGTATCAAGAATTTTCTTTTTTAGATTCATCGTATCTACATCCTGAACACGCCGAAACGTGTCTCCTCAATCGGGGCATTCAGGGCGGCACTCAGCGACAAGGCCAGAACATCGCGACTTTTGCGCGGGTCGATGATGCCGTCGTCCCATAGGCGCGCCGAGGCATAGAGTGGGTGAGATTGTTCCTCGAACATATCCAATGTTGGGCGCTTGAATTCGATCTCTTCCTCAGCCGACCAACTGCCACCCTGCCGCTCGATCCCGTCTCGTTTGACGGTGGCCAGCACGCCCGCCGCCTGCTCGCCCCCCATTACGGAAATACGCGAGTTCGGCCAAGTCCACAGGAACCTGGGCTGATAGGCCCGCCCGGCCATGCCATAGTTCCCGGCCCCGAACGAGCCCCCGACAAGCATGGTGATCTTGGGTACCGAAGTCGTAGCAACGGCTGTCACCATCTTTGCCCCGTGCCGCGCAATGCCTTCGTTTTCGTATTTGCGGCCCACCATAAAGCCGGTGATATTTTGCAGGAAGACCAGCGGGATTTTGCGTTGCGAACACAGCTCAACAAAATGCGCGCCCTTTTGGGCCGCCTCCGAGAACAGCACGCCGTTGTTGGCGATGATCCCAACGGGGCAGCCTTTGACATGGGCAAACCCGGTCACAAGCGTCTCACCAAAGCGCGGTTTGAATTCATCGAACCGAGAGCCATCGACGAGCCGCGCGATCACCTCGCGGATATCATAGGGCGTGCGCAGGTCGGCGGGAACAACGCCCAGAATTTCCTCGGGGTCATAAGCCGGGTCTTCGGGGCTGGCCCAATCCACGGTCTGCGGTTTGCGCAGATTCAGAGAACGCACCGCCTGCCGCGCCAAGGCCAGCGCGTGGGCGTCGTCCTCAGCCAGGTAATCGGCCACGCCGGACAGACGGGTATGGACGTCGCCACCGCCCAGATCCTCGGCGCTGACAACCTCCCCGGTCGCGGCCTTGACCAAAGGCGGACCTGCCAGAAAGATCGTGCCCTGATCTTTGACGATGATCGTCACATCCGACATCGCGGGCACATAGGCCCCGCCCGCCGTACACGAACCCATGACCACCGCGATCTGAGGGATACCCTTCGCGCTCATCCGGGCCTGATTATAGAAGATGCGGCCAAAGTGGTCGCGGTCGGGAAAGACCTCATCCTGGTTGGGCAGGTTCGCCCCGCCGCTGTCGACCAGATAGATACAGGGGAGTTGGCTTTCCTCGGCAATCTCCTGCGCGCGCAGGTGTTTCTTGACCGACATCGGATAATAAGTGCCGCCCTTCACGGTGGCGTCGTTGCAAACCACCATGACCTCGCGCCCCTGCACCCGGCCAATGCCCGCAATCACACCAGCGCTTGGCGCGGCATCGCCATACATCCCATGCGCCGCCGTCGCGCCGATTTCCAGAAACGGGGACCCTGGGTCCAGCAGGTTCGCAACCCGGCGCCTGGGGAGCATCTTGCCACGGGATTCATGCCGCGCGCGGGATTTTTCACCCCCGCCCAGACGGGCCGCTTCCGCAGCGGCAGAGATTTGCGCCAGCGCGTCGAGATGGGCCGCGCGGTTTGCTTTGAAACCCTCGGAGGCGGGCATGGATTTGGATGTGAGTTTCATTCCTGAACCTCTCTTTGAGCGTAAATCTGGAGTCGCTGCGCCGTACGCGCGTCTGCGAGGCGCATCGCCTCGGACAGCACACTGGTCAGTTGCGGTGGAACCGTAGGGCTTGGATCAAGGCGTATTGCCGGTTCTTTTGCGCGGGCAAATGCGAATCGGTAACTTCGGGATCGAAATGTGCCAGAGATGGTCTCGGGAAGATTCGTGATCGTTTTTTGTCGAATTTCGTCGATACTCATTTCGAGTTTAGAAAAGCACTGGTCCTGACTTTCCAGAATACCAACAGAACAAACATCGATTGCGAGCCCCGCACAAAGCGCCACATCCTGAGACGCTGCACCACGAACGTCAATCAATGTGCTTTCATCGGTCACTTTTTCCAGTGTCTCAATTAGGACCTCCGAAAAGGTTTGAAGGCATGATTTCATCAACGCATCAGCAAGGCGAAAATCTCCAGCTGCAACGAAAGACGGAAATGTTGCAAAGAAAAATGCGATGCTGACTAACATTCGACTCATTGCCTTACCTCACCCACCGCACGCGCCTTCAAATCCTTCCGGATCACCTTCCCCGTCACCGTCATCGGCAATTCTTCCAGAAACGCCACTTCGCGCGGATAGGAATACTGCGCCAGACGATCCTTGACCCAATCCTGCAACTCTCGCTCCGCAACCGTGGCTCCCGGTTTCAACACGACATAGGCCTTCACAATCTCAGTCCGCAAAGGATCAGGTTTACCGACCACACCAACTGTCGCCACCGCCGGATGGGTCAACAGGCAATCCTCGATCTCAGCAGGGCCGATGCGATACCCGGCGGAAGTGATCACATCGTCATCGCGGCCAACAAAGCGTAAGTACTCACCCTCCCACATGCCGCGATCTCCGGTGATCAGCCAATCGCCGCGGAACTTCTCGGCCGTGGCCTCAGGTCGGTTCCAGTATTCCAGCAGCATCGAGGCCGAGCCTCGGCGGATGGCCACGTCGCCCTCTTGATCTGTGGGCTGGCCATCCTGGTCGATCACTGCAACTTCATGCCCAGGAACCGGTTTACCGATGCAACCCGGGCGCACCGGAAAATCCTCAGCGCAGGAAGACACGACCATGTTGCATTCGGTCTGACCGTAGAATTCGTTGATCGTCAGGCCGAACGCCTGCTTCCCCCATTCCAACATCTCGGCACCCAGCGGCTCCCCTCCGGAAGCGACCGAGCGCAGACCGGGGATCGCCTGATCCGTGGCCTTGAGCATCCGCAATGCGGTAGGCGGAAAGAACACGTTCCGTACCCCGCCACGTGCGATCACATCCGCACAGGCCTCGGGGGTGAATTTCTCGAGCCGGGCCGCGACCACCGGAATGCCCAGCGCCAGCCCTGGCATCAACACATCGAACAACCCGCCAATCCATGCCCAGTCGGCGGGCGTCCACAGAAAGTCACCTTCGCGCAGATGGTTGTGGCTGATCGAGACCCCCGGCAAATGGCCGGTCAAAACCCGATGCCCATGCAGCGCGCCTTTGGGGCTGCCCGTGGTGCCGGAAGTATAGATCAGAACTGCCGGATCCTCGGGGCCGGTATCCGCAAAGGGCACCGGATCATCAGACGGAGCTATCTGATCGACCCGAACCGGTACGGCCAAATCCCCCAGCAGCGCAGCACCCTCTGCGTCTGTCAACACCAGTTGCGCCCCTGCATCCGCGACACGCGAGGCCAGCGCGTCATGTTTGAACAATTTAAACAAAGGCACCGAAATCGCGCCGATCTTCCAGATCGCAAGATGCGCCGCCGCGCAGCCGGGTGACTGGCTGAGCAGTACTCCAACGCGATCCCCAGGCCGCACCCGATCGAGCAAGGCGAGTGCGATGTCATCGGCCAAGCGTCCGAGTTGTGCAAACGTGACGACCTTGCCCTCACCCCCGGTCAGATCGATGATCGCCGTCTGCTCTGGGGGCTGTTCCAAGCATTGCCGCGCCATGTTCAACCGGTCCGGCAGATCCCAGCCCCCACCCTGATGCAAACCAGGTATGCCTTCAGCGGGACACATTACCGAAACCCTTTGTTTTTCTATGTCTTTTCTGAATCGAGCCACCAAAGACGGTCACGGGAATTTGATGCAGATCAGAGTCGGCGGGCTCTGCTTCATGCAAAACCCGGTCATCAACAAATCCAAAGGCCGTAAAATGACCAAGAAACTCGCCGCTTTGACTCTTTCGACCGCGCTCGTCGCGTTTGCTGCGCCCGTTTTCGCCCAAAATCAGGGCGACTGGACCGTTGGTGTCGGTGTCGGCTATCTCGACCCGAAATCCGACAATGGGTCCCTCGCCGGGCTGGATGCAGATGTCGATTCCGACACACGCCCGATCTTTACTGCCGAGTATTTCGTTCGGGATAATCTGGGTATCGAGCTGCTGGCCGCCACACCGTTCAGCCATGAGGTCACACTGGGTGGCAGCCTCGACGCAGGGACCGTCAAACACCTGCCGCCCACACTGTCGCTGAACTATCACTTCCCGACCAACTCGGTCTGGAAACCCTATGTCGGCGCGGGCATCAACTATACCATCTTCTTCGACGAAAAATCGGCTCTGGGTGATCTCGAACTCGACAACTCGGTCGGCCTCGCACTGCAGGCCGGTCTGGACTATATGGTCACCGAAAAAGGCGCCGTGCGTTTGAACGTACGCTGGTTCGACATCGACTCGGACGTCAAACTGAACGGCACCGATATCGGCACCGCTGAAATCGATCCTTGGCTGGTCGGCGTATCCTACGTTCACCGCTTCTGATCCTTTACACAGAACGCCCTGCCGTTCCCTCGTCGGCGGGGCGTTTTTTTTTGCTCAGAGCATTTCGTTCATTAATTCCCGTCCGATCAGCATCCGGCGGATTTCGCTAGTGCCGGCGCCGATTTCCATCAGCTTGGCGTCGCGGAAAATGCGGCTGACCGGCGAATCCGACAGGAACCCCGCGCCGCCCATAGCCTGGACTGCCTGATGGGCCTGCGTCATGGCCTGTTCCGAAGCATACAGACAGCACGCTGCCGCATCTTGCCGGGTCACATCCCCACGGTCACAGGCCTTGGCGACCTCGTAGACATAAGCCCGGGCAGAATTCGTGGCCGTGTACATGTCAGCAATCTTGCCTTGCATCAGCTGAAAGCTGCCAATCGGTTTGCCGAACTGCTTGCGCTCGGCCAAATACGGCATGACTTCGTCCAGACAGGCGGCCATGATTCCGGTTCCGATCCCGGCGAGCACAACGCGTTCGTAGTCCAGCCCTGACATCAGAACCGCGACACCCTTACCCTCTTCGCCCAGAACATTTTCAAAGGGCACCTCGACGTCATCAAAAATCAATTCCGCCGTGTTTGATCCGCGCATGCCCAGCTTGTCGAAATGGGGCGACGTGGAAAAGCCCGTCATCTCTTTTTCGACCAGAAAGGCGGTGATCCCTTTGGATCCAGCATCAGGATCCGTCTTGGCGTAAACGACCAGAGTATCCGCGTCCGGCCCGTTCGTGATCCAGTACTTGCTTCCGTTCAGCCGGTAGTGGTCGTTGCGCTTTTCCGCCTTCAGCTTCATCGAAACGACGTCTGATCCGGCGGACGCCTCAGACATGGCCAGCGCGCCCACATGTTCGCCGGAAATCAACCGAGGCAGATATTTCGCCTTTTGCTCTGGGCTGCCGTTCAGCTTGATCTGATTGACGCACAGGTTTGAATGCGCCCCGTATGACAATGAGATTGAGGCAGAGGCCCGGGCCACTTCTTCGACCGCGACGGTATGGGCCAGATAGGACATGGCCGCGCCACCATATTCCTCGGACACTGTAATTCCCAGCAGGCCCAACTCACCCATCTCGCGCCAAAGTTCATTCGGAAACGCGTTCGAGGCATCGACCTTCGCGGCCATCGGCTTCACCCGCTCTTGCGCCCAGCGATGCACCATTTCACGCAGTGCGTTCACATCTTCACCCAGATCGAATTGCATGGCCGCCGTGAACATCGAACTCTCCCAGTAAATGAACGATTGTTCAAATAATCTGCCATGACCATGAACCCGGGTCAAGCGCTGACCGAAAAAGGTTCACCCGCGAGCCGATCCGGAGCGTCACAAATTCACCATACTCGACGATTAGATCGCCAAAGCCGTTAAGGTTTTTGCTTCAAGGATTCTGCGAATGGCCCCAACCAACGTCATCGTAAATGGTACTTTTAATAGCGGTTCCGCAAATTGGTCTGGTACGGATATCGAAGCTGACCACACTGAGGGCGCCTATCTCGGGAATGGTTCATCGAATCGTGTGGCCGAAATGGATGGCAACGCAAGCCAAGTCACGGTGATGGAGCAAACCTTTACGCTGGATGACCCCAAATCCGGCGAGCTTAGCCTGGATTCCGCACTTAGGACGGCATCTAACTCGAATGCAGGCAGCGAAGGATTTACCGTCGAGATTCTGGACAGCAACGGCGTCGTTATCGCCTCGATGACTGTTCTGCCGACTGCGAACAGCTTTTCCACATTCACCATGCAGGTCGATTTCCCTTCCGCCGGTGACTATACTCTGCGCCTTACCGAACTTGGCCTTAATGATAGCCTTGGCGCCATTGTCGATAACATCGAGTTACTGGTGTGTTTTTGTCAGGGCACCCTGATCGAGACGGAACTCGGGGAACGTCCCGTTGAAACCTTGCGTGAAGGTGATCTTGTGCTGACCCGATCGGGGCTGAAACCTGTCAGATGGATCGGACAGCGGCATCTTTCGGCAACCGATCTGGCAATCAATCCAAACCTGAATCCGGTTCGAATCGCGAAATCCGCATTGGGGGACGGTTTGCCGAAACAGGATCTATTGGTTTCCCGGCAGCACAGAATGCAAATCTCTTCGGCGGTGGCGCAGCGCATGTTCGGATCGCCGGATGTGCTGGTCGCGGCCATCAAGCTGTCGGAATTGCCGGGGATCGATATAGAAAACAGCCTTGATCAGGTTGTGTATTACCACCTGCTGTTCGACAACCACGAAATCGTTTTTGCAAATGGCGCCCCGAGCGAAAGCCTGTTGCTGACCGACACGTCACTGGCATCCGTTACGGCGCAGGCCCGCGAAGAAATCCAAATGATCTTTCCAAATCTGCTGGAAGCCAAAAATACGGTGCCGTCTTATCCGATCCCTGAAAATCGGCTGCAAAAACGACTGGTCGAGCGGCTGCGGAAGAACCAAAAATCCCCGCTCGAATCACAGGCAATGTGATCAGGACTGGAACACCGCGCCGACCTCGGAGCGAATGATCCGTGCGATCAACCGGCAATCATCCAGTGAAAAAGTCAATGGCACCCGCATATCCATGATCCCGGTCAAAATGCGGTCACTCGCAGGCAGAGGCGCGCTTTCCACATATCGCCAACTGTCATAGCGCGAGGTAAACCCGGTGGGCTCTGCTCCGCCGAACCATTTCAGATCCACACCACGCGCCGCGCAGCGCTGCATCACAAGAGCAATCCGTTCGGGTGACCAGTCCAGCAGCAAGAACTGAATAGACGAGCCCACATAAGTTTCCGCCTCGGGTCGTTCGACAATGGTAAGACCCGGCGTGCCGCGCAGCCCTTTTTCGATCTCGACATAGCGCTCATTCCACCGGTCAATCTGTTGTTCCAGGTTGCGAAGTTGCGGCCTAAGGATCGCGGCCCTCAAATTGTCCATGCGCCCTGAGACATTGGGCGTGGTGTACTTGATCCGCTCGAACACCTCTGGGCCCGGCGCTGCAAGGTGGCGCTCATACAGCATGTAGGATCCTGAAAGGACCGTCGCCTTGGCAGCCAGTTCCTCGTCATCGGTAATCAACAACCCGCCTTCACCGGAATTTATGTGCTTGTAGGTCTGGCAGGAATAACACCCGATAACGCCCTGCCGTCCGGATTTTTGCCCGCGCCATGCGGCGCCCATCGTGTGCGCGCAATCTTCGATCACGGCCACACCGGCGGCATCGCAGATTTGCATCAACCGATCCATGTCGCACAGATGCCCGCGCATATGGCTGAGCATCAGCACATCTGACTGATCCAGTTTGCTTTCGAGATCATCCAGATCAATCGTCAGCGCTTCGGTCACACCGACAAATACCGGCTTGGCTCCGATCGAGGCAATCGCCCCCGGCACCGGCGCCAGGGTGAAAGCGTTGGTCAGAACCGTATCTCCGGGCTGCACCCCTATCGCGCGCAATGCTGTCGCCAGTGCATAGCCGCCCGAAGAGACCGCCAGACAATATTTTGCGCCGGTCTGCGCGGCAAATTCCTGTTCTAACAGGGCGGTCTCGGCCAGTTCGCCGGGCGAGACGTTATATCTGTGCAGCCGGCCATGACGCAAAACGGCCAGAGCCGCCTCGATCGCCTCATCCGGGATTGGTTCCTGCTGGGTGAAATTGCCAGTAAACTTCTCAGTCATCTTTTCGCTCTTGAGGCCGCGATGGGCCGGGGTCAAGGGGTCAGGCTGCAGCTCCGACCAAATCAAAAACAAGTTTCGGCAGGTCATCAAAATGATGCAACAGCGCTTCGGGTTTCAGCGCAGCCATGTCGTCGCCAGATGGCCCGAATGTTACAAGCACCGAAGGTACACCTGCAGCACGCGCCGTATTCCGGTCGGTGTCGGAATCCCCGATCAGAACGCACAGATCCGGGTGTCCGCCGGCCCGGCGGGCAGCTTCACGCAGGGGCTCCGGATCGGGTTTGCGAACCGGCAAAGTATCCGCACCGACGAGTGAGCCGAACCGGTCGCGCACACCCATTTGGGTCAGCAGCTGATGTGCCAGAGCCTCGGGTTTATTAGTGCAGATACCAACGCCATAGCCTGCCTCTTTCAACTTTCCAACCGCGTCCAGCGCGCCCGGATAAAACCGGGTATGGGTGTCAATCGCCTCCGAGTACGCTTCTAAAAGCATCGGGTAATAAGCGTGAACAGCCTGCTCGTCATAGGCCCCAACCCGCTTCAAACCGTGGGTCAGCATCATCCGCCCACCACGCAAAGCGATACCAGCATCCTGCCCGTGGACCAGCACATCGCCGTGCCCCATATCGCGAAAACAATGGTTTGCGGCCTCCAGCAAATCCCCGGAAGTATCCGCCAGTGTCCCGTCCAGATCAAAGATGACTGTTCGCATTACGCCTCCTGCCTCGGCGGGTTTTCGCCACGTCTTGTTGCAAACGGCAATCTAGTTTGATGGCTGAACCGCTTGCGACTTTACCCTCAGCGGATAAAACGGACTGCAACAAAACACAAAGAGAAAACGATTTCATGAGTATCGCCCTTGTCATCCTTGCTGCCGGTAAAGGCACCAGGATGAATTCGGATATCCCGAAAGTCCTGCACCCGATTGCTCAGGCGCCTATGCTGGTCCATGCCATGCGCGCTGGTGCTGTTTTGTCGCCCGAGCGGACCGTCATTGTCACCGGGCACGGGTCCGAAGCCGTTGCCAAAGCGACCCTGGCCGAGGACGAGACCGCACAAATCGCCATTCAGGCCGAACAGCTGGGCACCGCCCATGCTGTCGCACAGGCGCGCCAAGCGCTGCAGGGTTTCAACGGCGACGTGGTTGTTCTGTACGGGGACACGCCCTTTTTGCAACCCGATACGTTGGAACGTATGATCGAAGCGCGGGCCAAGAACGATCTGGTTATTCTGGGTTTTGAGGCCGCAGATCCTGCACGCTATGGCCGGTTGGTCATGAACGGACAGGCCCTTGAACGCATCGTCGAATACAAAGACGCCTCGGATAAAGAGCGCGATATAACACTTTGTAACTCTGGTCTTTTGGCCTGTGACGCTGAATTACTGTTTTCGCTGATCGACAGCGTGGGAAATGACAATGCCGCCGGTGAATATTACCTGCCGGATGTCGTGGCAATCGCCCGATCCCGTGGCCTGAATGTCACCGCAGTCGCCTGTGACGAGGCACAGACGCTGGGTGTGAACTCACGCGTTGACCTGGCCGCTGCGGATGCGGTTTTTCAGGCCCGTGCCCGCGCCGAACTGCTGGATTTGGGGGTCACGCTGATGGCGCCGGAAACCGTCTATCTGGCCGCTGATACCGTCATTGGCCGCGATACGGTGATCGAACCCAACGTGGTCTTTGGCCCCGGTGTCACGGTGGAAAGCGGTGCAACGATCCGCGCGTTTTCGCATCTTGAGGGCTGCCATGTCAGCCGCGGCGCCATCGTCGGCCCCTATGCCCGCCTGCGCCCCGGCGCTGAGCTGGCAGAAAACACCCGCGTCGGAAATTTTGTTGAAATCAAGAATGCTGAGATCGCCGAAGGCGCCAAGGTCAACCATCTCAGCTATATCGGGGACGCAACGGTTGGGGCGGCGACAAATATCGGCGCGGGCACGATCACCTGCAACTATGATGGCGTGATGAAGCACCAAACGACCATCGGCCAGAACGTCTTTGTCGGATCGAACACCATGTTGGTGGCACCTGTCACCATTGGTGACGGCGCGATGACGGCCACCGGAACCGTGGTGACGCGCGATGTGGAAGCGGATGCTTTGGCCGTTGCGCGCGCCAAGCAGGACAACAAGCCCGGTTATGCGCGTAAATTGTTTGACATGTTGACGGCGAAGAAGGCTCGTCGCGACAAAGGAGCCTGACAGATGTGTGGGATTGTAGGCGTATTGGGCAAGCACGAAGCTGCCCCTATCCTGGTCGAGGCCCTAAAACGGCTGGAATACAGGGGGTATGACAGTGCAGGCATTGCTACGGTCAATGGCGGATCCCTGGGTCGGCGTCGGGCTGTAGGCAAGCTGGTAAACCTCAGCGACCTGCTGGTGCATGACCCGCTTCCGGGTAAATCCGGTATCGGCCATACCCGCTGGGCCACCCATGGCGCGCCGACAGTTTCGAATGCGCATCCCCACCGGGCCGGGCCGGTTGCCGTTGTTCACAACGGCATCGTTGAAAACTATCGGGAGCTGCGGACAGAGCTGGCGGAACACGGGATCGGGTTCGAAACCGAAACCGATACGGAAACCGTCGCCCTGATGGCTGAACATTACCTCAAATCAGGGCTGCCCCCGGTTGAAGCCGCCTATAAAACCATCGACCGGCTGGTCGGCGCATTTGCCCTGGCCTTTCTGTTTGACGGCGAAGATGACCTGATCGTGGCCGCGCGCAAAGGCTCGCCACTGGCAATCGGGCACGGGGACGGAGAGATGTTTGTCGGCTCGGACGCCATCGCGCTAGCGCCGCTGACGGATCGCATCACCTATCTGGAAGAAGGTGACCGTGCGGTTCTGACCCGCACATCGCTGGAAATCCGCAACGAGGCAGGTGAGCTTGCCAATCGCGAAACCCGCAAGATCAAAGTGGATCACAGCCGCGCCGACAAGGCCGGGCACAAGCATTTCATGGCCAAGGAAATCGCGGAACAGCCGATTGTGGTTGCCGAGGCGATCCGGTCCTACCTGCCCTCTGCCGGGGATCAGGTCGTTCTGCCGGGGGATCTGGATTTCACCAAGCTGGACCGTCTGACGATGGTCGCTTGCGGGACTGCTTTCTACGCCTGTTTGACCGCCAAATACTGGTTCGAGCAACTTGCCAGAATACCGGTCGAAGTCGATATCGCCAGCGAATTTCGCTATCGTGAACCTCCGATCCCGGAACGCACTATGGCGCTGTTTGTCAGCCAATCGGGTGAAACCGCCGATACGCTGGCCGCCCTGCGGTATTGCGACGGCAAAGCGGACAAGGTCGTCTCAGTCGTCAATGTTCCAGAAAGCTCGATCGCACGTGAAAGTGACATCGCCCTGCCGATCCATGCCGGGGTCGAGATAGGCGTCGCCTCGACCAAAGCCTTCACCTGTCAGCTGAGCGTGTTGCTGATGCTGGCGCTCAAGGCTGCCGCGGACCGTGGCACGTTGAGCGACGAGGAACTTGCCGATCACGCCGCCGCATTGCGCGGGCTGCCTTCGGTGCTGAACACCGCGTTGGATCAGAACCGGGCTATCAGGAAATCCGCCCAGCGCTTGTCCGAGGCGCGCGATGTTCTGTTTCTGGGACGCGGCCTGATGTACCCGCTGGCGATGGAAGGGGCGCTGAAACTCAAGGAAATAAGCTATATCCATGCCGAAGGTTATGCTTCGGGTGAGCTAAAGCACGGCCCCATTGCCCTGATCGACAAACACATGCCCGTGGTGGTTCTGGCCCCGCGAGACACGGTGTTCGACAAAACCGTGTCGAATATGCAAGAGGTCATGGCACGCAAGGGTAAAGTCATCCTGGTGTCCGATGATGACGGCATCGCCGAGGCCGAAGACGGGGTCTGGAGCACGATCCGCATGCCGCATGTGCACCCCAGCCTTGCGCCGATCCTCTATTCGGTGCCCGCTCAGCTGCTGGCCTATCATACGGCGGTGGCCAAGGGCACGGATGTGGACCAGCCGCGCAATCTGGCGAAATCCGTAACGGTGGAGTGACACATGTCCAAGAAATTTCCGGCGCTGGATGACGCCCATCGCAAGTTTATCGAGGATCAGCATCTGTTCTTCGTCGGCACCGCCGGACCTGAAGGACGGGTCAATATCTCTCCCAAAGGGATGGACTCGCTGCGGGTACTGGGGCCGAATCGGATTGTCTGGATGAACCTGACCGGCAGTGGCAATGAAACCGCCGGGCATTTGCTGGAGGTCAATCGCATGACCCTCATGTGGTGTTCCTTCACCACACGCCCGCTGATCCTGCGGACCTATGGCACCGCGCGTACATTGCATGCCGGGGACGAGGGCTGGGACGCGTTGGCCGGGCTGTTTCCCGACCACCGCAGCGCCCGCCAGATCTATGACCTTGCGATTGACATGGTTCAGACCTCTTGCGGATATGCTGTACCGTTCATGGAATACCAGTCCGAACGGGACACGATGCAGAAATGGGTCGACGGTAAGTCCGATGACGATATCCGCGATTATTGGGTTGAGCGGAACCATCAGACGATCGACGGCAAGCCAACACGCGCTGCGGACCTATGACGCCCGTCACCTATCTTGACCAGATCCGGGCCCATGCCGACCCCGAGCGCGCCGTGCAGATGGCGGCTTATCACAAGGTCGAACGCCTCTATCTGGGCGTTGCAAATCCGGTTCTGAACGACCTGACCAAACTATGGCGACAGGAACTGGACGTTGCTGCGCGGGTGGATCTGGCTGACGCCCTCTGGCAGACCGATATCCACGAGGGCCGTCTGGCCGCAGCCAAGTTGCTGACCCAAGCCCGTATCCGCCCCGATGAGGCTGCTTGGGACCTGCTGCAAAGCTGGTTGCCAGATTTCGATGCCTGGGCGGTGGCAGATCACGCCTGTATGGCGATGCAGAAACGCTTGTCTGCGGACCCGGCGCGGTTGGATCAGGTCGAAAGCTGGACAGCGTCAGACCACATGTGGACACGGCGCGCCGCGCTGGTGGCCACCCTGCCCTGGACCAAGCAGAACCACCCCAAGCCAGAAGACCTGAACCGGCGCGACCGTATTCTTGGCTGGGCAGCGGGCTATGTGCCCGACCGTGACTGGTTCATCCAGAAAGCAATCGCATGGTGGCTGCGCGAGCTGTCGAAACATGACGCGGACCGAGTGGTTAACTTTCTGCGCAACCATAGTTCGGCCATGAAGCCCTTTGCCCGGCGTGAAGCTGGCAAATATCTGAAAGGTCAGTTGGAATAAACTTCCAGCTCGACAAGTTCGTCATAAGGCAAAAGCAGTGCCCGCATCGCATCCAGCGACAGCCTGCTGCCACCGCTTTCGGGCCCACGGGCCGGGACCAGCGTGATATAGGCCTGCGCCCCTGTTCTGGGCACGACAACGCGACCCGTGAACTCTGTCTCGACCAAAGGCGTTTCCATCCAGCGTCCCGGCGTTGTCGGATCACCTAAGCTGGCAATGGTGGTCTTGGCGCCAACCCAACCAGCGGCGGTTGCGGGGACCGGAACGGATTCGGCAACGTCTGCTTCCGCGGCGACCTCTGGTTCAGCCGCAGGTTTGTCGCGACCGAAAACCCGATCAGTTGTCGAGCGGACAGTGTCACAGCCCGCAACAAGGATACAAATGGTCAGCAGAGCGTATTTCATGGCCTGAACTTAGCCCCCCTCACAGGACTGTGCCAGCACAAAGCACAGTTCAGGCTTGTCGCAGGCCAGTCGCCGCTTTACGTATGACGCATGACAGCTCCGCTTATCGACCCGTTCGCACGTGCCATCACCTATCTCCGCGTCTCCGTTACGGATCGCTGTGATTTTCGCTGTGTTTACTGCATGTCCGAAGACATGAAGTTCCTGCCGAAAAAGGACCTGCTGACGCTGGAAGAGCTGGACCGTATGTGCACGACCTTCGTGAAGATGGGCGTGGAAAAGCTGCGCATTACGGGGGGTGAGCCGCTGGTCCGCCGAAACATCATGTCATTCTTCAATGCCATGACCCGGCATCTGGACAACGGCGCGTTGAAAGAGCTGACGCTGACAACCAATGGCTCGCAACTGCACCGCTTTGCTGACGATCTCTATGCGGCGGGCGTGCGCCGGGTGAATGTGTCGCTGGACACGTTGGATGATGAGAAATTCAGCCAGATCACCCGTTGGGGCCGGTTGAAACAGGTTCTGAACGGAATTGATACTGCCCAAAAGGCTGGCCTGCGGGTCAAGATCAACGCTGTGGCCCTGAAGGGGTTCAACGAGGCAGAGCTTCCAACAATCACCCAATGGTGCGCTGAGCGCGACATGGATCTGACCTGGATCGAGGTGATGCCGATGGGCGATATCGGGAACGAGAACCGACTGGATCAGTACTGGTCGCTCAAGGATGTCCGCAAGGAATACGAAAGCCACTATACCGTGTCCGATCTGGCAGAACGCACCGGTGGCCCGGCGCGATATGCGCGGCTTGAAGAAACGGGCCAGAAGATCGGCTTTATCACACCGCTGTCGCACAACTTCTGCGAAAGTTGCAATCGTGTCCGCCTGACCTGTACGGGTGAGCTGTATATGTGTCTGGGGCAAGAGGATATGGCCGATCTGCGTGCCCCCCTGCGAGATCATCTCGATACCGAGGCGCCGCTGGAACAGGCCATCCGCGCGGCGATAAATCTTAAGCCCAAAGGCCACGACTTCGACTATTCCCGCCAGGCGGTCGACGGCAGGATGAGCCGCCACATGAGCCATACGGGCGGCTGACATGACCGCCCCCTCTGGCCAGCCGACGCTGCTTTACCGTTTGTATTGCAGCCTGACCGCCGTTGCTGCACCTTTGGCTTGGCGCACCGTGCGCAAGAAACTCCTGGCGGCAGATGTCCCGACAATTCGCCAGCATGAAAGGCTCGGCCATGCCAGCCTACCACGCCCCAAGGGCCGATTGATCTGGTTCCACGCTGCAAGTGTGGGGGAAACCCTGTCGGTCATCAGCCTGATCAAACGGCTGGGTGAACGCCTGCCGGATGCCCAGTTCCTGGTGACCTCGGGCACCCCAACTTCGGCGGCGCTGATCGAAAAACGGATGCCACCCCGTACGCGACACCAGTATCCGCCGCTGGACACCGCAGGGCCGGTCAGGCGATTTCTGGATCACTGGCGCCCCGAAGCCGGAGTATTTGTCGAAAGCGAAATCTGGCCACGCCTGATCGTTGACGCGGCTGGACGGGGAATCCCTCTGGCCCTGTTGAATGCGCGCCTGTCAGAGAAATCCGTCGAAGGTTGGAAGAAACGGCCACAAACCGCACGATTCATTTTGGACAATTTCAGCCTGTTCCTGACCCAGAATGGCAAAACCGCCGCTAATCTGGTGGACATGGGGGCTGTGGCGGACCGCGTGCAACCGGGAACCAACCTCAAAGCGATGTCCGATCCGCTTCCGGTCGATAATTCTGTGTTGGAAGATATTCAGACCCAGATTGCCGGACGCCCTCTCTGGATCGCCAGCTCGACCCATGCCGGAGAAGAAGAAATCGTTCTGGCCGCCCATGCGAAATTGCTGGAACGCTGGCCCGACCTGCTGCTGTTGTTGATCCCACGCCACCCCGAACGCAGACAGGATGTGGCCGCGCTGTTGAAACAGGCCGGTCAATCCGCAGTTTTCCGAACATCGGAGAGGCGGATCAAAACCGAAACACAGGTCTATGTTGCCGACACACTGGGCGAGACCGGCACGTGGTATGCGCTGTGCCCAATCGTATTTCTGGGCGGTTCGCTGCACGAGATCGGCGGCCATAACCCGTTCGAACCCGCTCAGGCCGGGGCGGCAGTAATAACCGGTCCCGGATACTTCAACTTTGCCGAGACCTTTGCGCCGCTCATCGAAACCGGTGGCGCGGTTGAGGTGAACTCGGCGCAGGCCCTGGCAGACGCGGTCGCGGTTTGGCTCAGCGATCAGGACGCGCTGGATACAGCGCGCGATGCCGCAAAATCCTGCGTCAACACGCAGAAATCCGCGCTCGATTCCATTGTCGAGACCCTGTGCGACCGGCTTGGCCTGAAGACCACCGGCGTTTAGGGGCAGAGCACCTGCCTGCCCCTTGGGATCACGCCGCTGGCATCCTTTGTTCCACGATTTCGGCCCACCAGCTGCATCCTGCAGGGATGGCCTCATCGTTGAAGTTGTATTCAGGGTGATGCACTGCAGCGGTGTCCCCGTTGCCCACCAGAATATAAGCGCCGGGGCGTTCTTCGAGCATAAAGGCGAAATCCTCGCCGCCCATGATCAGCGGTGCCTGGTCACAATCGCCCGAGACGGACCGCGCCACCTGGGCCGCGAAATCGGTTTGATCATCACTGTTCACCATCACCGGGTAGCCTCGGTAATAGGTCACCTCAACCGCTCCTCCAAATGTGGCGGCCACTCCGGTGCAGATCTCGGTCACGCGCTTTTCGGCCATATCCCGCATGTCCCGGCTCATTGTACGGACCGTACCGCGCAGCTTTACAGTCTGAGGGATCACGTTGAATGCGTTTGAAGAGGTTTCGAAGGAGGTCACCGAAACAACCACCTGATCCACCGGGTCAGCGTTTCGCGCCGCGATGGTCTGGAGCGCCAGAACCGCCTGCGCCGCCATCACCGTTGTATCCACGGTTTCATGCGGCTTGGCTGCGTGGCCGCCCTTGCCTTCAAAAACGATGTCGAACTGATCAGTAGCTGCGAAAAACGCGCCAGGACGGATGGCGAAACTGCCCACCGGACGGCCGGGCCAGTTATGCATTCCGTAGACTTCCTGAATGCCCCAGCGGTCCATCATCCCGTCTTCACACATCTCACGACCACCGCCGCCACCTTCTTCGGCAGGTTGGAAAATGACCACCACTGTCCCGTCAAAATTCCGCGTTTCCGAAAGGTATTTCGCCGCCCCCAACAACATCGCAGTATGACCATCATGGCCACAGGCGTGCATCGCCCCATCGGTATTCGAGGCATAGTCCAATCCGGTCGCCTCATGGATCGGCAGCGCATCCATATCGGCACGCAAACCGATAACCTTGCCGCCCGTGTCCGCCTTGCCCTTGATCATACCCACCACGCCCGTTCGGCCAATTCCGGTGACCACCTCATCGCAACCGAACTCTTTCAGCTTTTCCGCCACCAGCGCACTGGTGCGATGGGTTTCAAACAGGATCTCTGGATTTTGGTGGATATCACGCCGCCATTCCGTGATTTCACTCTGCAGTTCTGCGAACCGGTTTTTGATCGGCATGTGTATCTCCCAAAATCATCGTTCGTCGCTGTCACCGGGGCGCAACGCGCCGGATAACAGGACAATGAAAACAGCCAGCGGCAGCAAGGCCATGAATGCAAGACGCAATGTAAGCATCTCTGCCAGAAACCCAATAAGGGGCGGGCCAATCAACAACCCGCCATACCCTAATGTGGCCACGCTGGCGATGGCTTGACCAGGCGGGACATGCGGATCATTTGCCGCCCTGCTGAACGCAAGCGGCATGATCACTGCATATCCAAGCCCCATCAGTCCAAACCCAACCAGAGCAATCCCGGCATCATAGGCCGATACCACAGCCAGCACCCCCAAAGCGGCGCATACCCCTCCGAACCGGGCCGTCGCGGTTGGTCCGAACCGCGCGATCACGACACCACCCACCAGACGGAACGCGACCATTGTCACCGAAAAGACGGCATATCCCAGCGCTGCGACGCTTTCGGGTGCACCGGTCACATCCCGCAGGAAAATCGCGCTCCAGTCCGCGACGGCCCCTTCACCCAATGCCCCGCACAGGGCAATAAATCCGACAAGTATCAACGCACCCGACGGAAGTGCAAATATCGCCCCGCCCGCGGCCACAACACGGTGCGAATTCCACTGCACACGGGACAGAGCCAGTGTCAGCCCAACTACGATGCCACCGGCCAGTAAAAAGTGCTGTGACACCGTCAGGCCCATCTGTATCGCACCAAATCCGCTCAGCGCTCCCAGACCGGCCCCCAGGCTCCACATCGCGTGAAAAGACGACATAACGGGCCTGTCATAAGCGCGCTCAACCTCTGCTGCCCAGGCGTTCATCGCCACATCCATTGAGCCGTGGAAGGCCCCGAATACGAACAGGAAAAACGCCAATGCCCAAAAGCTTCCGGCAAAGGCCAGCAAGATAAGGGATGCGGTATAAAGAATGGCGATGATCCGTGTGATCACCACAGCCCCGAACCGATCTGTCAGACGTCCGGTAACCGGGAACGAACACACAGCCCCAGCCGCCATGAACAGCAAGCCGTAGCCAAGCGCTTCGTGCGACAGGTCCAGGTGATCCCTGACTGCGGGAATACGCGAGGCCCAGATCCCGAACAAAGCGCCGTTCAAAATGAACATGGCCGCCACGGCCCGCCAAGCGGCCATAATCCCGATCACGTATTTTCCTTTGCTCCGCGCCCGCCCCTGTCAGTTCTACAGCCTAGGGAAGGTTTAGCAAACGCGGATTAGGCCAACCGCTTTCGTATATGCCTGATACCCAGCCAGACACACAGGACAACCGGCAAGGTTGCCGCCGCGGTCAGCATCCCCTTGCTGATCCCGGTGGCGGTCAACGGGTACAACAGATAGCTGGCCAGTGAGACCGCATAATAGCTAATCGCCACCACGGAAAGCCCCTCGACTGTGTGCTGCAACCTCAGGGCCAGATCAGCACGGCGGTCCATACTTTCCAGCAAGGCCTGATTCTGGGCGCTGCGTTCCACATCTACCCGAGTCCGCAGCAACTCACCCCCCCGGATCGCCCGGTCGGACAAGGTCTGCAGCCGACTTTCCGTGGCTTTCACTGTCCGAATTGCGGGCTCATACCTGCGCATCATGAAATCGGCAAAGGACTGACGGCCCTCGAACCTTTCCTCGCGCAATACCTCGATCCGTTGGTTCACGATGGCCTCATAGGCCCCGGTAGCCCCAAAGCGAAATGCGCATCGGGCAGAAAGTGTTTCCAATTCGATGGATGTTGACAGCAGATCCGGCAGTAGTTCGTCAGGATGCGCCGAGTTATCTGTCATCTGCCCCATAAGCCGGGTCAGCTTTCCATCCAGCTCTCCGATTTTCGGCATCAGTTGCTTGATTCGAGCAAAGCCCAACATGGACATGGCTTTGTAGGTTTCGATCTCGCACAGGCGCTGGATGATGCGCCCGGTTCGGCGCTGTCCTGTTCCCTTGGTCACGAAGAGCGCGAACCGCATATGCCCAGCTGGATCAATCCGAAAGTCACTGGCACAAATCGCAGCATCATCCAGCACGCGCGCAACCGCAAGGCTTTCGGGTTCGAACCATTCGGCCAGCGCGGCTTTTACCGCCTCATCATCTGGTCTTTCAGTCACCCGAACCATGGCCGAGGTTATCCTCTGGCCCGGGCTGGCCATCAGCCAATCAGGTGGGAAAGCCTCAAAATCAGCGGGGTTGAAGGCCCGGTCACTGACATTCCGGGTGATCGCCGTATAGGTCACAAATTCCGTGTGCTGCTCCCACTTGAGCCAGTGACGGCCGATCTGACCCGCGTAATGCGTCGCGTCCGGCTGCGGGTGCTGCGCACCGTGACGGTCTAGAAGATTGACCAGATGGGCTATGTCTTCGCTCCGGTCCCGCGCAACCGCCGCCACGGGTTTCTTGATGGCCAAAAACGCAACGGTGCATGGCGTCGAGGCCACGGGAAACGGGCGCGCATGCAGCTCGTTGGCCAGCGAATAGCGCAATGGATGATCGTCGATCGGCGTCATTGAATGCTCCGGCGTTGTCCGGCGCACTATACGACAGTTCAAAAATACATCAATTATCTTTTTATTTCAATAGCTTACATGGATACTACGGTATACAAACCCCTTATGTCATTGATTTGGCTGCCACAGTTCGATTGGGTTGCCCTCAGGGTCGTGAATACGTGCGAATTTTCCAACCTCGCTATCCCATTCCGGATTGGTCTCGACGGCAATGCCTGCGGCTTGCAACTGGGTCGTCATGGCAGACAGATCGTCAACCCGAAAATTGATCATCCACTGCTGCTCGGCGCGGCCAAAATAATCGGTGTCCTGCGCAAACGGGGCAAAGACCGTATAGCCTTCGCGCTGTTTCCAGGGGACGGGATCGTAATGATGAACGCCAAGATGGGTCTCGTACCAATCCCGTAGCGCTTCCGGATCTCTGGCGCGAAAAAACACGCCACCTATGCCGTTGACCTTTTCCATGGGGCACCTCCTAGTCTCTCTATAATAGCCCAAGGATACCACATTCCGTCCGCCTCATCTGGCCAGAAATTTCCTGGAGGCTTGGGGGCAAAGCCCCCAACATGACAAACAAGAAAAGGGCGCCCGAAAGCGCCCTTTGCATTTTGGTTAAGGCTTTAGATCAATCGATCATCGGCAGCAGCTTGTCCAAGCTTGCTTTGGCGTCGCCATAGAACATGCGGGTGTTCTCTTTGAAGAACAGCGGGTTTTCGATACCCGAATACCCCGTACCCTGACCACGTTTGGACACGAACACCTGCTTGGCCTTCCAGCATTCCAGAACCGGCATCCCGGCGATGGGGCTGTTGGGGTCTTCCTGTGCTGCAGGGTTCACGATGTCATTCGAACCGATGACGATGGCAACATCCGTTTCCGGGAAGTCCTCGTTGATCTCGTCCATTTCCAGAACGATGTCATACGGCACCTTGGCCTCGGCCAGCAGAACGTTCATGTGGCCCGGCAAACGACCGGCAACCGGGTGGATCGCAAAGCGCACATTCTTGCCCTGCGCCCGCAGCTTGCGAACCAGTTCGGACACCGATTGCTGTGCCTGCGCGACGGCCATGCCATAGCCCGGAATGATCACCACGCTGTCGGCGTCATTCAGGGCTGCGGCAACACCGTCGGCCTCGATTGCAATCTGCTCGCCTTCGACAGCCATCTGCTCACCTTGCGGACCACCAAAGCCACCCAGGATCACACTGACAAAGTGCCGGTTCATCGCCTTACACATGATGTAGGAGAGGATCGCACCGGACGAGCCCACAAGCGCACCGACCACGATCAGCAGGTCGTTGCCCAACGAAAAGCCGATGGCCGCAGCCGCCCAGCCTGAATAGCTGTTCAGCATCGACACAACCACCGGCATGTCGGCACCGCCGATGCCCATGATCAGGTGATAACCAATAAACAAGGCGGCCAGCGTCATCAGGAACAGGGGCAGGAATCCGCCCGTGGACGTGTACCAAACCAGACAGATCAGCGAGAGCCCCGCCGCAGACGCATTCAGCGCGTGACCACCGGGCAGTTTGGTTGCCGTCGATGTAACCTTGCCAGCCAGCTTGCCATAAGCCACGACCGAACCGGTAAAGGTGATTGCGCCGATGAAGATGCCCAGGAACAGTTCCACGTGCAGGATTGCCAGCTCTGCCGCTGTCTTCTTGGCGATCAGCTTGGCAAACGCGCCCAGGTCGGACAGGTCGACGTCTTTGGCGGCATCAACAACCGCAAAAACTTCGGCGACATTCTTGATTTCAAAATGCGCGTTGAAACCCACGAACACAGCCGCCAAACCAACCAGCGAATGCATCGCAGCCACAAGCTGTGGCATCTCGGTCATCTGGACGCGCTGCGCCACATATTGACCGATCAGACCACCACCTATGATCAGCAGCAGTGACAGCAGCCACAAGCCCGAACCGGGGCCGACCAGCGTAGCGAAAACCGCCAGCGCCATACCGACGATGCCATACCAGACAGCGCGCTTGGCGCTTTCCTGGTTCGACAGGCCGCCAAGCGAGAGGATGAACAGAACAGCCGCAACAACGTAGGCGGCAGTGGTGAAGCCATAATCCATGTGCCCGGCCTCCTTAAGATTTCTGGAACATGGCAAGCATGCGCCGAGTTACGAGGAAGCCACCGAAGATGTTGATCCCGGCCATGAATACGGACAGAGCCGCCAGCAGAATAACCAGGAACGACCCGGATCCGATCTGCATCACTGCGCCAACGATGATGATCGACGAGATCGCGTTGGTAATCGCCATCAGAGGCGTGTGCAGGCTGTGCGCGACGCCCCAGATCACCTGGAATCCCACGAAGATCGCCAGCACAAAGACGATGAAGTGCTGCATGAAGCTGGCCGGAGCAATCAGACCGATCAACAGCATTAGCGCACCGCCGATACCCAGCAAGGTGAACTGCTGTTTGGTTTGCGCCTTGAAGGCCGCAACTTCCTGCGCCTTTTTCTCCTCCGGGGTCAGCTCCCTGACCTCAGGCTTTTTCTGAGCGGCAATCGCCTGAACTTTCGGCGGCGGTGGCGGGAAGGTGATTTCACCTGCATGCGTCACGGTTGCGCCGCGGATCACGTCGTCTTCCATGTCATGGTTGATCTGACCGTCCTTTTCAGGCGTCAGGTCTGTCATCATGTGACGGATGTTGGTTGCGTAAAGCGACGAAGACTGTGCCGCCATCCGGCTTGGGAAATCGGTATAGCCGATGATGGTCACGCCATTATCGGTCACGATCTTCTCGTCAGCAACGGTCAGCTTGCAGTTGCCGCCTTTTTCCGCCGCAAGGTCCACGATCACCGAACCCGGTTTCATCGCTTCGACCATGTCCTTGGTCCAAAGCTCGGGCGCTTCGCGGTTGGGGATCAACGCGGTGGTGATCACGATGTCCATTTCCGGAGCAAGCTCGCGGAACTTGGCCAGCTGTGCCTCGCGGAATTCATCGGACTGAACACTCGCGTAACCGCCGGTTGCCGCGCCGTCCTGCTGGTCTTCTTCGAAGTCCAGATAGACGAATTCGGCGCCCATGGATTCAACCTGCTCCGCCACTTCGGGGCGTACGTCGAACGCATAGGTGATCGCACCCAGAGAGGTCGAGGTGCCAATGGCGGCCAGACCGGCCACACCGGCACCTACGATCAGAACCTTGGCAGGCGGTACTTTACCAGCAGCCGTCACCTGACCGGTGAAGAACCGGCCAAAGTTGTTACCCGCTTCGATCACCGCGCGGTAGCCCGCTATGTTGGCCATCGACGACAGAGCGTCCATCTTCTGGGCACGACTGATACGCGGCACCATTTCCATGGCGATCACGTTGGCGCCCTTGGACTTGGCGGCCTCCATGCCCTTTTCATTCCCTGCGGGGTTGAAGAACGAGATCAATGTCTTGCCCTTGGCAAGACGCTTCAGCTCGGTTTCATTTGGCTGACGTACCTTGGCGACGATGTCGGCGGCTTTCCACAGCGCCGCCGCGGTTCCGATAACCTCGACACCCGCCTCTTTATATGTGGCGTCCGAGAACCCGGCCGCAGCGCCGGCCCCTTTCTCGATCAGGCACTCATACCCGAGCTTTTGCAGTTGACGGGCTGAATCCGGAGTCATCGCGACCCGGTTCTCACCGTCAAATGTTTCCTTTGGCGTTCCAATCTTCAACGGCGCGTCCCCCTAATTTTCGGTCAGTTCGCAAGGATAGTTGGCATTCTATCTGAAGAACCAGTTTTAACTGCGCAAGATTATTTCGCAAGCGCAGCATTGTTACGTCGTGTAAAATCCCGTCCACCTCAGATCCAGCGGCGGGTTTGCCTTTCATAACTGGCGAAATCCGTGCGAAAGGCACGGCGCATACGGTTTTCTTCCGGCACAATAAACCTGCGTTCCAAAATCCAGACAAAAACAGGCATCAACACCAAGGACAGCACCGCGTCGAAACGCAGAATCAAGCCGGCCAGAATAAGTACATCGCCAACGTAGATCGGATTGCGGCTGCGCTTGAAGATACCTGTTTGAACCAGACTCGATGGAGTTTCATGCGGCAGGACGGTCGTTCGATGCCGACGAAACTCGGCAATCGCCAGCACGACAAGAACGACGCCGCCCCCGATCAGAAGGCCGCTGAGCAGGTCGGTAAACCCGCTGGCCAGCGACAGACCGAAGGACGCATAGTTCGCCTGCAGCCAGGCGAGAACAGCAAAGGCCACCAACCAAGCGGGCGGAATGTCGAGTTTGCGCTTCATGCTTGTTCCTCTGATCCTGCGGTATGGATGTCGCATTTGTCGGGGTATGTACCGCTTTGCATCCACGAAAGCAAAACCACAGTTGGTCGCATCTGTGCATTTTCGGCCGAACGCGTAGACACGGCAGAACTGATCAGATAGCCCTTTAGTCAGACATTTGTCAGAATTCTGCACAGGACCTCCATGACTGATTTCGCTGCAACCAAAGCCATGTTCGATCTGCCGAATGGAACCATTTATCTGGACGGCAACTCGCTTGGCCCATTGCCACGTGCTGCCGCCGAGCGGGTGAGTGGAATGATGACACACGAATGGGGTCAAATGCTGATCACCGGTTGGAACAAGGCCGGGTGGATGGGGCTTCCGACCGGGCTTGGCGACCGTATCGGGCGGTTGATCGGGGCGGAACCGGGTACCATCGTGACCGGCGATACCCTGTCGATCAAGGTCTATCAGGCTGTTGCCTCGGCGCTGGAGCTTTGCCCCGACCGCAAGGTTGTGCTGTCTGATAACGGCAATTTCCCTTCGGACCTTTATATGGTCGACGGTCTGCTGCGTTCACTCGGATCGGAATACGAATTACGGGTGGTCGCACCCGAGGATGTTGCCGAAAACATCTCCAAAGACGTCGCGGTTCTGATGCTGACCGAGGTCGATTACCGGTCTGGCCGGATCCATGACATGAAGGCGCTGACGGAACAGGCCCATGCGAACGGCACAATAACCGTTTGGGATTTGGCCCATTCCGCAGGGGCGATCCCGGTTGAGCTGTCCAGCTGCAATGCGGATTTTGCCGTTGGCTGCAGCTATAAGTATCTGAACGGAGGCCCTGGCGCGCCGGCGTTCATCTATGTGGCGCCCCGCCATGCGGATCGCGTGCGCCCTGCATTATCCGGGTGGCTGGGCCATGAAGCCCCGTTCACGTTCGATCTGGATTACCGCCCCGGGCAGGGTATCGAGCGGATGCGTGTCGGCACACCTCCGATCATCCAGATGACCGCGCTGTCTGCGGCGATGGACATCTGGGACATGGCCAACATCAAGGACGTACGCGCCAAGTCAATCGAACTGACCGAGCTGTTTATTTCGGGCGTCGAGGCCAACTGCCCTGACCTGAAACTGGCCAGCCCCCGCGACCCTGCGCAGCGTGGCAGTCAGGTTTCATTCCGTTTCGCCGATGGCTATGCCGCAATGCAGGCCTTGATCGCGCGCGGCGTGATCGGTGATTTCCGCGCCCCGGACATCATGCGCTTTGGGTTCACCCCGCTCTATATCGATGAGCAGGATGTAAACGGCGCGGTGGACATTCTGGCCGACATCATGACCAACCGGTTATGGGACGCACCGGAATACAAAGTCAGACAGCGGGTTACCTGATTTCCAACGCTGCACCAATCATGGCGGCAAGGTTCGAGTTCATCCGGTCGAATTCTTGAAAATCCGTCGCGCTGATTTTGTTTCCCCGCAGCGCAGAGGCAATGGTCTCCGCAGTTTCTCTTGCGCCATCAAACAAACGGGCACGATCATTCGACGCTTCTTTCTGTAGCCACCCGGTATATAAAGATTGCAGCCGGACCTCGCCCTGCGTGATGATATCCGAGGCCAGCGACTTTCCTGCATCTAACAGTTCCATCCCGTGTGGAGAGGACATGATCTGAGCCATACCATCGGTCTGTACGTGGATTGCCTGGCCGATGATCTGCGAAACCGAGCCGTCTGCCTGCAGGGCTTTCGCAACGGCTTCGATCTTCTCCTCATAGTGCAACTCGGTGAGTCTGCGCAGGATCGCCTCTTTGTTGTCGAAATACAGATACAATGCCGGGCGCGAGATCCCCACGCCCTTTGCGATTTCATCCATCGACGTCTTTTTAAAGCCGTAAGCCGCGAATGCCTTACGCGCCGAATCCAGTATGGCAAGGCACTTTGCGTCTAGCACGAAATCTCTCATCTGAACCTTTTGACACTTTTCACTCAATTTGTCAGTTGACACTCTGACACTCACACCCATTTATGTCAGAACGTCACTAAATGCCAAGAGGGAGACGCAGCTATGACGGCCAGCTTAAAGATAAATGGGACGTCATATAAGGTCGATCTACCCGAGGATGTCCCCCTTTTATGGGTTCTGCGCGACGAGATCGGACTGACCGGCACCAAGTTTGGCTGCGGGGTTGCGGCATGCGGCGCCTGTACCGTTCATATAGACGGAGAAGCCGTGCGCTCTTGCCAGGTTGCCTTGTCCGATGTCTGGGGTGACGTCACCACAATCGAAGGTCTGGGCAGCCCGGATGCGATGGCCAAGATACAGCAGGCCTGGGTTGACCATCAGGTTGCGCAATGCGGTTATTGCCAATCGGGTCAGGTCATGCAAGCCGCCGCGCTATTGGCCGAGAACCCCAGCCCCACGGATCAGGACATAGACGATGCGATGCAGGGCAATCTGTGCCGCTGCGGCACCTATCCCCGTATCCGTGCCGCGATCCATGACGCAGCCTCCAGACTGAAGGAGGCATAAGCGATGGCTTCCGTAGGAAAAATTCTTCGCCGCACGTTTCTTATCGGCTCAGCCGCCATTGTTGGCGGCGTCGCGTTTGGCGCCTATTATGTCAGCCGCCCGACAGCCAACCCGCTGAAGCCTGGCGATGGGGAAACCGCGCTTAGCCCGTTCATCCTGATTGATCAGCAGGGCGTAACCCTGTTCGCGCCACGTGCCGAGATGGGACAGGGCGTAATGACCACTTGGGCAGCCCTAATTGCCGAAGAACTGGACGTCGAATTGGACGATATCCGGGTCCTTCACGGGCCTGCGGCAGCCGCCTATTACAACTCGGCCATTTTGGGTGAGAGCCTGCCGAACAAGGGATATGACATCTCGAATTTCCAGCACAATCTGGCACAGTCGCTGGGCGTTCTGGGCAAGGTTGTCAGTCTGCAGGTCACAGGCGGCTCGACCTCGATGCGCGATGGGTTCGAACGCATGCGGGAAGCCGGGGCCACAGCCCGGGAAACGCTGAAACAAGCAGCGGCTGATCGTCTGGGCCTGGAGCGTGACCAGTTGAAGACCGAAAACGGCGCCGTGATCGCGCCGGACGGGACGCGCATTCCCTATACTGAACTGGCTGAGGCCGCCGGACAGATCGAGCCCATGCAGGTCGAGCTGCGCGATCCCTCAGACTGGCGTTTGCTGGGACAGAACCTGCCACGAGTCGACATGGTTGGAAAATCCACGGGCACGGCTGAGTTTGGCATTGACGTGCGCCCCGAGGGTCTGAAATTCGCGTCGGTTCGGATGAACCCGAAACTGGGCGGTGCGATGAACGGCTTTGACGCCAGCGCTGCGGAATCCATGCCCGGCGTAGAGAAGGTGGTCGATCTGGGCAACGGCGTGGCCGTTATTGCCAATAACACCTGGCTGGCCATTCAAGCGGTTGAGGCAATAGACGTCGATTGGGCCGACGCCCCCTACCCGCCGGATACTGACGGTATATTCGCAAAAATTGCCGAGGCGTTTGACGACTCGCCAAATTCGACCATGCGTGACGATGGCGATGTTGACACCTTGCCCGAAGGGGCCACCGAAATTACCGCTGAATATCAGGTACCCTATCTGGCGCATTCCACGATGGAACCGATGAACGCCACCGCGCTGTTCACTGGTTCCAACCTCGAGCTGTGGTGTGGCAACCAGGCGCCGACCTTCCTTCTGACCCGCGCTGCAAACACGGCGAATTTGGATAAAGAAGCGGTCGAGATTCACACCACCTATCTTGGGGGCGGATTTGGTCGTCGTGGAGAGCTGGATTTCATCGAAATCGCCACCAAAGTCGCCATGGCCATGCCCAATACTTCGGTCCAGACCACCTGGAGCCGCGAGGAGGACATGCGCCATGACTTCTACCGGCCCGGTGCACTGGCGCGGATGCGTGGCGCGGTCAAAGACGGCAAGGCGGTTCTGATCGACGCCAGAGTTGCATCGCAATCCTGCACGCAACAGGCCGTGGAACGCATATCGGGCCTGCCCGGCGCTGGCCCCGACAAGGTCCTGGTCGAAGGTCTTTTTAACCAGCCCTATGCCGTGCCGAACTACCGCGTCAGCGGCCACATCGCCGATCTGGATGTACCTGTCGGGTTCTGGCGTTCGGTCGGCAATAGCCATAACGGGTTCTTCCACGAGACATTCATGGACGAGCTGGCCCTGGCCGCCGGTCGCGACCCGCTGGAGTTCCGTCTTGAACTGGCCCAAACCGAGCACGCGCCGTCGGCAGGTGTCCTGCAAGCCGTCAAGGAAATGTCAGGTTGGACGGGTGAAACGCCTGCCGGTTTTGGTCGTGGCGTAGCAATGACCTACAGCTTTGTCACCCCGGTAGCGCAGGTGATCGAGGTGGTCGATGAGGACGGCACCGTTCGCATCGCAAAAGCGTGGATTGCCTGTGATGTGGGTCTTGCTTTGGATCCGGGAACGGTCGAAGCGCAGATGTTCGGTGGCATGATCTATGGCCTGTCAGCAGCCGTGATGGGTGAGATCACCTTCGCCAACGGTGAGGTCGAGCAATTTAACTTCCCCGACTATGACGCGCTGCGAATGCATAACGCCCCGGTGACCGAGGTTCGTATTCTGGAAACCAACCGCCATCTGGGTGGTGTGGGCGAGCCGGGAACGCCTCCGTCGATGCCAGCGCTTGGCAACGCCCTGTTCGACCTTACCGGCAAGCGCGCCCGCAGCTTGCCATTGATCAATCAATTCAATCTGCTGGTTTGATAGCAAAGCGCCGGTCCCTTCAATCAGGGCCGGCGTAGGGACTCAGGCGGTTTGTTTAACCAATCCCGATCGCACTCCTGCGGACCAGTCGCGTGCCGCATCGCCAAACGCCTCAAAAAGCGGCCGCGAGACAGGGTCATTGACCGCGTCCCATTCCGGGTGCCATTGCACCGACAGGGTGAAACCGGGCGCGTCCTGCACATAAATCGCCTCGGGCGTGCCGTCTTGTGCAGCGCCGTCAATCACAATGCGATGTCCAACCGTTTTGATCCCCTGCCCGTGCAGCGTGTTGGTCATCACCTCGGCAGCGCCCATCAACCGATGAAACACGCCCCCCTCGGTCAGGCTGACCACATGGCGCAGGGCAAATTTTTCTTCCAACGTGCCGTCGGGTGGCATCCGGTGGTTCATTCGCCCCGGCAAATTCCGGATTTCTGGATAAAGTGTTCCGCCCATGGCCACGTTGACCTCCTGAAAGCCGCGGCAGATGCCGAAAAAGGGCTGCCCTCTTTCGACACAGGCCCGCACCAAGGGTAACGTGATCGCATCGCGAGCCCGGTCGAAATCACCGTGCGCTTCGGTTGCGGGTTCGCCATATTCCTCGGGGTGAACATTGGGACGCCCCCCTGTCAGCAGGAAACCATCACAGACCTCAAGCAGTTCCTCGACACAGACATACCGCGGGTCGGCAGGGATCAGCATCGGCAAGCAACCCGAGACATTGGCCACCGCGTCCGAGTTCATCGTGCCGCCAGCATGAGTCGGATATTGATCGTTCATCAAATATGAATTGCCGATGATACCGACGACAGGTCGAGCCATTATTCTTTCCTAGTTCTTTCCGCACGTTCCGGGAAAGGTATCGACAGGGTCACAGGCGCGCAATAGCACATAGCCTGTGTGTCAGCGCAAGTCTCTGTTCACCCCTGCACAACAAGGGGCCTGATCGGACCACCGCCGAATAGGCCCTATTCGCTTTGCGCGCCGCTTGTGCCTCGTAAAGATCGGAGAGCCTTTGCCGGCTCTCCGAGTTCACCAAAGGTCAAACTTCGCCAGTCAGCCCGGCCGCTTCGATCCCGGCCATGGCAGCGATGGCGTCGTTATCCGACGTGTCGCCGGTCACACCGACTGCGCCAATTACGGCACCTTTTCGGTCACGCAGCAGGACACCGCCCGGAACCGGCACGACCTGACCGCCATAAACACCGTTTACGGCGGCCATGAAATAGGCCTGCGCCTCGGCGCGTTGCATCTGGGCTGTGCCCGCCATCCCCAGCATGACCGAGCCGTAGGCCTTGCCCTGCGCAATCGCAAAACGACCAGGGGCAGCACCGTCTTCACGCTCAAACGCGATGACGTGGCCACCAGCATCAAGAACGATGACCGAGAGGGGTTTCAGCCCCAACTCGCGCCCTTTTTCAAGGGCTTTGCGGATAAGGGTACGGGCTTTGCGCAAAGAAATTACCATATTCGATCCAGTCATTTCTGTTGGGTTAAAGGCTGGCTTTCATCTCCAGTCGGCGGGCGTGCAGGACAGGTTCGGTATAACCCGAAGGCTGAACACGGCCTTTGAAAACCAAATCACAGGCCGCCTGGAAGGCGATCCCGTCGAAACCGGGAGCCATTGGGCGATACGCCGGATCGCTATCATTCTGCCGATCGACCACTACGGCCATTTTCCGCATCGCGGCCATGACTTGCGCCTCATCGACAGTGCCATGATGCAGCCAGTTGGCCAAGGCCTGAGACGAAATCCGGCAGGTGGCACGGTCTTCCATCAGGCCAACATCATTGATGTCCGGCACTTTCGAACAGCCAACGCCTTGATCGACCCAGCGAACCACATAGCCCAGGATGCCTTGCGCGTTGTTTTCGATCTCACGCGCAATTTCATCATCGCTGAGGTTGCGGCCGCCCAGCAAAGGCACAGTCAGCAGATCATCCAGCGTACCACGTGCGCCACCGGCAGCCAATTCGTCCTGGCGCTCTAGGACGTTGACCTTATGATAATGTGTTGCGTGCAGTGTCGCGGCAGTCGGCGACGGCACCCAGGCGCAAGTTGCGCCCGATTTCGGGTGACCGATCTTGGCGTCCAGCATGTCACCCATACGGTCGGGCATCGCCCACATGCCTTTGCCAATCTGTGCCTTGCCCTTCAAGCCACATGCCAGACCGATATCAACATTGCGATCTTCATAAGACGCAATCCACGGCGTGTTCTTGATGTCGCCCTTGGGCAGCATTGGTCCTGCCTCCATCGAAGTGTGGATTTCATCCCCGGTCCGGTCCAGAAAGCCGGTGTTGATGAAGGCCACGCGCGATTTGGCGGCGCGGATACATTCCTTGAGGTTCGCCGAGGTGCGGCGCTCTTCATCCATAATACCGAGCTTTACGGTATTCCGCGGCAGGCCGAGGATGTCCTCAACCATATCGAAAATTTCGACGGCAAAGGCAACCTCTTCAGGTCCGTGCATCTTAGGCTTTACCACGTAGACCGAACCAGTGACCGAGTTGCCGCCATCGCGCTGCAGGTCGTGCATCGCAATCAGAGTGGTACACAGCGCGTCCATCAGACCTTCGCCGATCTCGCGCCCTTCGGCATCCAGAACGGCGGGGTTGGTCATCAGGTGCCCCACATTGCGGACCAGCATCAGCGACCGGCCCTTAAGAACACCAGCGCCACCGTCCGCCGCGGTAAAAGTCAGGTCATCGGACAGTTTGCGTGTAAAGCTTTTGCCGCCTTTACTGACCTCTTCGGTCAGATCACCCTTCATCAGGCCCAGCCAGTTGCCATAGGCAACCACCTTGTCCTCGGCATCCACACAGGCGACTGAATCTTCGCAGTCCATGATCGTCGACAGCGCCGATTCAAGATGCACGTCAGCAATACCGGCCGGGTCGGTAGCGCCAATGGTGCTAGAGGTGTCAATCACGACTTTGACATGCAAACCGTTATTCTTCAGCAGAACAAAGTCCGGGTTTTCAGCGGCACCGCCAAAACCCACAAACTGCGCTGCATCTGCCAGCGCGGGCACCAGAACCCCATTTTCAACGCGCAGTTCTGACATTTCAGCCCACGATCCGCTGGCCAGCGGGGCGGCATCGTCCAGAAACCCTTTGGCCCAAGCAATCACACGTGCTCCGCGCGCATCGTCATAACCACCACCGACGGGAAGATCGCCCATCGCATCGGTGCCATAAAGCGCGTCATACAAGCTGCCCCAGCGCGCATTGGCAGCGTTCAGTGCAAAACGCGCATTGGTAATAGGAACCACCAGCTGAGGACCGGGAATCAACGCGATCTCGGGATCGACATTGTCGGTTTCGATCTGAAAATCCCCGCCTTCAGCCACCAAATAGCCGATCTCGCGCAAGAAATCCTGATAGGCGACAGCATTATGCGGCTGGCCATTGTTTTCCAAATGCCAGGCATCGACGCGCCCCTGGATATCGGCCCGCTTTGCCAAAAGTGTACGGTTCTTTGGACCCAACTCGTGAACCATCTGCGCAAGCCCGTTCCAGAAGGTGTCAGCCGCAACGCCTGTTCCAGACAGAGCACGCCCTTCTATGAATTCAGTCAGAATCCCGTCGACCTTGAGTCCGCTCCGCATCTGTCTGCTGCTCATGCCACATCCCCTCGTATGTACGCCGTTGTATACAGGCCCCAATTAGGGCGGATATTTCCGATAGGCAACATGTCTTGGTCAGTTTGGGTCTTTGGTCGTCAGGCCACTTCGACATCGACAGATGCTTATCGCCTATTGAGCAAGCTTACTTGCACCGCTTGCAGCCCATCGCAGCAACCCATAACGTCGCGCCTGATACCAACCCATTCGAGGCCACCGATGCGCGACGCAGCCCCCACGACGATCTATCTGAAAGACTACACACCGTTTGGTTATCTGGTGGACAGCGTACATCTGACCTTTGATCTGGCCCCAAATGCGACCCGAGTGACTTCGCGCATCGCCTTCCGGCCCAATCCTGATGCCTTAGACCGTCAGTTTTTCCTGCATGGTGAGCAACTGAAACTGATCCGTGCTACTGTTGACGGGGTTGAGATCACTCCAGACGTCACAGAGACCGGCCTGACAGCGGTTGTCCCCGACGCGGCATTTGTCTGGGAAGCCGAGGTCGAAATCGACCCAGGCAACAACACCGCGCTTGAAGGGCTTTACATGTCGAACGGCATGTATTGCACCCAGTGCGAGGCCGAAGGCTTTCGCAAGATCACCTACTACCCGGACCGCCCCGATGTGATGTCCACCTTTACGGTGCGCATCAATGGTGACCTTCCAGTGCTTCTGTCCAACGGCAACCCATCGGGTCAGGGCGATGGCTGGGCCGAATGGATCGATCCCTGGCCCAAACCTGCCTATCTGTTCGCGCTGGTCGCAGGCGACCTGATCGCTCATCCCAGTCAATTCACGACCAAATCCGGTCGTGACGTCGAACTGAATCTCTGGGTCCGTCCCGGAGACGAAGGCAAATGTGCCTTTGGGATGGAGGCGCTGAAGAAGTCGATGAAATGGGACGAGGACGTCTATGGCCGCGAATATGACCTGGATGTCTTTAACATCGTCGCCGTCGATGATTTCAACATGGGGGCGATGGAAAACAAGGGTCTGAACATTTTCAACTCGTCCGCCGTGCTGGCCAGCCCTGAGACATCCACCGATATGAATTTCGAACGGATCGAGGCGATCATCGCGCATGAGTATTTCCACAACTGGACTGGCAACCGCATCACCTGCCGCGACTGGTTTCAGCTGTGCTTGAAAGAAGGTCTGACGGTGTACCGCGATGCGCAGTTCACCTCGGACATGCGCTCGGCCCCGGTCAAACGTATCCACGATGCCATCGACCTGCGGGCGCGCCAATTCGCCGAGGATAACGGCCCGCTTTCACATCCGGTAAGGCCAGAGAGCTTTCAGGAGATCAACAACTTCTACACCGCGACGGTCTACGAAAAAGGCGCCGAGGTGATCGGCATGCTGAAACGTCTGGTAGGTGACGAGGCCTATGCGCAGGCGCTGGAGCTGTATTTTGATCGGCATGACGGTCAGGCCTGCACCATCGAGGACTGGATCAAGGTGTTTGAAGACACCACAGGTCGCGACCTGACCCAGTTCAAACGCTGGTACAGCCAGTCTGGCACCCCGCGCGTATCGGTGACCGAAGAATGGACTGATGGCATCTACACCTTGACGCTGAGACAGCGCACCGACCCGACCCCCGGACAGTCAGAAAAACTGCCGCAGGTTATCCCCGTTGCGGTCGGGCTGATTGGCGCGAACGGGGATGAAACCATGCCCACAACCATTCTGGAGTTCACGCAGGAAATCCAAAGCTTTGCTTTCGAATACACAGTAGAAGGCTGGCGCTTGCAGGGTTGCGAAGGACCGGAACGCGTGTCCGGTGCCAATCCGCCCAAACCCACGGCCTCAATCCTGCGCGATTTCTCGGCCCCCGTGATTCTGGAACATGACCAGAGCAGCGCTGAGCGAGCTTTTTTGCTGGCTCATGACAGCGACCCGTTCAACCGCTGGCAAGCAGGGCGATCTTTAGCCGAAGACACGCTGATCAAGATGATCTTGACGGATGCGGCACCGGAAACGGATTACCTCGATGGCATCCTCGCCGTATTGCGCGACAGCGATCTTGACCCGTCTTATCGTGCCTTGATGCTGGGGTTGCCGTCCCAATCTGAACTTGCTGCGATGATGCATGAACAGGGTGTCACGCCCGACCCGGTGGCCATTTGGACCGCTGTTGAAACGCTGCGGCAGGTAACGGCCCAGCACGTTCAGGATCTGCTGCCCCGCCTGCACAGCGAAACCAGCATCGAAGCCGCCTTTAGCCCGGACGCAGAACAAGCCGGCCAGCGGGCTCTGGGTGGGGCCGCACTGGCGTTGACCTCACGGCTGGACGGGGGTGCAAAAGCGGCCGAGGATTATCAGCGCGCCGATAACATGACCCTTCAGCTTTCGGCTTTGTCCTGCCTGTTGCGTGCGGGCAAAGGGGAACAGGAACTGAACGCGTTTTATGACCGGTGGCAAGATGACCGGCTGGTGATGGACAAATGGTTCGGCCTGCAGGTGGCGATGTCAGCCCCGGCAGAGACTGCAGATATCGTAAGCCACCTGACCGGGCATCCGGATTTCAACTGGAAGAACCCGAACCGTTTCCGGGCTGTTCTAGGGGCATTGGCGACGAATCACGCCGGTTTCCACCGTGCTGATGGAGCTGGTTATTCTCTGCTGGCGGACTGGCTGATCAAACTGGATCCGGTCAATCCGCAGACCACGGCGCGGATGTGTTCGGCATTCCAGACGTGGAAGCGGTATGACTCAGATCGCCAGGCCCTTATCCGCAACCAGCTGACCCGCATCGCCGAAACGCCAGACCTTTCACGGGACACGACCGAAATGGTGACGCGCATCCTGAACGCATGACCCCCTATTCCTATACACGGCATAACAGGTCACCGCAGGTCATCGCCATTCTGCTGTCGGTCTATTCCGCGCTGGCGGTGTTGTTCATCGCCTTTGATGCCGTCTGGTGGCTGATTGGCCTGCTGGCCCTGTTCACCCTGCCCGCATTATGGGACTTTGCACAAAACACCCGTTCGGGGCTCCGGCTGGATCAGGATGGGCTGCGGTGGTTCTCGGGGCGGCGCGAGGCTGGCGTAAGATTGAGCGAAATCGACCATGTGCGTCTGGATACACGCTGGGATTTCTCGGTGCGCATGTCGCTGGTGCTGACCTCGGAAAAGCGGATTCGCCTGCCCGATGAGTCGACCCCTCCGCATAAGGAACTCGAGTCCCGCCTGAAAGAGGCTGGTCTAAAGGTTGAACGGCATCATTTCGGCCCATTTTGAAACGATCCCGAGCCTCAGGGCGCATTGACCGGAACAAAGCGACAATAAGACGGTTGTAGCTTGAATTTGAGCCAAATAGAGGCCAGTCTTTAAAGCTAGGTTACGATTTTTTTTGTTTCGAGTGTAAGCATGTTCCGGTTTCTGATGGCCCAAAAGGCCCGCGTTCCACATCCATCCTTGAAAATTGCGTCAGATTTCGACGCCGCCGATGCAGTGCTGGCCGCTGCTTTGCCAGATCAGGGTTCGGTAAATATCCCCGTCGCAAATGTCTCGGCCGATGAACTGATCGGTCAGGACGTCATCGAACTTGGCCGCGATCTGGCCCGCCAGGATCGGTGGGCAGACCTTTCTGCAAAGATGCGTGCCGCCGATGAAGCGCGCGAAACTGCGCCCGATGGGATGCCAATCGCGGATTTGCTGGCATTCGGCGCTCGGTCCGATGTAGTGCTGGCGGTCGAACACGCTCTGTCCGATTATCGGGCATTGTCAGACTATGATCTTCTTGGCGGAATTTCTGAGCTAGAAGATGAAATGCGGGCGCATGAGGATGATCCGATGATCGCCCTTGTTGTGGCTATGGCGCATATTGACCTGGCCTGGGCGTGGCGCGGCACTGCGACAAACGCAGTTCTTCCCCCCTTGCACCGGTCTCGCTGCACCGCCCATTTCGACCGCGCGGCCGATATCCTGCCAAAATGCCGCGAAGCCGCGCCCAACAATGCGCTGGTTGCGGCTGTTGGCTGTGCTCTGCTGGCAGGTCAGCGCAAGTCCAATCTGCGCGTGGCTGATCAGTATGAACAGTTGATTACGTTGGACCCGCATAACCAACGCCATATGCGTGCAATGGGCACTCATCTGCTGCCACGCTGGTTCGGCAGCTATGAAGAGCTTGAGGTTCAGGCCCTGCGCAATGCAGCCCGTACCCATGACCTTTGGGGCGCCGGTGGCTACACGTGGGTCCAGTTTGATGCCATCGCCCTGGACGACGAAGCCTGCGCACGGCTGGATATCGAATATTTCCTGCAGGGTTTGCACGATATTCTGCGCAACCGCCCCGATCAGCAGATGGTCAATATGCTGGCTGCCTATTGTGCGATAACCATCCAGAACGGCCTTGGGGGGAATGAAAAGGCCGACGCGGTGCGCGCTCAGATCCACGACGCGGCCAACTGGCTGATCCGTGATCACCTGACCGAACTGCATCCGCTGATCTGGGCCCATGCGGCACAAGGGTTCAATAACTCGGTCCGCATCAACTCGCCCGAACGGTTTGCAGCCCGCGGGCACCGCGATGCGTTGCGGGCAATCGGTGACCTGTTTCGTGAGGAACTGCGCAGTGGCATGGATGTGACCTTTACTCCGACAGGGTTGCACCTGTCCGGACACTGATTCCCCCTTGCCCCTTTGGCGCGCCGGGCCTAATACGCAGGCTTAGACTTCTGCGGAAATGAGGCGCGCCATGCTCGACCTGACATACGAAATGCCTAAGCCCAAAACCATTGCCGGGGCCAAGCACGATTGGGAACTGGTAATCGGGATGGAGGTGCATGCGCAGGTCTCGTCCAATGCCAAGCTGTTCTCTGGCGCGTCGACCCAATTCGGGGCCGAGCCGAACTCGAACGTGGCCTTTGTGGACGCGGCAATGCCGGGAATGCTGCCGGTGATCAACGAATATTGCGTCGAACAGACCGTGCGCACCGGGTTGGGCCTGAAAGCCGATATCAACCTGAAATCGGCTTTTGACCGCAAGAATTATTTCTACCCCGACCTTCCGCAGGGTTATCAGATTTCCCAGCTTTATCAGCCTATTGTCGGCGAAGGTGAAGTTTTGGTCGAGATGGGCGACGGCACCGCGCGCATGGTGCGGATCGAACGCATCCATATGGAACAGGACGCGGGCAAATCAATCCACGACATGGACCCGCATATGTCCTTCGTCGACCTGAACCGAACCGGTGTTTGCCTGATGGAGATCGTCAGCCGCCCCGACATTCGCGGCCCGGAAGAGGCCGCCGCCTATATCGCCAAGTTGCGTCAGATCCTGCGCTATCTGGGCACCTGTGACGGCAACATGCAGAACGGCAATTTGCGGGCAGACGTGAACGTCTCGATCTGTTTGCCGGGGGCCTATGAAAAGTATCAGGAAACACAGGATTTCTCGCATCTGGGCACCCGTTGTGAGATCAAGAACATGAACTCGATGCGCTTCATCCAGCAAGCCATTGAGGTCGAAGCCCGCCGCCAGATCGCGATCGTCGAAGGTGGTGGCAAGGTCGATCAGGAAACCCGCCTGTATGACCCGGACAAGGGCGAGACGCGTTCGATGCGGTCCAAGGAAGAAGCGCATGACTATCGCTACTTCCCTGACCCTGACCTGCTGCCGCTAGAGATCGAGCAGGCCTGGGTTGACGACATCGCCGCCAACCTGCCCGAGCTGCCTGACGATAAAAAAGCGCGTTTTATCAGCACGTTCGGACTGACGGACTATGACGCATCGGTGCTGACTGCTGATGTTGAATCGGCTGCCTATTTCGAAGAGGTCGCGCAGGGTCGCAATGGCAAACTGGCTGCAAACTGGGTCATTAACGAACTGTTTGGCCGCCTGAAAAAGGAAGATCACGAGATCACCGACTCGCCGGTTTCACCTGCACAGCTTGGCGGCATCATCGACCTGATTTCCTCGGACGCGATCTCGGGCAAGATCGCCAAGGACCTGTTCGAAATCGTCTATACCGAAGGCGGAGATCCGGCGCAGATCGTCGAAGACCGCGGCATGAAGCAGGTGACGGACACGGGCGCGATCGAGGCCGCTTTGGACGAGATCATAGCCGCCAATCCGGCACAGGTCGAGAAGGCCAAGGTAAACCCGAAACTGGCCGGCTGGTTCGTTGGTCAGGTGATGAAGGCGACTGGTGGCAAGGCCAATCCCAAGGCCGTCAACGAGCTGATTGCCAAGAAACTGGGATCGTAGATCTTTCGGTTTTACTGATTTCGGCGGCGGGACTTTAGCCTTTGCGCAAAGTCCCGCCGCTTGTCATTTGTGGCACCAGGCCCGCACCAGCAGATGTGCCGGAATTCGCCCGCCGCGCTATGATGACTTTCCCATTGTGATCAACCTGCTAGATTACCCGGAACTTACAGGTAGGAATTCCGATGCCCCGCTACGAATACAAAGTTGTCCCTTCCCCCCAAAAGTCTGCCAAGACCAAGGGTGAAAAGTCAGCCGAGGGACGTTTCGCTGCTTCTATTGAACAAGTGCTAAACCAGATGGGGCAGGATGGCTGGGAATATCAACGCGCCGAGTTGTTGCCCAGCGAGGAACGCTCCGGCCTGACCGGCAGCACCGTGAACTGGCGCAATGTGCTGATATTCCGCCGTGAAATTGATGTGCCTGTTGCCCCGACACCTGGCCCGACCGAAACGAAGGATGGCGTTGCTCTTGCTCAACCTGTTCCTGGTCCCGATACCGTTCAGGCCCCGGCCCCCATTGCGGAACAGGCCAAAGAGCCGCCTTTGTCGCTGAAAGGTGCTGAAACAGAAAAACCGGAAGACGAAACTGCAGAGACTGAAGGTCAAAAAACCTGATTGCCCTAACCGGGTCTGTCAAAAACAGCTGTCAGGAGTAGCGTTTTGAATCTCAGCTCGTGACGTCGCGAATTAGCGTGTCCCATTGGGCAAAGACCTGATCCGGGGACAAATCGGCCTTTAGCGTAGGTGACACCTTGGACATCTGCGCCCTGAGGTCGGGTTCATGGATCAGCTTCAGCACTGCCTGTTCCAAACCACTGACATCGTTGACGGGAACCAGATATCCGTTCCGTCCGTTTTGAATAAACTCTGACGGACCGTAATCGCAATCGAAAGACACGACCGGTATCCCGCTGACCGCCGCCTCAGCGACGACATTGTGAAACCCTTCGAACCGCGAGGTCGCTACCAGAATGTCTGCGCGCTGCGCCCATTCCCCGACCTCGATCGTATTGCCGGGCAGCCGAGCAACCGACTGTAGCCCCAGATCATCGCGCAGTTTCTGCAGATTTTCCCGCTCGCTGCCCTCACCATAGATAATCAGCCTGGTATCTGGAGCTTGGGAATGAATGCGCTGCATCGCCTGCAGCAGCATGTCGAACCCTTTTTGCCGAACGAGGCGGCCAACCGCGACCAGTTGCACACCCCGCCTCGTGCCAGAGGTTTCAACTCGCTCAAAGGGGAGGATCGGGTTCGGAATAACCATCCCCTTCTTGCGCAAAGTGAAGGGAAGATCCGCCAATCCGCGATGTGTCAGCCCGACAACCTTTGCTGCCTTTATCCCCGCAATCCCCTGAAGCGGTGCCCAAAGGGGATGTGCGTCCTGTCGCAGCGGATTGTTGCGTTCAGAAATGATAACGGGAATCCCAGTTCCAACGCTTGCCAGAAGAGTCTGAACATTCACCTTGGTCAGGAATGAGATTACAACGTCCGGTCGAAATTTCTTTATGACAGAGCGGATATGCGTAATACGTGACGCCTGTCCCGTCGCCTTTTCTGCAACGCTGAGTTCAACATCGAGATGCATCGGGAAATAGGGACCATCGGTCGGCATCTGAAAACCGGTAACGTGAACAGCACAACCGCGCCGGGCAAAATGCCCTGAAACCATGGCGATTACTTTCTCTGCCCCCCCAGGCCCAAATCCAGCCTGCACAAAAAGAACTCTCAAAACCAAATACCTGAAAAACATCCCGTCAATGGAGGGTAGATTAGGGCCCGCGTTCGAGCAACTGTTATGCATGGAATGTTTTCACATTCAGGCTGAATTTCCTGATTTGTTGCAATCAGTGCAAGAAACCGGTCGAAATCACCAAAACACCGAAAAATTACCGGCCGGCTTTCACCTATCCAACCCGCGACCCTGTGCCAATCTCTGAACGATCACGGCAAAACCCGCGAATTGTCTTCGCTGCAGGGGTGCGACCGTTCCGGGCCGCGTTACAAAAGCCTGCCTAAACACCGATATCCAATGCCAAAGCATGGATCCGCGGCACGATATCTCCAAGCGCCCTGTGAACTGCGCGGTGGCGGGCAACGCGAGATTGCCCCTCGAATGCAGCCGCGCGGATTCGGATGTTGAAATGGCTTTCACCACCTTCTTGGAATCCGGCATGCCCGCGGTGGCTTTCGCTGTCGTCAACGATTTCAAGCTCATGTGGATCAAACGCCGATTGCAGGCGGCTTCGCATTTCTTCGGTCACGGTCATTTTTACGCTCAGCGGCAAAAATATTACCGCCCCCCTCTTCTACTTTCGGCTGCTTAGACTAAACTGCTGCCTCCGAGTCGAGAAGATGCGTTCTTAAGGATCATAGCATGACGAAATCAGACCCATTTGGATTCGATATGTCCGTCTCCAGCGCGAAGAAAAAAAACCCGCGTGGACGGCGTGGTATGTCTGGCGCGTCTGAAACTTCGGTGCGAATCTGTGACCATGAGGGCTGTGAAGAGCCTGGTAAATTTCGGGCCCCGAAAGCACCGGATGTTTTGGATGATTTCTTCTGGTTCTGCCAGCAGCATGTGCGCGAGTATAACCAGAAATGGAATTTCTTCGACGGCACGACCGAGGCCGAAATGAATGCTCAACAGTCTAAGGACAAAGTCTGGGAGCGTGAAACCAAACCCATGGGCGATCCCGAGGCACGTGCCTGGGCCCGTTTGGGAATCGAAGACCCGCACCAGGTGCTGGGCGCGAACAGTACCCAGAACAAAGGGCGCACTACAGGCGGAGGCGGCCGCCGCCTGCCCCCGACCGAACGTCGCGCTATCGAGATTCTGGAAGCCAATGACAGCTGGTCCAAGGCCGAAATCCGAAAGACCTATAAAAAGCTGATCAAGGTGTTGCACCCCGATATGAACGGCGGCGACCGCTCGCAGGAAGAGCAGCTGCAAGAAGTTGTCTGGGCCTGGGACCAGATCAAAGACAGCCGGAACTTTAAATAGGCGTTTTAATTGCTGGCCATACCCTGCAGCGCCAGCACTTCGGGGCGCTTCAAGCAACGTAACCGCGTTCGAGGAACCGACGCCTCAGCACACAGTTCAGGGAATAGCGCGCGCAATTCGTCGACGTCTTCGCGGTGAAAGGATTGCAGCGCCCTGTCGCCCAGAAACAGGCTTTCGCTGCGCACGCCATTGGATGTCAAAATCTCGTGCCGTTCGCAGGCAATGTGAAAATATTCTACCGGCTTATCGGGCGACACTTGATAGACCGTATCGCCATTGACCAAATGGATGGCAGCCGAAAAAACCTTTGCTTCGCCAAACAATAACTCGGCCCGCCAGCCTTCCAGCACGATCCGATGCTGAGGCGACACGTACAAATCCTGATCCGGCATCCCTTTGCCCAGAGCATTTCTCCGGATGCAGACAGGTCTGAACTTTGGCCTGCTGTGCAAAGCCATAGTGCTAAGAGCCCTTTTGCCGGTCCAGACAATAGGCAGTGCCCCGCCATTCGAGACGAGCACCCTGTCGCCAACAACCAATTTCTCGACCGGGACCGGTCCGTTGTCGGTATCAATCAAAGTCCCGGAAACAAAACAGGGCGGGTCTGTTGGATCAAGATCCGAGGTCGTGATCTTCCAGTTCCCCAATGTCATCGGGCCCGTCGGGTTCGCCGTGTCCCAGGCATAAACCTGGCCGCCCACCCGAATGAACTCGCCAGATTCCCCTGTGCCACGGTAATTGCCTTGGCCAAGATATGTGTAGGTCTGGAACGTTGCCCCACCATCGAACGAGATCGTAGAGCCGGAGATAATGGCAGGAACGGTCGTGTCCTGAACGATCAGGTCTCCGCGGCCAGTGCTGTTGACAGTATGGAGAAGGGCATCAAAAGCCATTGGTCAGGCCCAGGATGCTGACGACCGAATGCGCCAACAAATGACCATGGAAAGTACAGAACTAAAAGCAGCCTTAACCAAGCTTCTCATAAACTACCTCACTCGGAACCCATCAAAACTCACCAATATGTTCAGTCTAAAACACAGTTACCCCCAAACTAAGTGATATTTTCATATTTGAATGCATATTGTTGCCTGCTGGCCAACAATATCGCCTGATGTAAAAGTGCAATTTCACCAAGACCATCTCCTTATGTGTAATCCGATTGGGCACTGTGCCTTTATCTGAAACGAACGGAGGCGGTATGCCGAGCGCGTCAATACGAATGAAACTGCGCCTCAGTCTTTTAGCCTCGCCGCTTCCCCTTGCCCTTACCCGCAATATGTTGCACCACACACGGGTTCAGAAGCCCGCGCGGGGGCCGCGGTATCAGGATAAGGACGACAGGCATGGATTGGCCGATTGACGCAAACGCAAAACCAACAGAAGAGATTTCGGTCCGAGATGTGTTCGGCATCGATTCTGACATGCAGGTCAAACGCTTTTACGAACAGACAGAACGGGTTCCCGAGATCGACCCGACATATAAGTTCGACCCAGATACGACGCTGGCAATCCTCGCAGGGTTTACCCATAACCGCCGCGTGATGATTCAGGGTTATCACGGCACCGGTAAATCGACCCATATCGAACAGGTTGCCGCACGCCTGAATTGGCCGGCTGTGCGTGTGAACCTCGACAGCCATATCAGCCGGATCGACCTGATCGGCAAGGACGCGATCAAACTGCGCGACGGCAAGCAGGTTACGGATTTCCACGAAGGAATTCTGCCCTGGGCTCTGCGTAACCCTGTTGCGATCGTCTTTGACGAATACGACGCCGGGCGCGCAGACGTGATGTTTGTGATCCAGCGCGTTCTGGAAACCAATGGCAGCCTGACCCTGCTGGACCAGAACGAGATTCTGACCCCGCACAAGTATTTCCGCCTGTTTGCCACCGCCAATACTGTTGGCCTGGGTGACACAACCGGCCTGTATCACGGCACACAACAGATCAACCAAGCCCAGATGGACCGTTGGTCTCTGGTCGCGACGCTGAACTACCTTAGCCATGACGCAGAAACGATGATCGTTCTGTCCAAAGCGCCGCACTACAACACGGCCGAGGGCCGCAAGATCGTCGCTCAGATGGTCACCGTTGCCGATCTGACTCGGACCGCGTTCATGAACGGTGATCTTTCGACCGTGATGAGCCCCCGAACGGTAATCAACTGGGCCCAAAACGCCGAGATTTTCCGCAATGTCGGCTATGCTTTCCGCCTATCCTTTCTGAACAAATGCGACGAGCTGGAGCGCCAGACAGTGGCCGAGTTCTATCAGCGGTGTTTTGACGAGGAACTCCCGGAAAGCGCTGCAAGCACCAGCTTGGGATAACAAAATATACGGAATTTCCGGGGGCTTGTGCGTGGCATAGGCTTTCGGAAGCTCTGGCAGGGCCACATCATCAAAAGCTACGAAAGCTAGCCTTTATGCATTATTGGCCAAATGTGCCTGTGCAACTTCTCGAGCCGCATCTGGAGCCAACAATCCGTCGTCGTCAAGTTTCCAGATTCCAATGTGATTGTCACAGAATTCGCGAAGATGACCGCGTTTACTGACGTCTTCCGCCAATTTGGTTAAACTATCCGCCGCCTCTGTGAAGTTATGCATGGCATAATCATCAAAGTCCTGGGTTTTCCACGGCCGATCATCGCCGAAATGAAACGTCAGACTGACATTCTTGAGCATCAGCATTCGTTTCGAGTGCGCAGCGAGGTTGAATAGCATTGGCTGTATGACCCCAGACATCCCGAGGCAGGAATCTGTGCGGACAAATTGATCGAAAACTTCTTTGGAAAAAACAAAGCAGTCGAAACCCGGATGCTGCATACCAACCTCGCCCATAGACAGGGGGTCATGGGAAAACCCATGCGCATCGCCAAATGTCCGGCGATTGATCGTGATGGCATCGAAACCACCCGCAATAAGTTGACGTACCGCGCCATAAAAATAGGGCTGAAGACAAATATCTGCATTAGTGTAGATTACAAAATCTCCGGGTTTAGCAACGGATGCACCCTTTTCCAGAATATCAAACAAAAGTGGCAAAGGCCGAGGAATTCGAAACGTTCCGACATCCAGAACCGTGCGTTCCAGTTTTGTCGCAACTTGCAGGCCGTAATGGGCCTGAATCAGATCTTCGTCCCCATGCACCGGAACCTGCACCAAAGTTGTTTCACCTTCACCAGCCAACGGATCTGATTTGGCAATCACCATGCTATCCAACGTAGCGCGCTGGACATCATTCATCGCTCCGTCGACAGAAAAGAAATTGACGATATGCACTAGGTTGATTGGGTCAGGATCTTTGTATTTGGGATCGAAAACGTGAACTATCTCACTCAGCGGCGTTGAGGGTGACTGACAGAAAACATTCTCGGCTAGCCAGCCGGAGGGCTGTAATTCTACGGTCTGTCTTTTGATCCCGAACAATTTTCGAAATTGTCTTCTGAGTCCCATAAAACCGTCCCAAACAAATAACTATATCACGCGTTCGTGTACCGTTCGTTTTGCATTGTACTGACGGAAAAGTCACCCCCAGTTAGAATCACAGGCCACGCAGAAGCCGGGCGTTGCCCCTTTTCTACAGGTCCGGCGTTTATGCAATTCGGGCGTGCCGCTGATTACCCGGAAAACAAGGCCGACCCTATGGTCAAGACCTATGTTTGGCTCTAGGTTGCCCGAGTAGAACAAGACCGGACCTGCCACCGATGAGCAAACCCAAAGACAACCCCGCTGATCCGTTCAAGAAAGCTCTGGCCGAAGCCACCAAAGTGATGGCCGACGATCCGGAACTTACGGTGAGTTATACGGTCGACCCGTCGGGCCTGTCGGGTGAGTCGATGCGGTTGCCTCAGGTCTCGCGGCGCATGACGCGGGAAGAGGTTCTGTTGGCGCGCGGGACCGCGGATGCTTTGGCTTTGCAGCGACGCTATCACGATGATGCTACTCATAATCGCTATGCGCCTCCGGGTGACATGGCCCGCGATCTGTACGAGGCGATGGAGGTGGCCCGGTGCGAAGCGATGGGTGCGCGGGACATGCCAGGCACTGCGTCTAACATCGACGTCAAGATCGGGCACGAAGCGATCCGGCGTGGGTATGATCAGTGCAAACAGCCAGCTGACGCGCCTCTTTCGGTGGCCGCCGGCTATCTGATCCGGCATCTGGCCACTGGTCGCGACCTGCCGCCTGCGGCTGACAATGTCATGAACCTGTGGCGCGGGTTTATCGAAGATCAGGCAGGGGGCGTACTGGAGAACCTTGACGAGGTGCTTTCGGACCAGGCCGAATTCGCCAAGTTTGCACGCCAGATGATCAAGGATCTGGGCTATGGCGATCAGCTGGGCGATGACCCGGATGATCTGGACGAAGATCAGGAAGATCAGGCCGAAGACGACGCCGAAGAACAGCCCGACCCCGACAGCACTGGTCAGGATGATCAGGACGAACAGGACGCGGATGCGACCCCTGAGCAGTCACAGGAAGAACAGCAGGATCAGTCTCAGGCCCAAGTCTCCATGGATGAGATGGCCGAGGATGAAATGGGAGAAGAGGCCGAGATGCCCGAGGGCGAGGCCCCGCTGGAGCCGCCTGCCCCTCCGCCTGCATCCGATGCTGATCCCGACTATAAGGTCTACCTGAGCACCCATGACGAAGAGATCGCCGCCGAGGATCTGGCGGAGCCCGCTGAGCTGGAACGCCTTCGGGCCTATCTGGATCAACAGCTAGAACCGCTGAAAGGTGCCGTCAGCCGTTTGGCCAACAAATTGCAGCGCCGGTTGCAGGCGCAACAGAACCGCAGCTGGGAGTTCGACCGCGAAGAAGGCATTCTGGACGCGGGCCGTCTGGCGCGTGTTGTTGCAAGCCCAACCACACCGCTGAGCTTTAAGGTCGAGAAGGACACTGAGTTCCGCGATACGGTGGTGACGCTGCTGTTGGATAATTCGGGCTCGATGCGCGGGCGACCTATTTCGATCGCGGCGATCTGCGCGGATGTTCTGGCACGCACGCTGGAACGCTGCAACGTCAAGGTCGAGATTCTGGGCTTTACCACGCGAGCGTGGAAAGGCGGGCTGGCGCGCGAAGCCTGGCTGAACGATGGCCGCCCACAGCAGCCCGGTCGTCTGAACGATCTACGCCATATCATCTACAAAGGCGCGGATGCCCCGTGGCGACGCGCCCGGCCCAATCTGGGGCTGATGATGAAAGAAGGTCTGCTGAAGGAAAATATCGACGGCGAGGCGCTGGAATGGGCGCATCGCCGGATGACGGCACGGCGCGAGCAGCGCAAGATTTTGATGGTAATCTCGGACGGGGCGCCGGTCGATGATTCAACGCTCAGCGTGAACCCAGCAAACTATCTGGAAAAGCACCTGCGCGATGTGATCGGAATGGTCGAAAAGCGCAAGATGGTGGAATTGCTTGCCATCGGCATCGGCCATGACGTGACCCGGTATTACGACCGCGCCGTGACCATCACGGATGTCGAGCAACTGGCCGGAGCCATGACTGAGCAACTGGCCGCTCTGTTTGACAGTGATCCGCGCGCACGAGCACGGGTGATGGGAATGAAGAGAGTAGGCTGAATCGCCTTTTCCATAACATGGCGTCGCGCGCTCCAAACTGATAGAGGTATGACATGTTTCAGTCCTTCGCCGTGACCGCACGGCCGGAACAGGGCCCGCCCCGGCTGGCCGATCTGCGGACCGAATTGGCACGCGACGGGTTGGACGGTTTCTTGGTCCCGCGCGCGGATGTGCATCAAGGCGAGTATGTGGCCCCGCGCGACGAACGGCTTGCCTGGCTGACCGGGTTCACAGGTTCGGCCGGGTTTTGCGTGGTTTTGGCAGATAAGGCCGGCGTCTTCATTGACGGACGCTATCGCACGCAGGTCAAAGCGCAGGTCGCCGCCGATTACACACCTGTTCCATGGCCCGAGGTCAGCCTTGCCGCGTGGCTAAAGGAACAACTCCCGCAGGGTGGTCGGGTTGGCTTTGATCCGTGGCTGCATTCGGCGGGTCAGATCGCGAAAACGCAGACCGACCTTGAAGGCCGAGATATTACACTGGAGCGCAGCGAGAATCTGGTGGACCGGGTTTGGCGGGATCAACCCGATCCACCACTGAACCCGGTAAAGCTGCACCCGATCGAATTCGCGGGCGAAAGCGCAGACAGCAAAATCGCGCGTCTGGCGCAGTCCCTGCAGGACGCGGGCTGTGGCGCAGCGGTGATTACCCTGCCCGACTCGATCATGTGGTTGTTGAATATTCGGGGCTCCGATATCGGGTACAACCCGGTGGCGCATGGGTTTGCTATACTGCATGCGGATGGCCGCGTGGATCTGTTCATGGCGCACCAAAAGCTGAACGTGGCGATGGCCGATTCAGTCACAGTTCATGCGCCGGACACGTTTTTGACGGCTGTCGCAGCGCTTGACGGTAAGGTTCAGGTTGATCTTGGTACGCTGCCACAGGCAGTGGCCGATGTGCTAGAGGGGCAGATGGTCGATGGCGGCGACCCTTGTGCGCGGCCCAAAGCCTGCAAGAACCCTGCCGAAATCGCAGGCAGTGCCGAGGCACATCTGCGCGATGCTGTCGCTGTGGTCGAAACGCTATGCTGGCTGGATGCGCAAGCCGCTGGCAATGTTACGGAAACGCAGGTGGTCACTCGGCTTGAGGAGAACCGGCGCAAGGATAATGCCCTGCAGGATATCTCGTTCGATACGATTGCAGGGACAGGACCCAATGGCGCGATCATGCATTACCGGGTGACCGAGGAAACCGACAGCCTGCTGCAAGACGGTCATATCTTGGTGCTGGACAGCGGCGGACAATATTTGGATGGCACGACTGATATTACCCGGACCATTGCTATCGGCAATGTGGGTGAAGAAGAAAAAGCCTGCTTTACTCGCGTGCTGAAAGGCATGATCGCCATGTCTATGCTGCGCTGGCCTGCCGGGTTGGCTGGACGTGATATCGAATCCGTGGCGCGTATGCCCCTATGGGCAGCGGGTCAGGACTTTAATCACGGTGTCGGGCACGGCGTCGGTGCCTATCTGAGTGTGCATGAGGGCCCTCAGCGTCTGTCCAAAGCCAGCCATGAGCCCTTGCTGCCGGGCATGATCTTGTCGAATGAGCCGGGTTATTACCGCGAAGGTGCCTTTGGAATCCGGATTGAAAACCTTTTGGTGGTGCAATCTGCCCCTACCCTGCCCAGTGGTGACGCGGAACGTCCCATGTTGGAATGGCGCACATTGACCTATGTCCCTATCGACCGACGCTTGGTTCTGACCGATATGCTGACGGCAGTCGAACGCGACTGGCTGAACGCATATCACCGCGAAGTTGCCGAAAAAGTTCGACCAAGGCTGGGAGATGACGCCCAACTGTGGTTGGATGCCGCAACCGCACCGATCTGACACCGCATCGTTACATATACCGGGCAGTGGACAAGCGGAAAACCGGACCAGAGGAAAGAGCAAAGATGACCGAGATCACCATTCGCAAGACACCAGGCAAATGGAGCGTCCGTTCAGGAGGCGCCATTCTGGGTGAAACCACAAATGCTCTGGAATTGCTCGAGGGCGATCTTGATCCGGTCATCTATTTCCCTCGTACCGATATCGCGATGGCATTTCTGGATGTTACCGACAAGGTCACGCAGTGCAAACACAAGGGCCAAGCCACGCATTTTTCGATCGTCAACAAATCCTCGGTCACTGAAAACGCTGCTTGGAGCTATGAAGACCCGATCCATTCTGCCTTAGACATCAAAGGCCATGTCGCCTTCTACCCGCTTGATTCCGTGAAGGTCGAACAAATCTGACGTATGTCCCAGATGCGCAATACCTCGACTCAATCTAGTTGTTGCACAATATGAAAGGCCAGATCGCTTTGGCCTTCACGTCAAAATCTGGCTCGAAGTAAGTGAACGATCCTTTACGCTGGATACCACGAAAGTATCAAACGAGCCCGACCTGCACCTTGGGATTTCTCGCTGCGCCTACACTAATAACTGCTTTTTCCGGTATTCATGGCGCAGTTTCTTGGCAAAACCCACGCCCAAAATGGTCTGTTTTTCTGGCACCAAATAGATTTGTTTTTGGTCGATCTAATGCCGCAAACAAGGTGAGTTTAGAGAGTTAAACTGAAGCCTGCTCAAGATCTAAAACTCATCAAATTCCGGAACATTTCCAAGCCTAATGATGAAGCTTGGCGCCCCGACCTCGCCACTGTTCGGGTCCTCACTGACCATGTAGGCATCAGCGCCAGCGCAATCGTCGGATAGCGCTTCCCTTTCTGCTCTGTTTTGTGCTTCCGCCGCCGTGGAGTATTCAAATTGCTTGCCAATTTTCAAGTTTCCTTGCCCTCCGCGACCGGGCTTATTTTCCACATATGTCTGGCAGATATAGTGAATTTTTTCTGAGCTCTCATCTGAGATTGTCATGGCAGTATCCGTAAAATGAGTATGGGTGCGAGTGATGCATGGGAAAAACAATGCTCGCTAGCCGCTTTGTTCGTGTTTCGATCATTCAAGTCGGGCAAAAAGAAGGGGCGACAATCCTGTCACCGCTTTTTGACGGGCTTCGGCGGACAGGCTTCAGATAATGTATTCGCATCCCTTTCGAGCCGAGTTTTGCGGAGCCGGGCATTCTTGATCTGTCTTTGCTCTGCTTCTTCATTGACCATTTCTCTAACGATCCGCGTTGTTTTGTCCATCGGTGTTTCCGCCCTGGGAACGTGTGCATTGAAGACAGTTTTTTTTGTCAGCTTTGCCAATGGTTATTCTCCTAACCGTTTTCAACGGTGCATTTATCAGTTGAGTGTTCAAATCGATGCCAGGTGATTGCCTGATCCTTGAGAGACATGCGCGTGTCGTGAATGACTGCCACGGAGCAGCTTTGTCTTAACGTCAGGAGCGGACATAGCATTCATCAATGCACTATAGTTCATTTGGAACTTCATTTCCGATCCTACGCTTTGCGTCGAATGGTAAGTGCCAACGACAAGATGATCGCTTGTTGCACCAATAAGCCTATATCCAGGGGGCATCGAAAGCCCCAAAATGTTCGTATCTTGCTGACCAACGGCCAGAATTATTTGTGTGCTCTGTCCGCTTTTCGGGACGAGGTGAAGTCTTTTGAATACCGGATCGCAGATACTCTGAGGGTGAGATGCAGGTTTGGACCCTGTTTCAATTACCTCAGCGACAAGCGTGAAGGCATCCGTATACATCCCGCCTATTTGATCTCCGGAAACTGGATCAACGCCCAGAAGTATTGCTTCCCCCAGCCTTAGATCATTGATGCGACAAGCTGGGTGTCCGCCGAGGGCCCAAGGAAGGTTGGCCGAGTTTCCGCCAGATACCGTGTGAAGGAAGGGACCACACTGCCCCTCTGTTTCATTCGCCAGGTCAGATAGGGCCTCCATATCTGCAGCATTCGGGGCAATTCCCCCCAGACATGCAAAGTTCGCTCCGATGCCTTTCAGCGTAACACCGGGCATGTCCACCACTTGCTGTGCAACTGAGCCGAGGTCTTTTGGCACGATCCCTTCGCGCAGATCGCCCATCTCAACCATCAGGATAATGCCGTGAATGCAGTCTTTCCGGATCGCGGCGGCGGCCAGAGCGGTAATCACGAGGATTTCTGTATTGTAGCTCGCCTCACAGTATTGGATGACCTGATCGACCTGACTCAGCATTGGTGTACGGATCAATGTGATCGGGCATGTCATGCCCGCGTTGCGTAACCTTCGCACGTTACTAAGCCGCGCTTCCGCAAGCCCCACAGCGCCGCCGTCGAGCATAGCCTGAGCGATGGCTGGATGCCCGCACACCGCCTTGGTCACACCGGTGACACCGATGCCGCGTGTCTTGAGGCGCTCGACAACAGTCTTCGCATTGTGACGTATCTTGCTCAGATGCACCTCAATGCGAGGGGTACTCATATCGCAGCCACGGGTGTGGAGTGATGTAACCCAGGGTAAGCGGCAACAACCATTGCAAGCAAATGCGAAGCCGGCCGGCTGAGTACATCCGTTACCGGCAGCCCGAGTATTTGTGACTGTGCGGCGATCGTGTCGGTTACTTCGGCCCCGGACATCCCCTCATGATTGAGCGTGACACCAATGACCTTTGTGTCAGCAAATGCTTCGATAAGGGCAATCTCACTTTCAGGCTTGGGCATCGGCATATTGGGAAAGTCACAGCGATGCGCGCGCTTTGGAGCGTGCTGGAGGATTACGGCGTCCGGCTGGCTGCCCCGCAGGATAAAGGCGGATGTGCAGAATGCCGGATGGCTCAACGCTCCTTGACCTTCGATCAATATGACATCGGGTCGTTCAGCCTCGGAAGCGTCAACGATCGCGCCTTCAAGTTCGCCGCAACAGAACTGCGGTGGTACGGCATCCATTGCCACCCCATATTTTGCACCCTGCATCAAACCTGTCTGGCCGGTACCAACAAGGACAGTCTTGATGCCTCTTGCGTTCAAAGCACGGGCTAAAACAGTCGCTGTTGTCCGCTTTCCGATGGCGCAGTCGGTTCCAAGAACCGCTATGCGCAGTGCTTTCACACCTGCAATACTTCCATCGAACAGGCGCATATCCTTGCTGGGTTTAGGTTTGCGAATATCTCGGATGGTGACTTTGCGTTCGGCCGCAAAAGAGGCGATTTCTGGATCATCGCCCAGATACTCATGCAATCCACTGACGATGTTCATACCAAGTGATATCGCGTCGAGAACAACGTCACGATCTGTCGATGAGAGCCTGCCCGTAGATGGTGCCATCCCGTAAATGAGGGTATCTGGGATTACGGCTTCATGGACAACAGCAGCGTCCAGACTTCTGAAGACCGGAATGTGGTTTACAGTATCGTCAAGAACCAACCCGCTGTCTTTGCCGTCGTGATCGCTATCTATGACAGACAGGATCCTGTAGGCCTGTGAATGACGAACAAGGCCATTTGCAGTTTTGCCATCCGCCTTGGCAAAGTTACCTTGGCAATAGACAATCGCAGTTGGCGGCAAGATGATCTGAGTGGCAGAAGTTGATCTTATGGGTTCGTCGCTGGTCAATGGCGGCGCCTGCGCCCCGCTAACAGGACGACGGATCGTGTTTGCCACGTTAAAGTCGGTTTTCATGATGTTTCCTTTGTGTGGTCGACACCCAAGGCAACACGGTCGTCACCATCGGATACCAAAGTCGAAATAGTCGCGCCGCGCGCTCAGTTATCGAGAACGCACAGGCCTTTAGATGACTTGAAATTCTTGTTGCAGTTCCAACGGTTTCCGGACCTGTCAAGATGGGCATTCGCAGGAAGCTCTATTGTTTCGCAATTCACACCTGAGGTCGCGTATCCCCGCTCGCACTTCCATCCCGTGCCGTACGTTGCATCGTCCAAGTAGGCATGTTCAGGGACCACGACGGCCGCGCACGTGCCATCCTGTACAAAATATCCACGTTCACATGTCCAGGGTTGACCGTATCCTGATGAATTCAAATACGCGTTGGCCGGGACCACAATGGCAACGCAACGGTCGTCCAATGCTTCGAACCCACGTTTGCATTCCCACGCGGGTCCATAGGTCGTATCAGCCAGATAAGCGTTTGCGGGTACGACAATTTCTTGGCACGTATCGTCGATTTTGAGAAAACCGCGAGAGCAATGCCAACGTTCACCTGATGAATCAAGGAATCCGCCATCGGGTACAATCACCGCAACACAGGTCGCTTCATCGTTCTCGCGAAAACCATGAAGACATTCCCAACCCAAACCATAGGTACGGTTGGTCGGATAGGCATTTTCTGGCACTACGACAGCTGCGCAGACGTCGCCACTCAACCTATACCCGGCGTTGCATTTCCAACCGTCACCGTAACTCGTTGCGGTGGCATTTTCTGGCACCGATTGCGATGTAGATTGAGCGAATGCAGGCATCGAAATTAAAAGCAAAGCACCGAGTGTAAACCCAATCAGCGCCGCACTCATCTGAATGCCTAGTGACAGATTTGCGCGCCAAGTCGTCCGAAAGAGTTGCGGCATTGCCTTTGCCTTATGATCCATCCAGCTCAAGCCCCGCGATACAGGCATCTGCGAGGTCGCGGCTTGGCGAATCTGACCCCGGCAGTGTTGCCCAACCTGTATCCATCATGGCCTTGCGGCGGTTGAAGCCCGAAGCCTCTTGCAGTGTTTCGATTATTTCTTCGCGCTTGGGGTCAGCGGTTGACCTGTTCAGGCAGACCGGCACCATCGCAAGCGTTACTTCTTCGCTAGCATGGTCTTTCGCCAACTCTTGAGCGCTGCCGCTGGTTGTCCATCCGCCCCAGGTAAAGCCAAGGATTGAGACCGCAACCGCACCACACAAAGCACCGTAGATGCCTGGTTTCGTCCATTCTGGAAATGTCATTTTAGATCCTCTGGCGGAGAAAGCGCCGCCTCGCTGTTTTATGTCTTTCTGCGCAATCTTGATCTTGCGCCCAGGCCATTCCCAGGACGCGATGGTCGATAGGCGCAGTTCTTGCCTATCGGAAGCTCATTTGATCAACGGTTGCGTTGTGGTTTATTGGCAAGCCATCGGTGCGTCTGATCACCACAAACGGATCAACTAACGTCACAAGCGATGTGGTCGTGCGCGATAACATCGGCAACTTTCCCAAACATCATATCCAAGTAGAGGACGTGACAGCTGAATTTTCATGATGGAAGAACTTAGTTCACTCTAGCAGGCGATACGCCTGGGCTGCAGAAAACCAGAACTTTAGTGGTCTCTATATAACCACTTGGAGACGCAATTACAACGCTCGTGGCCTTACCGCTGTTCCCAAGGCCCCGATACCGATCAAAAAAATGGTTTCAACCTGGCATTTGCTTTGTGTATCGGCAAATCCGTGACCACTTATGTAGCCTTTTTAGTATGTCACTCTGAAACTGGCATTCGCTGCATCAAGGAAAACATGTGGTGAGGGCAGATAATGCTTGGACGTTTTGCCGAAAAGTATGGGTTTGTCTCTGATCTCACATGCTGTTTTGAGTGTGCCTCGCCAAATATTTATGAGCAATATTTTGGATGATGACAGGTTGGACTGACGCGCAGGGAAAAATCGGAATTTGGCGAGAAAACGGGCGTGGGTAACGCCTGAGACGCGCCGTCAAACGGATCGACTGGGCGCCTCACCGACCTAGCCACGACCGATTTCGTCAAGCAATTCGGCTGTCGTCACCTGACGGCAGTAGCCTTTGATCGTTTGCAGGGAATTGTCGTGACGCTCTTGCGTGTAGGTCATGCAGGCATCCGTCACTTGGGTGACCAGATAGCCCAGATCACAGGCATCGCGAATTGCGCTTTCGACGCATTGGTCGGTCACGATCCCTGCCAGCACCAATTGCTTTATGCCGAGATTGCGCAGCACGTAATCTATGTGGGTCGAGACAAAGACTGAGGACGAAGATTTTGGAAACACGATCTCATCATCGGCTGGTGCCAGTTCGTCGATCACCTTGCCGTCCCAGGATCCTTTGGGCACGTTGAAGCCCGTGATTTTGTAATCCAGAGATCTGTCGCGCCCGTCTTTGGTCAGACTTTCAATCGTTGTGTAAAGAACCTCGATTCCCGCCGCGCGAAATCCCTTTTGCAAGGCTTGCATATTAGGTACGATACGGGATTTCAGCTGCTCAAAAAACCAGCCAAACTTTGCGTCAAACTCGGCATTTGTCAGCCCTTCGAATTCGGCACCATCCCTGTGGGCTGCAAAGTTCTGCACGTCAATAAACAGCAATCCCGATTGGTCATGTTCTAGTGGAAGATCGCGGGTCAATTCCATGTCTGTCTCTGCTTTCAAATGTATGCCCAAGAGGTCTAATTTTATGAATGAGGGGGATCATGACGTCCATACTAAAAGAAAATAAAATTCCAAAGTCAATTCAATTTAGATTGACAGAAAATATTTTTCCACCACCATATAGCGCATGTTGATCAGAGACCGCATCGAAAACGCAGCCGATATGCTAACCAGCGGAGAGCGCAAACTTGCTGCAGCTATCCTGTCGGATTACCCATTTGCTGGCCTTTCCTCGATCCAGGAGCTGGCAAAACACGCCGAGGTGTCACCGCCTTCAATCTCACGGTTTGTTACCAAGATTGGACTTGATGGATATCAGGATTTCCAACGTGATCTTATCGCGGAATTGAAAGAAGGGCACCGCTCGCCGGTTCAACTCCACCAGGCGGAACGGCCCGTTCATGGGGGATATCTGAAGGACTTTATTTCCAAATCGGCCAGCCAGATGGCCATGGCGGCTGATGCGATCACCGAAGATCAGTTTAACCAGATCTGCGCCCTTCTGACCGACCCGAAACGCAGCGTTTACGTGCTGGGTGGCCGGATCAGCGATACGATCGCCAAGCATCTTTCGTTCCACCTGCGTCAGATCCGCAAGGATGTGTTTCATCTGCCTGATACGCCTGAAGGCTGGCCAGAATATCTGTTGCGGATGCGGCCCGGGGATATCCTTTATGCTGTTGATTTTCGCCGCTACCAACCGGCGCTGGAGCAGCTGTCGCTTGTTGCCTCACGCGATCGGAATGCCCGTGTGATCCTGATGACGGACAAATGGATTTCACCGATTGCCAAACACGCCCATGAGGTCATGCCGGTGCCAATTGATAGCGGCACCTTGTGGGATACTTACTCGGCGGCACTCTCGGTGACCGAGGCCATCGTGACGCGGATTGCCGAGGACAACTGGGAACAGACCCGAGACCGCATCAAGGCCTGGGATGCTTTGCGCTTTACTCAAGAGGAAAATGAAAAATGACCCTGCCGCTAATTTTTGCTGCCATATCCGATGTTGCCGGAAAGGTGCGCGGCAAAGCCTTTCCCGCTGATCAGTTGGAAAAACGGCTGGTGCGGGGGGTCGGCTGGACCCCTACCAATGTGCAGATCACCTGTTTCGACATAATCGCTGACAGCCCGTTCGGCGCACTAGGTGATTTGCTTTTGATTCCCGATGCAAACGCAGAGGCCCGGGCGACATTTGGAGATGTGACCGAGCATTTCCTGATGGGCGATGTCGTCACGCTTGACGGGGATCCTTGGGCCTTTTGTACGCGCGCTATCCTCAAATCCGCGCTGAAGCGCCTGCATGATGTGGCGGGCGTTCATCTGATCTCGGCGTTCGAGCACGAGTTTCAACTGAAAAGCCCACCGGCGGTGGAAAACCAGGGATACGGACGCGAAGGGTTCGAGATTCAGCGGAAGCTTTGCGAAGTGCTGATGGCGACACTCGCCGAAAACGGGCTCGAGCCAGACAGTATCATGAAGGAATTCGGCCCCAATCAATACGAGGTCGTTATCGGCCCTGCCAAAGGTGTGCGCTCGGCAGATGCGGCAGTAATCCTGCGCGAGCTTACTCGCTCGGCAGCGCGTCACCTGGGTGAGGCTGCAACCTTTACGCCAATCCGCGATGTGGCGAGCGTCGGCAATGGCGTTCATATCCACATGAGCTTTGTCGACGATGCCGGTGAGCCGGTCACATTTGATGCAAGCGGCCCCTGCGGGATGTCCAGACTTACTGATGGGTTCGCTGCTGGCGTGCTAAAATACCTACCTAACATTTTAGCGCTGACAGCACCGTCTGTCGTGTCATACGAACGCCTTACTCCGCACCGGTGGTCGGCTGCGTATAACAATCTCGGGTTCCGAGACCGCGAGGCCTCGTTAAGGGTCTGCCCTGTGACGGCAAAGGACCCCGCTTCAATCGCCAGACAATTCAACATTGAATACCGCGCGGCGGATGCAGCGGCGTCGCCTTACCTGGCTTTGGCCGCTGTTGTACATGCTGGTGTTCAGGGGATCGAAGATGGGCTGAAAGCGCCTGCGCCGACCGAGGAAGACCTGTCACTTCTGTCAGCGGACGATCTCACGGCGCGTGGTTTTGTGCGCCTGCCCGAAACGCTTGAGGCCGCCCTTGAGGCGTTTCAGGCGGATACGACAGTCACCGGTTGGTTCGGACCAGATTTCGCGAGCGTCTACGCCGCCCATAAGGCTGCAGAAATCGACGCGGTAAAAGACCTGGACACAGCACAGAAATGCGCCGCGTATGAAGGAACATACTGATGAGTGCGCCCTCTGACAGAGCATTAGTTCCATTTGTCAGCGTCGAAAACATGCGGGACCTGGTCCACAAGCATGGCCTACGGGACTGCCTTGCGGAATTGGCCAATATGATCGAAGCCGATTTCAAACGCTGGCCGGTATTTGACAAAACACCGCGCGTTGCGTCCCATTCTAAGGTCGGTGTGATTGAACTGATGCCAACCTCTGATGGTGTGGATCACACCTTCAAATCCGTGAACGGGCACCCATCGAACACCAAGGTCGGCCTGCAAACCCTAACCGCCGTTGGTGTGCTGGACTCTGTTAATACCGGCTATCGACGACTCATTTCTGAAATGACCCTTCTGACGGCGCTTCGCACGGTGGCAACATCGGCGATGGTGACGCGTATACTGGCCCCCAAATCAGCTAAAACCGCTGCGAGTATCGGCAACGGGATATTCTGATGCGCAATGACATTTCTGTAGAGTACGCAAAACAGGCGCGCATCGAGGGCGATATCCAGCAACTCGACCCGGATCACGCGGTCAACGAACTGTGGCAGGTTCTAACCGGTTCTAATAAGGGACGAACCTCCGAAGATCAGATTACGGTTTTTGATGGTGTTGGCTTTGTGGTCGAGGATTTCTCAGCCACACGCTGGCTGCATCAAAAAGCGACTGACGGCGCCCCAAGCGAAATGCTGGATCTGATTGCCGACCCGCACGATCCCAAGGATCTGCTCGGTATGATAAGACGATACACACACCGTGCGGTCCAAGCTGCATGAATTTGTGTACTCATACCTTATTGGGGCCGAACGATCCTGCGCCGATTGACGTCGTTAATGCGGATAGCACGTCGGAGATCGTGCTGCTGTGTGAGCATGCAGGCAATGCGGTCCCCGAGATGCTTGGAGATTTGGGCGTCCACCGCGACGTCATTGAAAGCCACCGCGGCTGGGACATTGGTGCTCAGAATGTAGCGCGCCAGTTGGCTGAACAGTTGAACGCGCCTCTCGTCGTCCAAAATTACTCACGGCTGGTATTTGACTGTAACCGTCCCCCTGACAGCCCCTTGGCGGTCCCTGCGATCAGCGACCAGGTTGAGGTGCCGGGGAACAGCGCGATCACCGAATTGAGCCGGGCCATGCGTGTCGATGAAATCTTCCGACCTATGGATGCAGAGTTGAATCGGCTCTTTGCCAACCGTCCGCGTCGTGCCGCGTTTTCGATCCATTCCTTTACACCGCATCTCGATGGCAAGGACCGGCCTTGGCAGGCAGGCTTTTTAAGCCGCGGTACAGGCGGTGCTGCCAAAGCATTGATGGCACATATCGCGCAGCACCGCCCTGACATGACCTTTGCGTTGAACAAGCCCTATCAGATCGAAACTGAGGGCGATTGGTTTATTCCAGCGCATGCAGAACCCCGTGAGCTTGTGCATTGCCTGATTGAAATTCGAAACGATCAAATCCGCGAACAATCGCAAGTCGGGCTGTGGGCGGATCTGCTGGCAGACGCAATCCTTACAGCAGTAGGGGACATTCCCTCATGAGCATCGCCCCCCTTCATACACATCCCGGACGCTTGCGGGCGTCCAACTTGCTCCGGACGGCGGCGGCGGTTGCTGTGCTGCTGGCTGTGGTGCTTGGGCTGACGTTGATTTTTGGACGCACTGGCGAGCGGATTGCTGTACAGATGTGTGTCAATGTGGTCGCCGTAGTGGCCCTTGCGATTTATTGCGGCAACACGGGCATTGTGTCTTTCGGGCATGGCGCGTTTTTGGCGCTAGGCGCTTATCTGTCAGGCATTCTCACCATGCCTGCTGCTCTTCAACGTTCTGCCCTACCGGATCTACCGTCATTTCTGGCAGGCCATGAAGTAACGATCTGGGTGTCGCTGCCGGTGGTCGCCCTTGCGGGACTTGCCTTTGCAGCTTTAACCGGAAGCGCCATCGCTCGGCTTCTGGGTGCGTCTGCCACGATTGCCACGCTTGGCCTGCTGATCATCGCCCATGGCGTGGCCATCGCCGCACGCGAAATCACACGCGGCAGCCAGACGTTTTACGGTGTGCCAAGGGTGACAGATCTGGTTCTGGCCCTCGGCGCGGCCACGGTCGCAATCCTGCTGGCCCGTTGGTATCGCGAAAGCCGTTTGGGCCTGTTTTCCCGCGCGGCCCGTGACGATGAGGATGCCGCAACAGCACTTGGCATCAATGCCCGACGCACAAGATTCATCGCTTGGTGTGCCTCTGGTACCATGGCGACAGTCGCAGGTGCACTTTACGGGCATATGCTAGGGGCATTTTCACCCGCATCCTTCTACCTTGGGCTCGTCTTTGCGCAGGTGGTCATGATGATTGTCGGCGGAATGTCATCGGTTGGCGGCGCAGTGGTCGGGGTGATCGCGGTGACGCTGCTGCAGGACACTGTGCGCCAGTTCGAAGGCGGCTCAACTGTGCTTGGCGTCACCTTGCCCGAGGTCTTTGGCCTGACGACGATTGTCCTGGGGCTTGCCATCCTGCTGGTGATCTGGGCGCGACCTCAGGGTCTGGTCGGAGGCTTTGAACTTGGCCCTGGCTCCGATGCAAATCTGCTCGGGCGCCTGAAGTCCCGAGTAACTCCTGCGCGCACGCCCGAGCCCGTCGTCCCAGCCACGCTGAAAGCATCAAACCTGTCAAAAAGTTTCGCAGGCGTCAAAGCCGTAAGAGACGTCAGTTTCGAAGCTCCGACTGGGCGCATCACTGGCCTGATTGGCCCCAACGGTGCTGGCAAGTCCACGCTTGTTAACTTGCTGACACGCGCCTATCAGGCGGACACCGGTTCTGCGCATATGGGCGAGGTTGATCTGACCCGTGTCTCGCATCACAAAGTGCCAGGCTTTGGTGTCTCGCGTAGCTTCCAGAACTTGCGCCTGTTCAGCGGTCTGACAGCCTATGAAAATGTTCTTGTTGCCGCTTTGGCCGCAGGTCACGACCGCAAGACTGCCGCGGCTATCACCCTGCGTGAACTAGATGCCTTTGATCTTGAGGAAGTCGCCGGGTATCGCGCCGACAGCCTGCCATATGGTGCCCGCAAGCGCCTGGAAATCGCCCGCGCTTTGGCACAAGACCCGAAGATTCTTTTACTGGATGAACCGGCCGCTGGCATGAATCCCGGCGAAACAGATGACCTGGCTGATCGGCTGATTAAGGTCGGCAAAACACGCGGCCTCGGTGTCCTTCTGATCGATCATGACCTGAGGTTCGTGAACCGCCTGTCGGACTGGATCGTGGTGATGCACCAAGGTGGCGTCATCGCGCAAGGCACGCCTGAAGACGTGCGCGCAAATCCCAAAGTCATCGAGGCTTACATCGGCAAAGGGCGCACAGCCCAAAAAGCAGAAATTAGCGAAACCAACCGAAGTCAACCAACAGAGGTAGCAATAAAATGATACGTAATGCCCTTCTTCTTTCAACAGCAGTTATCACCGGCCTGGCTGGAACAGCGATGGCTGAGAGTTATAAAATCGGCGTAATGTCCGCGCAATCGGGCTATCTGGCCCCCTATGACGGACCCGCCTATGCCGGGTTCCAGTTCTGCATTGACGAAATGAACGCCAAGGGGGGCCTGAACGGCACAACACCGGTTGAGTTGATTGTGCGCGACACCCGGTCTGACATCGCCGAAGGCGTTAAAGTTGTACAGGAAATGATCGATGACGGCGCGCAGTTCATCGTGGCGTCAGCCGATGCCGATCCGACAATCGCCGCGGCCCAGATCACAGCGGCTGACAGCATCCCAACAATGACCTTTGCCGGAACAGCCCCGGTTCTGACGCAAGTCGGTGAACATGTCTTTGGCAGTTACCCTGCGGACAACCAGCAGGCGGCCGTACTAGCAGGCCACGCACGCGAGCAAGGGTTCGAACGTGTCTGGCTCGTGAAATCCCCAGACAGTGCCTACACATTGGGTGGGCCCGAGTACTTTGGCGAGGCCTTCACATCGCTTGGTGGTGCCGTTGTCGGGGAAAGCAACTATTCGCTGAACCAGCCCGACTTTTCTGCCATCGTGACGACCATCAAGAATGCGGATACCACCCCGGATGTGATCGTCACATGGGCTTGGGAGCCTGATTTCCCGGCCTTCATCCGTGCGCTGCGCGGTGCCGGGGTTGATACCCAGGTGATGGGAGGTGACGTACTCGATTCACCAACCGTACGCGGCCTTGGTGATGTCGTCACAGGCGTAGCGCATACATCTGGTGGCTTTCCAGACGAAGGCTCTGCCTATGCCGATTTCATCGCGCGGTTCTCTGCTGCAAAGGGGATCACGCCTGACAACAATTACTACGTCAATGGCTGCGATATTGCGCATATGATCGAGGATGCTGTCGCAGCGGCTGGCACGACAGACCCTGCTGCCGTGACTGCCGCGATGGCCGGCATTGAGAATGGTGAGGGTATCATGTCCAATTTCACTTTCGCGGGGACCGACCGGATGCCTCTGCGTGATGTTGTGGTCGCACGGATTACCGATGCAGGCGAAAAAGAGTTTGTCCTGCGCACCTCAGCTGATCCCGCAATCCTGCCACAGCCGTAAGGTCTGAACCCAATGGAAACAGCACTCGATATCCAAGGCTTGCACGTCCGCTATGGCCCAATCCGCGCGGTTCAGGGCATTGACCTGATCGTCCCCAAAGGCGGCATAACAGCGCTTTTAGGGGCCAATGGCGCAGGCAAGACAACGACGGTCATGGCCATCGCAGGTGCTTTGCCCGTGGTATCGGGCGCTGTTTCCCTTTTTGGCAAGGATATGACAGGAGCCGCACCCGACGCCATTGTGCGGGCGGGTGTGGCCATCTCACCGGAAGGACGCCGCGTGTTTGCGCAGCTGACGGTCGAAGAAAATCTTATGCTGGCCGGATCAATTCTGGGCGACGAGACGCTCAGCGCCAAACGTTTGGCCGAGATGAAAGAGCGTTTCCCGATCCTGGGCGAACGCCGCCGTCAGATGGCGGGGCTTTTGTCGGGGGGCGAACAACAGATGCTGGCGGTGGGACGTGCCTTGATGAGCGGACCGCGCTTGCTGTTGCTGGACGAACCGTCGCTTGGCCTTGCGCCGCAGGTCGTGGATCAGATTTTCGACATCGTAGAAGAATTGAAAGCCGACGGTATTTCAGTGCTTCTGGTCGAGCAAAACGCGGCTCTTGCCCTGGACATTGCCGATCATGCTGTCGTGCTGGCGAATGGCGCTGTTGCCGCTGCCGGTGCACCGTCGGAACTAGCAAATGACGCGGTCTTGCAATCCGCATATCTGGCGGCTTGAGCGATGGATGTTCTTCTTCAACAAATGATCAACGCGCTTAGCCTTGGGGGAATTTATGCGATGCTGGCCCTGGGGCTGGCGATTGTGTTCTCTATTGTGCGATTGATCAATTTCGCGCATGGCGAAATCATGACGTTCGGGGGCTATGGCATCTTTCTAACCATGAGCTTTGGCCTGCCGCCGATCGCCGCTCTTGTTGTCGGGCTTGGCGCTTCTGTGTTCATGGCCATGGCAATGGAGCGTACAGCGTTTCGCGCCATGCGCGGCGCGGATGTCGTTGCACTTTTGATCACATCTTTCGCGGTGTCCGAGATCCTCAAAGTTCTGTTCCAGAACGGAATTTCCGCCAGACCCGTCCCGATCTCTTTTCCAGCGTCATGGTCTGGCACGTATCATATCGGCCAGACGACATTTGGCATTATCCCGACCGTATCAATCATCGTAACATTTTCAGCCCTTGCAGGCCTGACATTCGTGTTGCGGCGCACAACGATTGGCATGGCCATGCGCGCCGCTGCCGAAGATATCGAGATGCTCAAACTGCTGGGTATCAAGGCCAACCGGGTCGTTGCTGTGGCTTTTGCCCTGTCAGGGCTACTTGCGGGTATTGCCGCTGTCATCTGGACGGCACAACGCGGGTCAGTGGATCCACTGATGGGATTTTTCCCCGTTCTCAAGGCCTTCATTGCGACCGTACTTGGGGGTTTGGGCAGCTTGGGCGGCGCTGTCCTTGGTGGGTTCATCGTCGGCGGGCTGGAGGTTCTGCTACAGGCTTTCCTGGCAGACAGTCTGGCCCCATACCGGGACGCAATGGTTCTGGCCTCAGTCATCTTGCTGCTGCTGTTACGCCCGGATGGCCTCCTTCCAGCGGCGAATGCCAACAGATCGTAAGGAGCGGTGTTGGCGCAAAGTTCATCACTCGCTCGGATTGTTGCCCTCAGAGCGCGATGACAGACAAAGAGTGAGCAAATCGGATTCTGCGGAAATTGAATCTAACTTCCAAAATCAGACATTGGCGCAGCCGCCGCGGAATTGGGCTGTACCACACTGCCGTTCTTTGACCAGATACCGACAAAAGTCCGCAATAGATCAGAATTCCTCGATGTTACGGCCAATATTGCATGACCCGCTGGCTCCAAAAGATTCTGGGAAGCTGTCGACGGCTCAAAGTTGCGCGTCGTTCCACAAATTCCAGAGCGTCAGTGAGGTAAAGTTAGTCCTTCACCAGCGCTCCAAGGCCTAATGTTTTTCAGCTAGAAAGCTCAGTTCTGCACAGCTTGTCAGATCGAACACATGAGCCTCTGGATTTCGACTGGCCACGCCCGGTAGGTGCAGATCCAAAGATCGTATCGCTTCAATGCCTCGCCTGTTTCAAGGAACAAGATGGACAAAGACCAATGTTCCAGGGGCCTCTGTTATGAATGTTCTTCTGCAGCCGTGGCTGCCAACGCGCGGTTATAGGCCTTTAGCGCATCAATATGGTAGAGCGTACCGACTGGCGTCTCAGCTCCGTCATTACCGCTCACCACCACCGGTATGCAGAGGATTTCGTCTCGGTCGAAGAACGGCATCGCCGCCTCAAGTGTAGCGCTTGCTTGAACAAAAAGACCCTGATCAATCAAAACCTGTGCTTCTTCCCGGGTGATTGAACGTGCATCGCCAAGCGGTCGCATCACTGCGCCTGTGCGCAACATCGCCAGAAGATAGGCCTGTGGCCCCGCGGCCAGATGCACATTGCGCCGTTCCAGTTGGGTCAGGAAGAAGGATCGATCCACGAGGCGCGAAGCCAGCGCCGTGGACATTGAAACCGACACCATCACCGCCAGACCGATCTGCCAATCTCCGGTCAGTTCAAAGACAATCATCGTGGTCGAAATCGGGGCACCAAGCACGGCAGCGGCCACCGCGCCCATCCCGGCAAATGCGTAGAGGGTATGGGTACCCGATACATCGGGCAGCAAACCCGTTGCAATCAACCCGAATGCCAACCCGGTTAACGCACCTATCATCAGCGAGGGTGAAAACACACCGCCACCCATACGTCCCCCCATCGTGATCGCAACAGCCACAGTTTTGATGATTGCGAACAGGATGGCGGTTGTCAGAACCAAATCTCCGGCCAGAGCCCGGATCGTGGTTTCGTATCCAACGCCGATGATGTGGGGAAACCAGATCGCGATCAGTCCCAACATTGCGCCTGATACAGCAGGACGCAGCCATCCGGGCAAGGACAGCCGGCTTTGAATGTGATTGCCAATTTCTTCTGCAAAAAAGATCGACCGCATCAGAAGCAAGGCCACCAACCCGCAGATCAACCCAAGGATCAGAAACGCGGGCAGCTCGACATAGAATTGCAGTGATCCGGGCGTATCCAGAGTGAATTCGGTCACGTCGCCGTATTCCAGCCGGTTAATCACCGTCCCGGCGACCGAAGCGATAACGATGGGCGCAAAAGCATGCACCGCGAAATGGCGCAACACCACCTCAAGTGCGAACAAAGCACCGGCAATGGGTGAGTTGAAACTGGCCGAAACTGCCGCCGCCACCGCACATCCCAGCAAATCACGCCCGGTAATTCCGTCGGCATGGATACGATTACTGACCCAGGTCGAGATCACGCCTGCCATATGCACAACCGGCCCTTCTCGACCCGTGGACCCACCTGTGCTGAGCGTAATCAGCGAGGAGAAAAAAGACGCGATACCCGCCTTGCCTTCGACCCGACCATCGGTGAGGGCAGCGCCTTCGATTACGTCGGCAACTGAACGCACGCGCCCGTCATCGGTATACCGGTGCAGGATGATGCCAACGATAAGACCGCCGATGATCGGTGTGATCAGGATCAGGAACCAGGGTAGCTTTTCCACATGGCTGTGCAGTAACGAGATATCCCCGGTGTCGTAGACATAGGCCTGCAATGCCTGAATTGCCTTACGAAATCCCAATGCCATAAAGCCTGCGGCAATCCCAATCGCCAGCGCGATGAACCAGAACTGGATTTGGCTGGGCCCGCGCCTGCGCATCACCCGCCATGCGTCCTTCATCGCGGCCAGAGCCTGGTTGAGCTGGTTGCGCAGAACGGTGCGGGTTGACTGGGTCATTTGCCCTCGGGGGATCAGAATACACCCCTTACTAAGCCACGGAGGGCACGGTTAAAAGCCGGATCGCGTGTCTGTGAGGGCCTATGCGTCCAGAAGAGCACGGGCAGCGGCGCGCGCTTCGTCCGTGATCGTGTCTCCGGCGACCATCCTGGCGATCTCGTCCACCCGGTCGGCCTGGGCCAAGGGCACCACGGTCGACAGAGTTTGCCCATCGGTCACATGTTTCTGAACACGCCAGTGATAGGCGGCACGTGCGGCGACCTGCGGGGAATGCGTCACGACCAATACCTGCCCGCCCTGCGCGAGCGCAGCCAGACGCCTACCAACAGCATCCGCGGTCGCGCCGCCAACACCCCTGTCGATCTCATCAAAGATCATCGTGCGCGCGCTGTCATCGCCGGACAGACAGACCTTGAGCGCCAGCAAGAAGCGGCTCAGTTCACCGCCCGAGGCGATTTTGTTCAACGGTCCAGACGGTGCACCGGGGTTGGTGGCAACGGTGAACGCCACAGCATCCGCACCTTCGGGGCCGGGATCGGACGGGGTGATCTCGGTCTGGAACACAGCGCGTTCCATTTTCAGCGGTGCAAGCTCGGCCATCACAGCGGTGTCAAGTTCACCCGCTGCCCGTTGGCGCAGGCTACTGAGTGCTTCCGCAGCCTTGTGATAAACTGCCTGCGCAGTCTCAACCGCAAAGCGCCTGTCGGCCAGATCAGCGTCACCAGCATCCAAACGGTTCAGCCGCTCACGCAGGGTCTCCGCGAACCCACCCAAGTCGTCCGGGGCAACGTCATGCTTTCGGGCCAACGCACGAATGGCGAAAAGCCGTTCCTCGACTGCCTCCAGTTCAGCCGGATTGAAGTCCAGCACCTGAAGACTGGCATTAACGCCATCTTGCGCCTCGCCCAATTCGACCAGTGCACGCCCCAGTGCGGCAACAGGCTCTTCCAACTGCCCGCCCGCATTATCGGACACGCCTTCCAACCAGCGCAGAGCATCAGACATCGCGCCCTCGGCCCCATCGCTGCCAAGCAAGTCATAGGCACGGGCGACGTCATCGCGAATCCGCTCTGCCCCCTGCATCATGCGGCGCCTTGCATCCAGTTCGGCATCCTCGCCGGGCTGCGGATCAAGCTTATCAAGCTCAGTGACCGCATGGCGCAGAAATTCTTCCTCTGCCCGCATGGCAGCCAAGGCAGATTCGACCTCAGACAAAAGCTTGCGCGCGCGCGACATCTCGGACCATGCAGAGCGCACAGTGGCCAGTTGCCCCCCTGCCCCGGCAAAATCATCCAGCATCGCGCGGTGGCCACGTGGGTTCAGCAGGCCGCGATCATCGTGCTGGCCATGCAGTTCCACCAGGGTTTCCGACAAGGCCCGCAGCACCTCGCCCGAGCAACGCCGGTCATTGACCCATGCGGTTTTCCGGCCCTCGGCTGTGTTCACGCGGCGCAGGATCAGCTCTTCGCCTCCGGGCAATCCGGCTTCGGCCAAAATCGCATGTGCGGGGTGGTTTTCGTGCAGCACGAACTCGGCCACAACTTCGCCCTGAGCGGCCCCCTGACGCACCAGCTCTGCCCGCCCGCGCCAGCCCAGAACGAACCCAAGCGAATCCAGTAGGATCGACTTGCCCGCGCCGGTTTCGCCGGTCAACGCGTTCAATCCCGGCTGGAACGTCAGTTCCAACCGGTCGATGATCAGCATATCGCGGATATCAAGGGCGCGCAGCATCGGGTCTCAGCGTCCCACGCCTTTAGCCATGGCGATTACAACCACTGACCTTTGACGGTCTGGCGATAAATCGTGCTGAGCCAGTTGTTGCCGCGGCTTTTGAGTTTCAGCCCGCGAGAGGTCAGCAGCTTATAGCCAGCGTCATACCATTCCGAGGATTGGTAGTTGTAACCCAGAATTGCACCGGCCGATTGCGCCTCATCCACCAGACCCAACGAGAGATAGGCCTCGATCAGGCGATAGAGCGCTTCAGCGGTATGCGAAGTTGTCTGAAAATCCTCTACCACAACGCGGAACCGGTTGATCGCGGCAGTATAGTGATCCTGACGCAGATAATAACGTCCGATCTCCATTTCTTTGCCAGCCAGATGGTCAAAGGCCAGATCGAATTTCAACACGGCGGAGGTGGCATATTCGCTGTCCGGATAGACCTCGATCACCGTGCGCAATGACTGAAGCGCCTGGAACGTCAGGCCCTGATCGCGGCCCACCTCGTCAATCTGGTCATAATAGCTGAGTGCCAACAGATATTGGGCATAGGCCGCATCTTCGTCGGTTGGATAGAAATCTATATAGCGCTGTGCCGCTGCACGGCTTTCTTCGTAATTCTCATCTGCATGGTACGAAAACGCCTGCATGATCAGCGCGCGCTTTGCCCAGTCAGAGTAAGGGTAAAGACGTTCAACCTCTGAGAAGTACCACGCCGCATCGTCGGAACGATTCTCCGACAGCTCAAATTCCCCACGCGTGAAAATCTGTTCGGGGGTGAACCCTTCTAGGTTCTGATTGCGGTCAGCGCCCCCGCTGTTGCACGCTGTCAAAACTGCTGTCAGAAGTACCGCCCCTGCGAATCTGACCGCCGCTTTGGTGCCTATCATTCCGCCAATCCTTGTCGTCTTGCTTAATGGGAATACCCCGGTTTGGGCCTTGGTCTAGCACATAAAATTCCAGTGCAAAACGCCTTAGTAGGCCCTTTGGCGGATTTGTCAGCAGAGTGGAACCAATCAGGCGACTTCGGGGATTTCGTCCCAGACCAGACCCTGTCCGGGCAGACGCGCGGCCTGTTCGGGGGTACACAGGATCGGACGCACAGCACCGGGTGTTTCAAACAGCTTGCGCAGCAGCGTGTTTGTCATTGCATGACCAGACTTGTCGCCGGTGAAATGACCCAGAATCGGTCCACCCGCCAAATACAAATCACCCAGAGCATCTAGCATCTTGTGACGCACCGCCTCGTCCGCGTGGCGAAGGCCACCCGGGGTCAGAACTTCGTCGCCCTGAACGACCACAGCATTTTCAAGCGTGCCGCCAAGAGCCAAGCCGTTCTCGCGCATCGCTTCGACGTCGGTACGACGGCAGAATGTCCGGCAATCACTAAGCTCGCGTGCAAAAGAGCCATTGCACATATCCAGCGTCTTAGTCTGACGACCAATGGCGCTGTCTTCAAAATCGATATGAAAATCGATAATCAAACCGTCCGCAGGCGCAATCGAAGCACTGGCACCCTCTCGGGTTGCGGTCACAGGTTTAAGAACCTCATAGGCCAGGACCGGGCTTGCCTGACGACGCACGCCTTTCAACATGATGCCACGAACGAATTCAATCGAAGACCCGTCCATGATCGGCACCTCGGGGCCATCAATCTCGATCAGCGCATTGTGGACACCGCATCCAGCCAAAGCTGCCATGATATGCTCGACGGTGGAAACCGTAACGCCCGCTTCATTGACCAGTCGGGTACAAAGCGGGGTACGATCGACCACATCGTAGATTGCAGGGATCAACGCATTGCCCAGCTCGATATCCGTCCGTTTGAACCAGATGCCGTGGCCAGCAGCAGCCGGCTTCAGGATCATCGTCGCAGGCTTACCGCTGTGCAGCCCGAGGCCTGTAAACGTGATCGGAGATTTGAGCGTATGTTGCAAGTGTGACCTCGGTGAGTGGCGTCCGACCTGTGATGGCCGTGTTGGCATTCAACTAAGGAAGCAGGTCAAAAGGCTCAACTCACTCTTTGCAACCGAATGAAACATGAATGTGACAGGTCGGCAAAACCCTGCTCACATAGGGATAATGCACTGTTTTAAAATAAGAAAGGGCCGCCAAATGGCAGCCCCTCTTTAGTATATTGTTACCGCGATCAGTTGGCTTGACGGCGAAGGAAGGCCGGTATTTCGATCCGATCCTGCTCCGGGTCGTCCTCGACATGTGCAGGTGCCGTAGCGTCAGATTGGCGCAATACCGGCTGCTGGCGGGCCGGTTGCTGCGCCGGAGTATCGGCTGCGTGGCCGGTCATGCGATCAATCAGGCGGTTAAAACCAAATCGCGGGCGGTCGGCATCCCCATGATTATCGGAGACCTCCTGCGGTCGAGGCGCAGGATGACCTCTTTCAGCCGGAGGTACATTCTGGACGGCTGCCTGCAAGCGCCTCAGCGCTTCAGGTGATGGCGATCCTGCGGGTGCTTGCGGCTGAGGTGCGACAAAGCTTTCTGGGGCGTATTCGACCGGCTCGGGAGTCGGCTCGAATTCGGCCACGCGCGGCTGATAAGCCGGGGGTGGCAGGCCGTCATCATCCTGTTCTGCGCGCGGTTGGAACTGCGGTTCCATCGGCTCTTCAGTTGCCTCAAACAGCGAAGGTTCACGCGTTGGTTCGGGCTGAGGTTCAGGTTCGGCGCTTGCCGCCACTGACATTTCTTCCAGGGCCGCTTCCTCTGCAGAAACCGAACGGGTCAGCGGTGCCGACATCGAACGACGCGCGACAGGCACATCATCCTGCTTTTCGCTGGCGTCGATACCTGTTGCCACAACCGAAACGCGCATGCCGCCTTCCATTGCGGTATCCAGCGTGGAGCCGACGATGATATTCGCCTCAGGATCCACTTCCTCACGGATACGGTTTGCGGCTTCGTCCAGTTCGAACAGGGTCAGGTCGTGGCTGCCGGTGATGTTGATCAGAACGCCCTTGGCGCCCTTGAGGCTGATTTCATCCAACAGCGGGTTCGCGATGGCCTTCTCGGCGGCCTGAACCGCGCGATCTTCGCCGGTGGCTTCGCCCGTGCCCATCATCGCCTTGCCCATCTCGTCCATAACGGCGCGAACATCCGCGAAGTCGAGGTTGATCAGGCCCGGACGCACCATCAGGTCGGTCACGCCTTTGACACCCTGATACAGAACGTCATCCGCCATCGAAAACGCCTCGGTAAACGTGGTCTTTTCGTTGGCCAGACGGAACAGGTTCTGGTTTGGAATGATGATTAGCGTGTCGACTACGCGCTGCAAGGCTTCAACACCGTCTTCGGCCTGACGCATCCGCTTGGCGCCTTCGAACTGGAAAGGCTTGGTCACAACACCGACGGTCAAAACACCCAATTCACGCGCTGCCTGCGCGATGATCGGTGCGGCACCCGTGCCGGTGCCACCACCCATACCGGCCGTGATGAAGCACATATGCGCGCCTGCCAGATGATCTACAATCTGCTCGATGCTTTCTTCGGCCGCTGCCGCACCCACTGTCGGACGCGCGCCCGCACCCAGACCTTCGGTGACTTTCACGCCGAGTTGAACTCGTGACGAAGATTGGCTTTGCTGCAGCGCCTGGGCATCGGTGTTGGCAACGACAAAATCGACACCGTCCAACTGTTTTTCAATCATGTTGTTGACGGCGTTACCGCCCGCTCCGCCAACGCCAAAAACTGTAATCCGAGGCTTCAGCTCGTCGTGCCCGGGCATCGAAAGATTCAATGTCATGCTTCTGTCCGCCTGTTTATATAACCCGCCAACGCGGTGTTTTTCTTACCTATCCACTAACAATCCTACCGATCCAAACGGCAAACGTCACGCCAAAAATCGCGAAAATCCACAAAATATGGAGGAAATAAGGCACTTGAAAACAGTATTTGGCAGAGATTGCCAGATGTTGCGGAATTATCTCAAAGCACCACAAAACATGCGACGCTCGCGCCACCGCTGACGGGCGCGTCACTTGCAATTCATTCACATGTGTTTGCGGAAAACTGCTCAAGCCCTCTCGCAAGGCCTCTGACGGGCCCTGTGGATATCTTGCGGGATTTTGACAGCCCCTGCAAGATATTTCTTTAGCTAATTGGGGCACTTGGGCAGTTAAGACCTTTCTCAGAAATGTCCCTGACCTCTTGAATTTCTGTCCTGGAGAAACCGACCATTCGCACCATCAACTGGTTTTCATACAAAAACGGCCACCAGCAAACTGGCAGACCATCCTCGTCATCGTCGTACAGAAAGCAAATCTGCCCATTAGGAGTTGTAATTTTCCCGTACACACAACCCTTGCCCTCCATACGCCAGACCGAGAGAGTCGGGCTCAGGAACTCTTCGGTGCCGACCAGCATACCGCTGTCATAGACGTGAAACTTTACGGTCTTTCCTTGAACGGCCCCCAGGAAGGCTTCGGGTGTGATACGGGTCTGAGCCTCTATCGCTGACGGCACAGCCATGACCAGCGCCGCGATCGCGGCCTTACCAGTTGTCACGGAACCACCGCACAGCGCGCTTGAACGGGCGTGCGGAATAGGTGTCTACGGGGATTTCAAAATCCCACCATTCATCCTGTGGGTTGGCTGCAAACAGGCTTAGCCCCACAACCGAAGAGAACCCCGGCCCCGTGGCCGATTGCGGCAACCCATGGACCCGCAGCGGGCGACCAAGGCGAACACGCTGCCCCAGAATACGAGAGGCCAACCCGTCCAGCCCCATGATTTGGCTGCCGCCTCCGGTCAGGACGATCTGCTGACTGGGCATGTGCTCAAAGCCAGCCGCATCCAGCCGTACACGCACTTCTTCCAGGATTTCTTCGACACGTGGACGCATGATACCGATCAACTCTGCCCGGCTGACGGTACGGCGGTCATGTTCCCAATCGCCGGTATCACCACCAATGTCGATCAAGTCGCGGTCATCCGCGCCCGTCGCGTGAACGCCGCCATTGAAGGTCTTGATCCGCTCGGCCACAGAGGCCGGAACGCCCAGCCCCATCGAGATGTCACTGGTCACGTGATCCCCACCCATGCGCACGCAATCGGCATAGATCATGTGTTTCTTCATGAAGATTGACACGCTGGTGGTGCCACCGCCCATGTCGATACAGGCCGCACCCAGTTCCTGCTCATCCTCGACCAGCGCCGAGATGCCCGAGACATAGGCCGAGTTGGCAATCCCCGCCAGTTCCAGATCACACCGTTTGATACAGCGCACGATGTTTTGGATCGAGACCGCGTCCACGGTCAGCATGTGCATATCGACGGCCAGCGATTGCCCCATCTGACCCCTTGGGTCAATCAGGCCCGATCGGTTATCCAGCGCAAAATTCACCGGCTGAGCATGTAGGACTTCGCGGCCCGCACCATAGTCGGGCACGTCACAGGCATTGAGAACCCGGCCGACTTCGGCCTCGGTTACCAGCTGACCTTCCAGATCCACCTGGGCATCCAAACCATAGGACCGCGGGTTTGCCCCCGAGAAACAGGCGATCACATGGTCGACCCGGATATCTGCCATTTTCTGCGCGGCCTGAAGCGCGGTTCGAATGGCGCGCTCGGTCTCCTGCATCGCAGTGACTTCGCCAAATTGCACACCACGGGAACGCGTGGTCGCGGCACCGATCACCCGAAACCCGGATTGTCCGGCCAGAGACCCGATGCCACTGTCCTCGTGCAAACGCCCGGCGCCGTCGAACCGCAGCACAAGGCAGGAAATCTTTGAGCTCCCGACATCCAGAATAGCGACAACGCCGCGTTGCATCGCCTGCCTGCGCATTTGCCGCATGGCCCGTTGGGACTGATAAAGATCGGTCATCATTGTCGTTACTGCCCACTACTCACATCTACTTTTGTATTCCACCAGTCTTCGCTGGCGGCTTTGGTCATTCGGATTGTCGGTCGCTGACCCAGGCGCATATCCACCACGGCCACATCGCGTTCCAGAAGATCCTGAACCTCGTTCACGGCCAACACGCGTTCCAATGCGCGCACTGGCCGTTCTGTCGGCAACATGATGCGCTGACCGCGATCCAGAACCAGATCCCAGCGACGTTCGCCAATTCGCACCAAACCGCGCACCCGATTGCCAAGACTGCTGGCTGTGGCCGTCAGTTGCAGCGCTTCGGGTACATAGGAATCCGCGCCCTCACCCGCGATCAGTGGCAGATTGGAGTGATCCTGCCGCGATGCGATGATTTCAACATGCGCGCCAGTTTCATCCAGCAATTCGACCCCTCGGCGGGTACGCCAGACAATGGCGGGCTGCCGTTCGACAACATCCACCTGCAGGATACCTCCTGGACGGATGCGCACAGAGGCTGATTTAACCGGATCCAATCCTGTGATCGTTTCGCGCATCTGTTCGACATCCAGGTCCCAGGAACTGATTGGGAAGTCCAGCGGCACCACTTCACGAATGTCTTCCGAAAGGTTGGTTCCCGCCCCATCAATCGCCATCAGGTTGACCATGAATTCTGGTCGCTGCTGGATCGAGATTTTCACATCATGGACATGAGCCACAATCGCTTCGCGCCGGTCCTGAGAGCTGAAATACCCGCCAAGCGCAGCACACACAGCGAAGACCGGCAGCCCGTATTTCAGGCCACGGCGAACACCAGGCGTCAACATCCAGCGCTGCAACCGATAGCTTAGGCGGGACGGCGCCGGATCAAACGCCGATGACTTACGCCCCCAAAGCCGCCGCAGGCGGAACTTGGGTTCTACATTGTTGCGGTCCCCCGAAGCGAAATCGGCATCCGGACCAGCAAGTGGCTTTGACCGGTGGATAACCGGCGCACGGGTGGCTGTCAGCGGTCGCATGATGCGTCCTCCACCATCCATGCGCAAAACTGGCCAAAGGTTATCCCGCAATGCGCGCCCTGTTCCGGAGCCAGTGACGTCGGCGTCATTCCTGGCTGGGTGTTGGTTTCCAGCAGGAACAAGCCCTCTGCGCCCTTGCTGTCATCCCACCGAAAATCTGTGCGGCTGACGCCTTTGCACCCCAACAGATCATGCGCCTGTTTGGCAAAGCCCATACACAGGTCAAAAATGTCCTGCGGGATTTCAGCAGGCAGCACATGCCACGACCCGCCCGGCTTGTACTTGGCATCGTAATCGTACCAGCCATCCGTCATGATTTCTGTCACGGTCAGGGCGCGGTCGCCCATGACTGTGACGGTCAACTCGCGGCCAGCCACATATTGTTCGACCATTACCAGTTCGGGCATGTCGTCTGCCAGTTTCGGTGGAGTGTTGGCGCCCTCATGCACCAGATAAATGCCGACGCTGGAACCCTCGTTGTTGGGCTTGACCACATAGGGCGGTTCCATCGTGTGACGCGCGGCAACTTCGGATTTGGCCTCGATCACACTTTCGGCGACTGGCAGACCCGCGATACGGAACGCCGCTTTGCTGCGCTGCTTGTCCATGGCCAACGCCGAAGCCAGCACACCCGAATGGGTATAGGGAATACGCAACCACTCCAGCAGACCCTGCACGCAGCCATCCTCGCCCCAGCGACCATGCAGAGCGTTGAAGACCACATCCGGCTTGATATCCAAAAGGCGCGCATAGAGGTCCGGACCCGCGTCCAGTTCGACCACTTCAAAGCCTTCTCCCCTTAGGGCGGCTGCGCATTCGCGCCCAGAGCTGAGAGACACCTCACGTTCCGCCGAGGGTCCACCCATCAATACCGCCACTTTGGGGTTTGTCCTGCTCGAACTACCCACGTCGTGCGCCTCAAATCCTGCGGACCTTATGTGGTGGTCCGTCCTGCTTTATGCCTTTGATCCGTCGCCCTATTTTGCCTGTTTTGGGTCTGACGGTCGGAGCTTTAATCTGTCAGCGGATCACCGACCCGCATGATTTCCCACTCTAGCGTGATGCCGCTTGTTTCGTAAACCTTTTTTCGCACATCTTCGCCCAACCCTTCGAGGTCGGCAGCGGTGGCAGAGCCGGTGTTGATCAGAAAATTGGGATGCTTGGGGCTCATCTGCGCTCCGCCCCGCATCACGCCCCGCATTCCCGCGTCGTCGATCACCTTCCAGGCCTTGAGGTCATGCACATCATCTGCGCGGCCCGTCGAGGAAAACCCGGCCGGATTGCGGAAGGTCGAGCCCGCGCTGCGATCTTTGGTCGGCTGGGTCTCATCCCGCTTTTTCAACTGCGAGTCCATGCGGGCATGCAGTTCATCAGGATCATCTAGGGGGCCTTCGAACGTGGCCGAGATCAGCACTGCCCCCTCAGGCAGATCCGACTGACGATAGCGAAAATTCAGTTCTTCGGGCGTCAGATCGACGACCTGCCCTTGCCGCGTGATGATCGTCGCCTTGCACAGAACATCCGCCGTATAGCTGCCATAACATCCCGCATTCATCCGCACAGCGCCGCCAATCGACCCCGGAATGGTTCGCAAAAACGTCAGGTCCACGCCCGCATCAGCTGCCTTGCGCGCCACATGCCCATCCAGCGCCGCCGCGCCTGCGGTGACAATGTTGCCCTCAATCGAGATGCCATTAAATCCCCGGCCCAACCGGATCACTACGGCGCGCAGCCCTCCGTCCCGGACGATCAGGTTCGAGCCGACGCCCATCGGGAAAACCGTGATATCGTCAGGTAAGTCGCGCAGAAACTGCTGCAGGTCTTCCTGGTCGGCGGGTTGAAAGAGGTAATCCGCCGGTCCTCCGACCCGCAACCAGGTCAGATCATTCAGCGGGCGGTTCTGGGTGAGCTTGCCGCGTGGCGAGGGAACAGAAGTCATGGCCGCTAATTCGCGGATTTGAACCGCCAAAGCAAGCTGTATCCGCTATTGCGCGGCACCCAGGATCCGACGCAACCACCGGCCCAGATAAATCACGGGCCAACGCAGTACCGAGATCCCAGCAACCAGAACAATCAACCCGATCCATGGGCCGTTCTGCAGCGTGACATAGCCAACGATAGGAATACCCGCAGCAATCAAGAAATAGGCGCGGGTCCAGTGATTATCCTTGCTGGGGATCATCGCCAGCACATTCGCAACAACTCCCCACAGGGCGGCAAGGGCAATGGACCAATTCATTCGTCGTCCCCTCGGCCTGTCCAACGTTGCCAATAGTGGCGAATTGGGTTGCGGAACATGGATGCAAAAGCCGCAAAGCCCAGGACCGAAAAGAACCAGCCGAAATCGTAACCCAGCCAGACAATCAGCGCCGGCGCAACGATAACCAACACAATCCCCGGTGGAAATTGCAGGCGCATCGGTAGCATGGCCACGATAGTCGACGCTATGACCCACAACCCTGCAAATAATACCGAGTACGCCAAATCTTGCCTCCGAGACCGCTTTTTCTGCGGTTGCACGATCACTCTTTAGGGTTGCACCACAAAAGAGTCCATTACGTCACATCGCCTGTTATTTCTGCAAGCGCGAAGGCAGGCCATTGGCCCAGGCGCTGATCGTACCGGCTCCAAGGCAGACAACCATGTCTCCGGGGCGGGCCTGTTCACGAACCAGACGTTCAAGATCGGATTCGTCCATCAAAGCGCGGGCATGTCGATGCCCATGCCGGATGAGCCCCTGAACCAGGTCATCGCGGGACGCCCCTTCGATCGGGTCCTCTCCGGCAGCGAAAATATCGGCGATGGCAACAACGTCGGCGTCATTGAAACAGGTACAGAAATCATCGAACAGATTAGACAAACGCGAATACCTGTGGGGTTGATGGACCGCGATCACACGGCCTTCGGTGGCCTGGCGTGCGGCTTTCAGAACCGCTGCGATTTCAACCGGGTGGTGACCGTAATCGTCGATGATCGTGACACCATCGACCTCACCCACTTTGGTAAAGCGACGATTGACGCCACCGAAATTAGCCAACGCTTCGCGGATTTCGGCGGCTTTCATGCCCAGATGGCGGGCAACAGCAACCGCAGACAACGCGTTCGAGACGTTGTGGTCGCCTGGCATCGGCAGGGTGCAGCCCTCGATCCTCTTGTCTTCGTATTGCAGGTGAATGTCGAAATGTGCGACGCCGCCCTTATAGGTCAGGTTCTCGGCCCGCACATCCGCCTGCGCGTTGAAACCATAAGTCCGCACGCGCCGGTCTGTGATGCGACCCACCAGTGTTTGCACTTCGGCGTGGTCGGTGCAGCAGACGGCAAGCCCGTAAAACGGCAGGTTCGAGACAAATTCGTAGAACCCGTCGCGCAGCTGGTCGAAATCGCCCCAATGCTCCATATGCTCGGGGTCGATATTGGTGACAATGGCAATGGTCGCAGGCAGACGGTTGAACGAGCCGTCGGATTCGTCCGCCTCGACCACCATCCATTCGCCCTGCCCCATTCGCGCATTCGAGCCATAAGCGTGAATGATACCGCCATTGATCACGGTCGGGTCAAATTCCCCTGCCACCATCAGTTCAGCCATCATCGTGGTGGTGGTGGTCTTGCCGTGGGTTCCGGCAATGGCAATGTTGGATTTCAAGCGCATCAACTCGGCCAGCATATCGGCCCGACGCACCACTGGCAGGCCCCGCGCACGGGCACCGTCCAGCTCCGGGTTGCCCGGTTTGATCGCGGTCGACACCACAACCACGGCGGCGTTCTCAAGGTTTTCAGCGCTTTGACCGACAAAGATCTCGGCGCCCAGACCAGCAAGGCGGTCGGTGATTTTCGACGCTTTCAGGTCCGAGCCCTGCACCCGGTAGCCCAGATTCAAAAGCACCTCGGCAATGCCCGACATCCCGATCCCGCCGATACCCACGAAATGGATCGGCCCGACATCCTGCGGCAGTTTGGTTGCTGGGGTCATGCGGTCTCCTTCTGGGCCAACTGTTCGACCTGGGCGACCAAACGCTCGGTCGCGTCCGGTGCGCCGGTCGATAAGGCGGCATGGGCCATCTTTTGCGCGGCTTCGGGGTTTGTCAGAACTGCGGTGATTTGCTGTGTCAGCGAAGGAACGTCAAGCAGGTTCTCTGGGATCATGATTGCCCCTCCGGCCTGAACCAGCCCGCGTGCATTGGCGGTCTGATGATCGCCCGCTGCGGCGGCATACGGGATCAGGATCGAGGGCCGTCCGATGACGGAAATATCCGCAACACTTGACGCACCTGAGCGTGATATCACCAGCTGCGCATCGGACATACGACGGGGCACATCCTGAAAGAACGGTTTCACTTCGGCACGGATACCGTGGTCGTCATAAAACGCGGAAACACGGGCGCCGTCTTCGTCACGGGCCTGATGTGCGACACGAATATGGCGGCGCATCTCATCAGGCAGCGCGGCAATCGCTTCGGGCACAATCTGACTAAGGATGCGCGCACCTTGCGAGCCACCCATCACCAGGATCGACATCGGGTAATCGCCCGGTGGGATATAGCCCGCCGCAGCCCGGTCCAGCACGGCGGCCCGAACCGGGTTGCCGGTATGTATGCCCTTTGCACCGTCCGGCAGATCAGTCGGCCAGACACCACAAGCCACCTGCGCCACGCGGGTCGCAAACAGCTGATTCACGCGGCCCAAAACGCCGTTCTGTTCATGGATCATGCGCGGGATCTTCAACATCGTCGCAGCACCCAGCGCTGGGATCGAGGGGTAACCGCCAAAGCCGACCACGACGTCCGGTCGGTCGCGCAGCATCTGAAACGCCATACCGGCGACACCACCTGCGATCTTGGGACCGACCATCAGTTTGGCGGGCAGTCCGCCACGAGCGAAGGTTGCCGAGGACGCCTCGACAATTTCAGTCGAATGCGGAAAGCCACCCGTATATCGTGCGCCGCGCGTATCGGTGGACAAGCGCACACGCCAGCCCCTGTGCAGCATCGCCTCGGCTAGCGCCTGAGCCGGGAACATGTGGCCCCCGGTCCCGCCAGCCGCAATCAGAAGGTAGGGTTTGCCCATCAGCCTCGTCCGCGTAGAATATCACCAAGTTCGCCCTGTGGGCGGGTGCGGGTAAACGCCAGAAGCATGCCGATTGCAATACCACCTGCAATCAGCGAGGACCCACCATAGCTGACGAACGGCAAAGTCATGCCTTTGGCAGGCAAAAGGCGCACGGCGACGCCCATATTGATCATCGCCTGAACCCCGAACATGCAGGCCAGACCGGTGCCCGCCAGACGGATGAACATGTCGCGCTCGCGCATCAGCCGCAGCAATGACCGCACAACGATCAGCGAATACAGTGCGATGATGATCAGCACCAGGATCAGGCCATATTCCTCGGCCGCGACAGCGATGATGAAATCCGTATGGGCATCGGGCAGCGACCATTTCACCTGCCCTTCACCCACGCCGACACCGAAAAGCCCGCCCTCGCGGATCGCATTGGTGGCATAGCCCAGCTGAGTGGTCGGATCGACCTCTTGGTTCAGGAACCCGTCAATGCGTCGGGCGAAATGTTCCGAGTTGGAATAGGCGAACATACCGCCAAGCACGACAAACCCCGCCATACCAACCAGCAACAACATCGGCGCACCGGCAACGAAATACATCACGCCCCAGCCAAACAGGATCAGGCAGGCCTGACCAAAATCGGGCTGCATAACCAACATGGCGACAATCGCCATGCACAGCGCAAAAGACCATAGCCGACCGGGCGGGCCGTTGATCTGTTGTGACGCGGCCAGCAACCAGGCCGCCACAACGATAAACCCGGGTTTCAGAAATTCAGACGGCTGCAGCGAGGCAAAGCCAAGCGAATACCAGCGCACCGCACCTTTGCCAAAATCTGTGCCAAAGACGGGAAGGAAGACCAGCGCGACAAAAGCAGCAAGAAACCCCAACACCGCCAGACGTCGAACCAGTGTGGGCGACATCATCGAGGTCAGCAGCATCGCAACAAGCGCCAATCCGCCGAACAGCGCCTGGCGTTCGACGTAATGGAACGGGTCGAACCCGTTGCGACCAGCCAGCGGCGGCGATGAGGCCAGCCCCAGCAACAGCCCGATGACAAACAGGATCAGTACGCAGGACATCGTCCAACGATCAATCGTCCGCCACCACTTTGGTAGAATCGGTTCTCCGCGCTGGTCCTGAACCGCGCCATACACCATCTCAGTCATGAGATACCGCCACTATCTGCCTCGTCAACGCCCCGTTTTCGGGGTCTACGAGCGAGTCTACAGGGGTTTTAGTGTTTGGGCTAGTGGAATGACGCCGCAACAGAGGGAAATTGGCGCCTTCAAGCCAGTGATCCGCTTCAGGGCTTCCCGTCCCGGGCGTTCGGAACACCTAGGGAACAAGATCGTAGTGCTTTATCCTCCTGGATTCGACCAATTCAGCCTTTTTTCCCAGTTGAACTGTGACTTGGGAAATGCGCGTGATCACTGAACCGCCCTCCTGTGCAGTGCGTCATATTGAGCTTCCTTGTCGGGCGTATTCTGGCACATGGTATTCCGGCCAATATCACAAATGTTCCAACTGCCAATTTCATTCCATTTTCCCAAACCAATCAGAGGACGGATCCACAGTCACGGACGGACGATTGCAGCGCGTGTTTACGTCTCCCCCTTGCCATCCCAGCCATTCCACGCCATCCCCCGCGCATGACTTATGATACGATCATCCTGGGCGCCGGTGCTGCTGGCTTGATGTGTGCCGCCCATTGCGTTGGGCGCGTTCTGGTGATCGACCACGCGAAGGCGCCGGGTGAGAAAATCCGCATCTCGGGCGGCGGGCGGTGTAATTTCACCAATATGCACGCGGGGCCGGGCAACTTCCTGTCTCAGAACCCGCATTTCTGTAAGTCCGCATTGGCGCGCTACACGCAGTGGGATTTCATTGAAATGGTCGGGCGTCATGACATCGCTTGGCACGAGAAAACACTGGGACAGCTGTTCTGCGACGGCTCCTCGAAACAGATCATCCAAATGTTGCTGGATGAAATAGAGCGCGCCGGGGCCGAGCTGTGGGTAAGGACCGAGATGAAGGACCTGTGCAAAACCGACACTGGTTTCGCGCTGACGGTTGAACGCGAGGGACAGCGTCATGCCCTGACCTGCACCAATCTGGTTCTGGCCACGGGTGGCAAGTCGATCCCTAAAATGGGGGCGACGGGTCTGGCTTATGACATCGCACACCAGTTTGGATTGCGGATGACCGAGACACGCGCGGCTCTGGTGCCGTTCACCTTTACCGACGGCAGATTCAAGGACCTGTCCGGTGTCTCGCTGCCGACGCGGCTGTCGAACGACCGGACCAGCTTTGACGAGGCTTTGCTTTTCACCCATCGCGGCCTCAGCGGACCAGCTGCGCTGCAACTATCCTCATACTGGCGCGAGGGTGAGGCGATCCGGGTCAACCTGATCCAGGATATGCCACTGTTCGACCTGCTGCGAGATCAGCGCCAAAACAGCGGACGCAAAGCCCTGACTACTGAACTTTCCCGGCAGTTACCCGCGCGATTGGTCGATTTCCTGAGCCAACACATTCCCATGCAAGGCAATTTGGCCGACCAATCGGACACCGCCCTTTCGGACCTGGTCGAGGCCCTGTCGAACTGGCATCTGACCCCGTCCGGGACCGAAGGCTATCGCACCGCCGAGGTCACGCTGGGCGGCATCGACACCGATGATCTGTCGTCAAAAACGATGGAGGCCAGGGATGTCCCCGGCCTCTATGCGATAGGTGAAGCGGTGGATGTCACCGGTTGGCTGGGCGGGTACAATTTCCAATGGGCATGGTCCTCAGGCCATGCCGCTGGAACTGCAATCGCCAGTCGTGGTTAGCCGACACGGTATTTGCGCGGCACTAGCCGACGACGTTGTACCCACGGCCACGCATGCAGTTACGCACCAACACTTCTTTGTTCTGGTTCTTGTTGATCACATCCGCACCGGCGCCAACCAACGCACCTGCAACTGCAGCACGGCCCAGATTATCGCTGCTGTCCTGTACGATCCCGGTCACTGCGGCTGCGCCAACGGCGCCGATGGCTGCATTCCCGGCCGTGGTGCCATCAACAGATGCCTGCGATGCCGCAAGCTGTTGGCACTGCTGCAGATCAACGTTGTAATTAGGGCCAACCGGACCATCGATGATCGGCTGGTAGTTTGCGCCAGTGTTGGTGCAGGCACCCGCAATCAGAATGGCAGGCAGGATCAGGGAAAACTTACGATATGGCATAGTCATAACCTCGTGTTGAATTTGACGGGTAGCAAAACCAAAAAATATGGCGCGTCAAGCTGATAGCATCTCAGCTTGGCCCAACCGGCGATCTATTGCAAATGGCGTGTCCTAAAGCCGTTTACGAACCTGTTCTGCAAAATCCTCACCGCGTTGTTCGAAATTGTCATATTGATCAAAACTGGCTGCGGCAGGGGCCAGCAAAATCGTCTCGCCCGACTGCGCGTCGTTCATTGCCTGTTCAACGGCTTCTGCCATTGTGGTGCAAACCAGGGTATCTGCATGTAACTGCATTGCAAATCCGGCAGCTTCGCGCCCGATCACATAAGCCTTGAGCACATGTTCACTGGCTGAGTTGAGTGCAGACAACCCGCCCTCTTTCTCAAGCCCGCCACAGATCCAGCGGACCTTCTTGAACGCGTTCAACGCCTTTACTGCGCTGTCGACATTGGTCGCCTTTGAATCGTTTACATAGGTGACCCCATCCGCTTCGGCGATGATCTGACTGCGATGCGGCAGGCCCGGATAGCTGTGCAACGCATCCTGAATGATCCGTGGGGCCAACCCCAACGCGCGGCACGTGGCGTAGGCGGCACAGGCATTCTGGTGATTATGTGCACCGGGCAGACCTTTGATCTCGCGCAGGTCAATCGACCCCGCCTGTCGCCCCTTGCGATATTCCGACAGGAACCCTTTGCGCGCAAATACTTGCCATCCGGGTCCGGTCAACTTGCGGGCAACCGAAATACGGATCACCCGGTCATCCGTTGGCGCTTCGGCCAGCTGACCAGCCAGAAAGGCGCCTTCGTCTTCATCCACGCCGATCACGGCACGGTCAGGGCCACCTTCGGCAAACAGACGGCGCTTGGCGGCGAAATAGCCCCCCAAGCCACCGTGACGATCCAGATGATCCGGTGACAGATTGGTGAAAACGGCCACATCAGGTGTCAGCGACCGCGCAAGCTCTGTCTGATAACTCGACAACTCCAACACCACGACCGAGCCATTGCCCCCTGGATCAATGTCCAATACGCCTCGGCCGATATTCCCCGCCAGCTGTGCCTCACGGCCAGCTTCGGTCAGGATATGATGGATAAGTGCGGCGGTGGTTGATTTCCCGTTCGACCCGGTCACCGCGACCACGCGGGGCGGAGTATCGAGATTGTCCCATTCTGGCCCGGCGAACGAGCGGAAAAACAAACCGATATCGTTATCCACCGGTACCCCGGCCTCAAGCGCGGCCGCCACAACCGGGTTAGGCTCTGGGTACAGATGGGGGATCCCCGGCGACACGATCAGAGTGGCGACATCATCAAACGCCCCGTGACGGCCTAGATCGCAGCATGTGAACCCTTCGGCTTCGGCCGCCGCGCGTGCAGCCGGATTATCATCCCAGCAGACGGGTTCGGCCTTACCGGCCCGCAAGGCGCGCGCCGTGGTCAGGCCAGACCGACCCAGCCCCAGAACCGCAACTTTCTGTCCTGAAAACCCTTTGACCGGGATCATATTTCCCACCTTCTTTCGACTTCAAATGCGCCGACACACTGCACAGATGAACCTGCCATTGGCAAGATCGACAGCAGGTTCGTGCGCAGCGCGAGCCCGGCCCAACAGGAGGCGGCGGGCCGGCTGTCCTCCGAACCTGGCGGGAGCCTACCGGACCTTCAGCGTCGCAAGCCCAATCATCGCCAGGATCAGTGAGATGATCCAGAACCGGATCACGATGGTGGGCTCGGCCCAGCCCTTCTTCTCATAGTGATGATGGATCGGGGCCATCAGAAACACGCGACGACCTGTGCGTTTGAAATACAGCACTTGGATGATCACGCTCAGCGCTTCGACCACGAACAGACCTCCGACGACAGCCAACACCAATTCGTGTTTGGTGGCCACCGCAATCGCTCCCAAAGCGCCGCCCAAGGCAAGCGATCCAGTATCGCCCATGAACACGGCCGCAGGCGGCGCGTTATACCATAGAAACCCAAGGCCAGCACCGAACAGGGCCGAGGTGAAAATAAAGATTTCGCCGGTTCCGGGCACGTAATGCACATCCAGATACTCAGTGAAGTCGACCCGGCCCACTGCATAGGCGATAATCCCCAGGGTCGATGCGGCGATCATTGCGGGCATGATCGCCAGCCCGTCCAGCCCATCGGTCAGGTTCACCGCATTTGCTGACCCAACGATCACGACAATCGCGAAGGGAATGTAGAATATCCCCAGATTGAGCAGCGTGTCTTTGAATACCGGCACAGCAAGCTGATTCTGCAGCGCCTCAGGGTGGTGCATCGTGGCCCAAATAGACGCAAGAACTGCGATAACCACACCAAGTCCTAACCGCATTTTCCCCGAAACACCTTTGGTGTTTTGCTTGGAGACCTTGGCATAGTCATCTGCAAACCCAATGGCGGCATAGGCCAGCGTCACGAATAAGACCATCCAGACATAGGGGTTGTCCCACCGTGCCCAAACCAGTGTCGATGTGACAAGCGCGCCTACGATCAGCAAGCCGCCCATGGTCGGCGTGCCCGCTTTGGAGAAGTGCCCCTCGGGGCCATCATCCCGGATCGGTTGCCCTTTGCCCTGCTTGCGGCGCAGAACATTGATCAGCGGTTTGCCAAAGATAAACCCGAAAATCAGCGCTGTCATAAAGGCACCGCCCGCCCGGAACGTGATGTACCGGAAGAGATTGAAAAAATCCCCTCCGTCCGACAGGCCGGTCAACCAATAGAGCATATCAATACCTTTCCCGTGCGGCGATCATGGCTCAAGCGCGTCCCCTTGCCCCATTTCCCGCAAACCGTCAACAATTCGCGCCAGCGCCATGCTGAGTGATCCTTTGGCAAGAACAGTGTCGCCTGCGCAGATCAGCTCTGGCAGCCGTTCAGCCATCTCAACGCTGGTCTCAAACCAAAGTCCGCGCTTTTCCGCTGGCAACGCATCGTAAAGCGCTTTCATAAGCGGGCCAATGCAGTGAACCTGATCCATCTGCGTCATAGCCGCGACATTTGCCATCGCTGCATGCATGGGGATCTCTTGTGCGCCCAGCTCTTTCATATCACCCAGAAATGCGATCCGGCGCCTGCCCTGTGAGGCGGCCAAAACTTCCAAGGCAGCCTCCATCGAAGTTGGATTGGCGTTATAGCTGTCGTCCAGCAATTCGACCTGACCACCATCCGCCAGTGAAATCTGCTCGCGAAAGCCGCGACCTTTTACCGGCAACCAGTTGCCCAAGCCTGCGATGGCTTCGTTCAGGTCGACACCAAGTTCAACGCAGGCCGCCAATGCCCCAAGTGCATTCATGGCAAAATGAGTGCCTGCTGATTGCACATCAAAGGAGATGGCTTTTCCGTCGACCCTGGCCGTTGCATGGACCGAGTCCGGTTTCTGCACAACTCCGGTCAGCACGTAATCTGACGCAGCGCGTCCAAAGTCGACAATCCCTGCCCCAGCCTGAGTTGCGTATTGGCGCAGGATGTCGGCATGTTCGATATCCGCATTTACGATGGCCGCGCCGCCTGGGAGTAACCCTTCAAATATCGCTGCTTTCTCTTGGGCTATACCTGCGACGGACTCGAATGCTTCCAGATGGACTGCCGCGACGGTGGTAACCAAGGCCACATGCGGGCGGGCCTGACGCGCCAGCGGAGCAATCTCTCCGGGGTGGTTCATCCCGATTTCTATCACGGCAAATTCAGTGTCGCGCGGCATCCGGGCAAGCGTCAGCGGCACACCCCAATGGTTGTTGTAACTGGCAACGCTGGCATGGGTCTTCCCCTGCGTTTCCAGAATATTGGCCAGCATTTCCTTGGTCGATGTCTTGCCGACACTCCCGGTCACGCCAATCACGCGCGCCTCTGTCCGCGCGCGGGCCGCCTGCCCCAGCGCCTCAAGCCCGGTCTGCACGTCCTCGACGATCAGTAACGGCGCGTCCGGGGAAACGCCTTCGGGTATCTGCGAGACCAGCGCTGCGCCTGCGCCCTTCTCAAGCGCTTGCGCCACAAAATCGTGGCCGTCGCGCGCCGCCTTCAGCGCAACAAACAGATCTCCGGGCTGCAATGTGCGGGTGTCGATGGATACGCCATTGACCTGCCAATCGGCGGTGGCACGCCCGCCAGTGGCCGCAACAGCCTCAGCCGCAGTCCAGAGCGTCATGCCACCCTCCCATCGAGGGCGGCCACGCTGATGCTGGCCTGTTCTACGTCGTCGAAAGGTAAAACCTGATCGCCCACGATCTGTCCTGTCTCGTGCCCTTTACCGGCGATCAGCAGCGCATCACCCGGTTGCAGGGCATCTATGCCGCGCAGGATGGCTTCGGCACGATCACCCACCTCGGTCGCCTCGGGCGCGCCCAGCATCACCGCAGTACGAATGGTGGCCGGGTCTTCGGTGCGGGGATTGTCGTCGGTGACAAATACCACATCAGCGTTATTGGTCGCAGCCTTGCCCATCAGCGGGCGCTTGGTCGCATCACGATCTCCGCCGGCACCGATGACGGCAATCAGCCGGCCCATAACATGAGGGCGCAAAGCCTTGAGTGCCGTGGCCACAGCATCTGGCGTATGGGCGTAATCGACAAACACAGCAGCCCCGTTTTCACGCGTCGCAGCCAGTTGCATCCGTCCCCGGACCGTCGTCAGATGCGGCAGGGTCTCGAAAACACGCGTGGGATCTTCGCCACCAGCGATCACCAGCCCACATGCCAGCAGGATGTTTTCAGCCTGGAACCCACCGATCAGGTTCAATCGGGTCTGATAAACCTTACCCTGCCACGAAAACCGCAGATCCTGCCCGGTTGCATCAAAGCGCTGATTGAGCAGACACAGATCTGCATCACCCAATCCAACGGTCAGCACATTTTGTCCACGGGTTTCAGCGATACGACGAACCTGCCCACCCTTTGGATCGCTCATGTTGACCACAACCGTGCCGTCCTGAGGCAACACGCGGTCGAAAAGTCCTGCTTTGGCGGCAAAATACGCCTCGAAGGTTTCGTGATAATCCAGATGATCCTGGGTGAAATTCGAGAAACCCGCTGCCGCCAACTGTACCCCATCGAGGCGGCGCTGCTCGAGACCATGCGAGGATGCCTCCATCGCCACATGCGTCACGCCATTCTCAGCCGCCTCGGCCAAACACCGATGCAGGGTGATCGGTTCGGGCGTTGTATGCGCCAAAGGGGCCGTCCATGCGCCTTCGACCCCGGTTGTGCCCAGGTTGACGGCGGCATGACCCAGTTCCATCCAGATTTGGCGGACAAAGGTCGCGACAGAAGTTTTACCATTGGTCCCCGTCACAGCCACGATGGTCTGAGGCTGCTTTCCGAACCACAGTGCTGCGCATCCTGCCAGCGCCTGCCTTGGGTCTTCAACCACCACCAGCGCGGCATCCGTCCCCGCAAGCACGCCCGCTGCGACCTCGGCCCCTTCGGCATCGGTGAGGATTGCGGCGGCCCCCATGCGCAGAGCATATTGAATGAACTCTGCGCCATGGACCCGCGTTCCCGGAAGTGCCGCAAACAGATAACCGTCTTTGACCTCGCGGCTATCAACGGCCAACCCGGTGATGTCGGGGTTCGCACCTGCGCGCGCAGTCAGGGCCAGTTGGCTGAGTTTCTTAGTCCTAGTGCCCATGACCCACCTTTCGCCGGACGCCTAATTCGAGGTCAGCGTTATAGCAGCGCGCGCCTCAGGCTCAAGCCGGGGACGCAGGCCCAGCAGTGGGGCAATCCGTCCGATCAATTCCGCGGCCACAGGGACGGCTGTCCACCCCGCCGTCCGGCGCTTTTCGCCATAGGCCACGATGGACGGTTCATCCAGCGTGACGATCAGCACGTATTTCGGATCATAAGCCGGGAAGATCGTGGCGAATGTGGCAATGACCTTGTCATCATAATACCCGCCGCGCGGCTTGGGTTTGTCTGCGGTACCGGTTTTGCCCGCCACGTCATACCCGGCGACATCGCCAAAGCTGGCCGTGCCATCGGTGACAACCTTGCGCAGCATCTTCTGTGCCTGCGTCGCAGCCCCCAGAGACATCACGCGCGGGCCATATTGTGACCCGCTCCGGCGCAAAATGGTCGGGCTGACATAGTATCCGCCATTGGCAATCGCCGCATACCCCGCAGCCAGATGCATCGGGCTGGTCGACAAGCCATGGCCATAAGAAATGGTCACGGTGCTCAGCTCACCCCATTTCTTGGGCTTGAGCGGTTCGCCACCTTTTGCTTCGACAATCTCGAACGGGGTGGGTTCGAACATGCCCAGCGAACGCAGGAATTCCTGTTGCCGCTGCGCGCCAATTTGCAGCGCCAGACGCCCAGTACCCCGGTTCGAGCTGTGGACGATCACATCCGCCACGCTGATCTTGCCGTAATTCTTGCCGTTGAACTCACCAATCGGAAAACGCCCGATTTTCATCGGACCCGAGGTGTCGATGATCGTTTCAGAGTTCACCAGACCAAGCTGAATTGCCTGCGCGGCGGTGAATATCTTGAACACCGATCCCAGCTCGTAAACGCCCTGCACATAGCGGTTGAACAAAGGGCTGTCCGATGGATCGAACCCCGACGTCGGGGGGCGCGGGCGATCATTGGGATCAAAGGATGGCAGCGACGCCGCCGAGATGACCTCGCCCGTATGCGCATCCATCAAAACGGCTGAGGCGCCTTTGGCGTTCATGATCTTCATGCCACCAAAAAGCACCTGTTCGACAGCGGCCTGTACAGTCAGATCCAGCGAGAGTTGCAGCGGCTTGTTTCCGTTGGCAGGGTCCCGCAGATAATCGTCAAACTGCTTTTCAATCCCGGCCACGCCTATCACCTCGGCAGCGCTCACGCCTTCACGCCCAAAACCTGACCCGCCAAGGATATGTGCTGCCAGCTTGCCATTCGGGTAAAGGCGCATTTCGCGGGGGCCAAACAGAATACCTGGATCACCGATGTCATGCACGGCTTGCTTCTGCTCGGGCGAGATACGCTTTTTGATCCACAGGAACTTGCGGTTGCCAGTGAAATCCTTGATCAGACGGTCTTTTTCCAAATCCGGGAAGATTGCCACCAGTTGATCCGCGGCGGCAATCGGATCGATCATCAACGGCGGCTGGGCATAGACGGAATAGGTGTCCAGGTTGGTCGCCAGAATGCGCCCTTCGCGGTCAACAATATTGGCGCGCTGCATCGCGATTGTGGCACCGGGGGCGTTGGCCAAGGGTTCTTGCGCCTCGGATGTCGCAAGCATCCCCATCCGAACGCCAACCACCGAGAAGGCGCAAAAGAAGAAAAGACCCAGCACCAGCAAACGGCCTTCGGCCCGAGCGCGGGCCCTGTCCTTCATATCTTCATGGCGCTTCTGGATGTTTTCGCGCTCGATAACCTTGGGGTTTTCACCGCGTGCACGCGCATCCAGGACACGGGCCAGAGGGCGGAGGGGCGTGCGCGTCATGGGAACTGCACCTCTCCCAACGCCTTAATGTTGGTTATCGCCTGCAATTCGATGGGATCGACAATCGGAAGATCCGGATCCTCGGCATAGGCAACCTGATCCGCGCGTCCAAACTGCTCAGCTCGCAAGGGCAGCAGGCCGAGACGTTCAAAATTCAGATCCGCCAGCTCTCGAAGACGATCAGGACGGTTCAAATAAGCCCATTCCGCATTCAGAACGGCCAGTCGGACCTGTGCCACGCCGATCTCTCGTTGCAGTGTTTGCGTTTCTTTCACAACTTGCTGGGTGCGGTAGTTCTCTTGATACGCCCAAAGGGCCACCCCGAACACGGCCAAGGCAGTCAACACATACAATACACTCTTCATTTTGCCCTTCCCCCTAGTTGCGGCATCCCAATGGCGCGAGCTTCAATTTCCCCCGCCGGAGCCTCGGTGCGCACAGCGACACGCAGCTTGGCTGAGCGCGAACGCGGATTTTCTTGTAATTCCTGCTCGTCCGGCCCCACTGCCTTACGGGTTTTGAGCGTAAATTGCGGCTGGTCCTGCGCAATTTCGGGCGCATAGCGATTTGCCCGACCTGTTTTGCCAGCCCGCGACTGAAAGAACCGCTTGACCATGCGGTCTTCGATCGAATGAAACGTCACAACAGCCAGCTGCCCGCCAGGTTTCAGCGCGCGCTCAGCGGCCATCAGGCCCTGGAACAATTCTTCATATTCTGCATTTACCGCGATGCGCAGCCCCTGAAAGCTGCGTGTCGCGGGATGCGATTGACCGGGTTTGGGCCTGGGCAGACAGGATTCGATAAGCCCCACCAACCGCAAGGTGGTTGTGATCGGCTCTTCCGCCCGCGCCTTGACGATAGCCCTGGCAATTCGCCTGCTGGCGCGTTCTTCACCATAGTGAAACAGGATGTCGGCCAGCTGCGCTTCGCTTGCGGTGTTGACCAGATCAGCCGCGCTTTCGCCGTCCTGGCTCATGCGCATGTCCAGCGGGCCGTCCTTCATAAAGGAAAAGCCACGCTCGGCCAAATCCAGCTGCATCGAGGAAACCCCAAGGTCCAGCACCACCCCGTCCAAGTTCTGCGCGTATTCGTCCAGACGCGAAAAGACGCCGGGCTGCATCACCAGCCGATCACTATAGCCCTTGGCCCAGTCCGCAGCCATTTCAAAGGCCAGCGGATCACGATCAACGCCGACGACCTTGTCCGCGCCTGCCTCGAGCAGGCCACGGGTATATCCTCCGGCACCAAAGGTTCCGTCCAACCAAACGCCCGACACCGGAGAGACCGCAGCCAGCAAAGGGCGCAATAATACCGGAATATGTGGTTTGTCAGAAGAGGTTTGCGCACCGGCCATGCCGTCACGCGTCCCCGACGCCATCTAGGAACACCAAAGGATCGAAATCCTCGGGTTGATCATCCAGCCATTCCTCGGCGGCCGCCAATTCATCAGACTCGTAGGTTTCAGGCTTCCAGATCTGGAACGTGTCGCCAGCGGCAATAAAGAAGGCTTCACCCTCTAGGTCAATCTTGCTGCGCAGCTTGGCGGGTAGAACCAGACGCCCGGTCTCATCCACGTTTGTCGGAAAGGATTGCCCGTGGAACATGCGCTGCAATGTCTTCCGCTGCATTGAACCCCGTGGAAGCGCATCAATCTTGGCGTCAACTTCGTCAATCGCCTGCATAGTATAGCATTCAAGGAATTTGCGCCGGTGGTCGCCATAAACAATTACAAGTTCGGGATTGTCACCGGGCTGCCAGTTGGGATCAGAAGCTTCAAGCACACGGCGAAACGAGGCCGGGATCGAGACCCTGCCCTTCGTGTCCACCTTATGGTGGCTTTCACCTCTAAACCTGCGCGCCAAGACGACTGTCCCTTTCGCTTGCGCCCCACTTGAAATTCTCACTCCCCCCAGAATTAAAACGGCGGGTTGATCTGCTGCCACTGATCAACCCGCCGCATTGACCCGCTTTGCGGGATGTCCAGCTGCGCGCGCCACCTGGGGGGATGTCTGCTCGCCCGCGCGCCGGATCTCTTGATTGATGAAAGCGAGATGCCTGTATGAAACCTGATTTTATTGGTTCGGGGTCATTTAGCGCCCCATGTGCCTCGTCCTCATCGGATAACTAAGGGATGGCATGGGAATTCATGGAAATCAATAGAAAATTTCTCACACTCACGTCTCAACTCACAATGTAATCGATAAGAAAATGAATGGAAACTCTATTTATACACCAGAATTAGAATACTACCACCTCAAAGCAACCATATATAGACAAGTCAGAGAGATTATGAACGTCCCATGAATTCCCAACATTTTTTCACTTTCATCGATTCCCCGTAGATAGAGCCAGCAAATCCTCCATTCCAAACTACGAATCAACAAAGGTGGCTCGGTTCCCACGCATTCCCAAGTTACTAAAAACCACCTGAACCCACGATTTCCCATATACGCACGACCACAGCCATTCGGCTTCTTCGATAACCGTACCGAAGCAATCGGACCTTACGTCACGATCCTATGGTTTTCAGTGGAACCGCATTAGAAGCGACACCCTTGGCGCAACTCAAACCCATATTTTTAAGGCATATTCGATTGCCAACATTCAACTCTTTGATATCCATGCATTTGCTGCATAGCAGCATTGACGACGTCAACTATTGTGCAATCGCAGCATTTGCTTATTTTCATCCTCAAGCAAACGCCGAAACACTTCGGCACCAACATACGAAACGGGTTACGCAGATGGGTGTAGCAACACAACAAACCGCTCTGAAAAGCGCTCCGGCATTCGGCCTGGCCTCGATGATCGAAACCGCAAAGACCCGGTTTGCACGCTATCGGGCCTACCGCCAGACGGTTAACGAACTGTCCGAGCTGTCCGATCGCGAGTTGGCCGACCTGGGCCTGCACCGCTCAATGATCCGTCGGCTGGCAATGCAGGCCGCAGAAGAACAATTCGCGCGTTAAGCGCACAGCAATACAGAGATCAGACCCTACTCCTCCCTTGGGTCTGTAATCTGCGGCAACGTCTCTCCTCCTCCCTGACGTTGCCGCCTTTTATACCGGCCCTGAACGCCGGAAGCAGATACATCGGGGCTCTCCTCCTCCCTGCCTTGGTGTTGAAAAGAACGGCGGTTTCCTTCCTCCTCCCTGGGAACCGCCGTTTTTCGTTTCCCCCAAAGAAAAAGGCGCCCACCCAGGCGCCTTTCAAAACATTGAGCATGCGCCGTCAGGCGCATTCCTTTTGGTTAAAACGGAACGTCGTCCTTCGGAAAAAGATACTGGGCAACAACCTTCTTGGTGCCCGCCTTGTCGAACGCGACCTCAACCTTGTCGCCCTCGATGCCCTCCACTGCGCCATAGCCGAATTTCTTGTGAAACACCCGTTCACCCAGTGTGAAACTTGCCACCGCGGTTGCGTCGATCACCGTGTTGCGTGTTTCGCGCGGTTGCGACATGCCATATTGTCCCTGCCGCGCCTGCAGCCGTTTCCAGCCGGGTGAGTTATAGACATTTGCCTCAGCCGCGCGGGTTTCGATCCCGGCCGACGGCTGCCCCCCGCCATAGAGCCCCGGAGGCGTCAGAACCTCGACATGCTCCTCGGGCAGTTCGTCAATAAACCGTGATGGCATCGAATTCTGCCATTGCCCGAACACCCGGCGGTTGGCGGCAAAGGAAATCGTACAGACCTCTTCGGCACGGGTGATGCCCACATAGGCTAGACGCCGTTCCTCTTCGAGCCCCTTGATTCCGGTCTCGTCCATCGACCGCTGCGACGGGAACAACCCGTCCTCCCAACCCGGCAGGAACACGGCGGGAAACTCCAGCCCCTTGGCCGCATGCAGAGTCATGATCGAGACCTTTGCCCCATCCGTTTCCTTTTCATTGTCCATGACCAGGCTGACATGTTCCAAAAACCCTTGCAGGTTCTCGAAATTGTCCAGTTGGTTGACCAGTTCCTTGAGGTTTTCCAGCCGGCCCGGCGCCTCGGGCGTTTTCTCATTCTGCCAATGGGCGGTATAGCCGGACTCGTCCAGCACGATCTGCGCCAGTTCGATATGCGTGTGCTCGGGCGCGCCATAGCGGATCGGAGACACCCCGTCATCAATAAGGGTGTCATCATCCACTTCAATCCGTGGTCCACGTGTCATCGCATTCCACCGAGCCAGCCCGTCGATCAACTCGCGCAGCGCCTTGCCGCCCTTGCCCTTGATCAACCCCTGCTCGACCACGATCCGCGCGCCTTCGACCAGGGACACCCCGTTTTCACGCGCCATCACCTGAATGGTCTGCTGCGCCTTGTCCCCAAGGCCGCGCTTGGGCGTGTTCACGATCCTCTCGAACGCCAGATCATCCTCGGGGCTGACCACCAACCGGAAATAGGCCATGGCATCGCGAATCTCCATCCGCTCATAAAACCGTGGCCCGCCGATCACCTTATAGGGCATCCCGATAGTCAGGAACCGATCCTCAAACGCGCGCATCTGGTGCGACGCACGCACGAGGATGGCTATTTCGTCCAAGTTCATCGGGCGCACGCCACGCGTCCCGACCTGCATCGCGTCGATCTCTTCTCCGATCCAACGCGCCTCTTCCTCACCATCCCAATGGCCGATCAGGCGAACCTTTTCGCCCTCTTCCCGGTCGGTCCAAAGCTCTTTACCCAGTCGTTTTTCATTGCCACGGATCACATTCGAGGCGGCGGCCAGAATATGCGGGGTCGAGCGATAGTTCTGCTCCAACCGCACCACGAAAGCGCCGGGGAAATCCTTTTCAAACCGCAGGATGTTACCCACCTCAGCCCCGCGCCAGCCATAGATCGACTGATCGTCATCGCCAACACAGCAGATATTCTTATGCCCCCCGGCCAGCAGACGCAGCCAGAGATATTGGGCGACATTGGTATCCTGATACTCGTCGACAAGGATGTAGCGGAACCAGCGTTGGTATTGCTCCAGCACATCCGGGTGGGTTTGAAAGATCGTCACCACGTGCAACAGCAGATCGCCGAAATCCACCGCATTCAGCTCACGCAGGCGGGTCTGGTATTGGGCATAAAGCTCAATGCCTTTGTTATTATAAGCTCCGGCATCCGCAGCAGGCACTCTATCTGGTGTTAGCGCGCGGTTTTTCCAGTCATCAATGATCCCGGCCAGCATCCGCGCAGGCCAGCGTTTGTCGTCGATATTGGCTGCCTGAGTCAGTTGCTTGAGCAAGCGCTTTTGGTCATCCGTATCCAAAATGGTAAAATTCGACTTGAGGCCCGCCAGTTCGGCATGGCGGCGCAACAGTTTGACGCAGATCGCGTGGAACGTTCCCAGCCACGGCATCCCTTCGGCAGGTCGGCCCAGCATGCGCCCGACCCGTTCTTTCATCTCGCGCGCGGCCTTGTTGGTGAAGGTCACGGCCAAAATCTCGTTCTCGCGTACCCGATGCGATCTGAGCAGATGGGTGATCCGCGCGGTCAGTGCCTTGGTCTTGCCCGTGCCGGCACCTGCCAGCATCAAAACCGGACCGTCCAGCCGCTCGACCGCTTCGCGCTGTGCCGGGTTGAGGTCGTTCAAATAGTCGGCAGCCACCGCAGGCATCGCCCGCGCCGACAGCGATGCGCCCTCGAAGGCGTCCATTTCGTCAAAACTGCTCATACTCTCAAACTACGCCGGATGGGCGCAAAGGGAAAGGCTTTGTTCACGGCTTGTTCACAAGCTTTTAAGATTTTCCTTGCGTTCAATTCTAACCAAATGAAGCGGTGTTCGACTGATGCCATTAACTCTCTGTAAAGCCTTAGGTCAGATGCTTGGCTCAAAGGTTTGGGAGCATATGGATATGGCATTGGCTGAGCGGGGGACGATCAATCATCGACTCAAATGGACCGGGATCACCCTATTGCTGATCAGCCTCGCCATTGGTGCGGGTTGGGGTGTCTATCGGCTTCCTGCGCCCTTGGTGGAACGGATGCTGCGGACAGATATCCTCAAACAGTCAGAATTGTGGAAACGCAGGGTTGTTTTGCACCTTGAAGACCCCGAAACAACGCTGCGAACCGGCCATATAGATGGGCATGATGCAGAGTTTCTGACGTCGATGCCCGAAGCATCGGATGTCTACCGGTTCAGGTTGTTCGACACGAGTGGACGCGTGGTCTGGTCCACTCGTCAAGGTGAGGTCGGCCTGCGCGAAGACAGCGCGTTCTTTCGCGCCGATGTTGCCCGGGGAATGGTGTACTATTTACAAGAGGTTGTGCCCCTATCCGAGATTGACGGCCTGGACTTGCACACAGGCAACATTCAGAACTCCAGTGCGCATCACATAGTCAAAGTCTTTATGCCGGTTACAAAAAACGGTCGCTTCATCGGTGCGATAGAGTTTTTTACCGATATCTCGGATTTGCGGGCGACCTTCATAACCCGGCTGAGAATTTCGCTGATCGTTCTAAGCGGTGTGGCCCTGTTGGCGCTGGCGATGGTGTCATTGGTGACCTACAGGACCAACCGGGCGCAACTGCGCTCTTTGCACAAACAATCCGAGAAAGAGCGTGATCTGATGGCTGACCAGTTGCGGCTGGCGCGTGAGGTGCGGCTGCTAGGGGAGCTGAACGAGTGGCTGCAATCCAGCCGTTCTCTGGATGAGCTGTTCGACATGGTCTCACGTTTTATGACCCATATCCTGCCCGAAGCAGAGGGCAGCGTTTACGTCTACTCGAACTCGCGCGATGTGCTTGATGGCTGCGCCAGTTGGAACGGCGGCACCCATAAGGCACATATCCACCCTGAGGGGTGTTGGGGCTTGCGACGGGGTCGCACCTATGAATTCGGCGCCTCCGAGATTGATTTCATCTGCGAACACGCAGAGCCGCATGACGGGCGTCCGTATTTCTGCTTTCCGATTCTGGCACATGGCGAAACGGTGGGCTTGCTGCATCTGCGCGCGCTTGAAGATCGCGAAGAAGAGTTCCATGTCAGCAGGAAGCTGGCGCAACTCTGTGCCGAACAGATCAGCATGGCCATCGCGAATGTCAGGATGCGCGATCAACTGCACGACCAATCCGTGCGCGATCCGCTAACCGGGCTGTTCAACCGTCGCCATATGACAGAAACCCTACGCAAATCCATTTCGCGCAGTCAGCAGACCGGTGTACCGCTTAGCCTGATCGCCGTTGATGTGGACCACTTCAAAAAGTTCAACGATACCCATGGCCATGATGCAGGCGACATGGTCTTGCGCGCGGTCGGTGCCGCATTGGAGCAGGGCTGTGATCGGGATGAAATTGCCTGCCGCATCGGTGGTGAGGAATTCATGCTGATCTTGCCGGATAACACCCCGGATGACGCGATCAGCCGTGCCGAGAAATTGCGGCAGTCGGTTGGGGCGGTTTCAGTTCGATATGGCGACAAGTCGCTGCCTCGAATTACGATTTCCGTCGGCGTTTCACATTATCCGGCCCATGGCACCATTCCACAAGAATTGATGCGCGCCGCAGATGATGCGCTGTATGCGGCAAAAGATAAGGGTCGCAATCAGGTGCAAGTCGCCAAGGGAACGCCAACCGAAACCGGGTCCGCTGATAGCAACGGCCAAAAGGTTCGGACTTCAGGCCCAGTCGCGGCGGCGTGAAGCTCTAGCTAATACTTAGCAAAAACTCCAGTTACCCGGCGCCTGACTGCGCGGGCAAAGTAGCCACTTCTATACTTGTTAGCTTTCTCCAAGATCTTGGCCACATCGCGATCTTGCCAACCGTCCTAGCCAGCCCTATCGCTTTTGAGCGGCACAATCCCTAGACTCATAAACGGTCGGTGATCTTTCAGAGGATCGGATAAAGAAGTGACGCAATGATTTGAGGCAAGCGGTACGCAAACGATCTGCCCAAAACCTCTCGGGGCTGCACATCCACGATAACCGGACACAGTCAGGCCTTTCATTCCCAACGTGCTTGAAGTCAATCGGCTCGGCACCCGGCACGACCATGCGCGCAACTTGCCTGCTATGTCGAAACTTGGCAAAGCATCTGCCGACCGTGGCCAAAAAGTCCATAATGAACACGCCAAATCACGCCGCAATTCACCAGTCTTGATGCCGCAGCGCAGCAAGGCTATCAAGCATTCACCAACAGGAGGCGTTTGCGAGCGTTAACATGCCGGTTCTACCCAAATCACCGATATACCTGCGCGTATTGTTCGCCTAGAAGTTCGCCAAACAAACAGGACCGGGACCTGATATGACACATTTCGACAAGATCCTGATCGCCAACCGCGGCGAGATTGCCATTCGCGTGATGCGCGCAGCGAATGAGATGGGCAAACGCACAGTCGCCGTATATGCGGAAGAGGACAAGCTTGGCTTGCACCGTTTCAAGGCGGACGAGGCCTATCGCATCGGCGAGGGGATGGGGCCGGTTGCCGCTTACCTCAGCATTGACGAGATTATTCGCGTGGCCAAGGAATGTGGTGCGGATGCCATCCACCCGGGCTATGGCTTGTTGTCGGAAAACCCAGATTTCGTGGATGCCTGCGTCCAGAACGGGATCACCTTCATTGGACCAAAGGCCGAAACCATGCGCGCCTTGGGCGACAAGGCCAGCGCCCGCCGCGTGGCCATCGCCGCCGGAGTTCCGGTGATACCTGCGACCGAAGTGCTGGGCGACGATATGGACGCGATCCGGTCACAAGCCAAAGAGATCGGATATCCCCTGATGCTCAAAGCATCCTGGGGCGGAGGTGGCCGCGGCATGCGCCCAATCGAATCCGAGGACGAACTGGAAGAAAAGGTCCTGGAAGGCCGCCGCGAAGCCGAGGCTGCCTTTGGCAATGGCGAGGGCTATTTGGAAAAAATGATTATCCGCGCCCGCCATGTCGAGGTGCAGATTCTGGGCGACAAACATGGCGAAATTTACCACCTGTATGAGCGCGACTGCTCGGTCCAGCGCCGTAATCAGAAAGTCGTGGAACGCGCGCCTGCCCCGTATCTCAGCGAAGAACAACGCGCGGAAATCTGCGAACTGGGCCGCAAGATTTGCGCCCATGTAAATTATGAATGCGCAGGCACCGTCGAGTTCCTGATGGATATGGAAACCAGCAAGTTCTACTTCATCGAGGTGAACCCGCGCGTTCAGGTGGAACATACCGTCACCGAAGAAGTCACAGGTATCGACATTGTGCAGGCACAGATCCTGATCGCCGAGGGCAAATCGTTGGCCGAAGCCACCGGCGCCGCCAGCCAAGCGGATGTGCACCTGAACGGTCATGCCCTTCAGACCCGGATCACAACCGAAGACCCGCAGAACAACTTCATTCCCGACTACGGTCGCATCACCGCATACCGCTCAGCTACTGGCATGGGTATTCGCCTAGATGGCGGCACGGCCTATGCGGGTGGTGTAATCACGCGGTACTACGACTCGCTGCTGACCAAGGTCACGGCCTGGGCCCCGACGCCACAGGCCGCGATTTCGCGAATGGACCGAGCGCTGCGCGAGTTCCGTATTCGTGGCGTCAGCACCAATATCGACTTTGTCATCAACCTGCTGAAACACCCGACCTTCCTGTCGAATGAATACACCACCAAGTTCATTGACACGACGCCCGAGCTGTTCACCTTTAAACGACGCCGTGACAGGGGCACCAAGGTTCTGACCTATATTGCGGATATCACCGTGAATGGGCATCCCGAAACCAAGGATCGTCCCGAACCGCGTACCGATCTGAAAGAGGCCAAGGCCCCGGCTCTGAAAAGTGAACCGCAGATGGGCACCCGCAATCTGCTAGAACAAAAGGGCCCGCAGGCGGTGGCCGATTGGATGAAGGCTCAGCGCCAGTTGCTGATCACCGACACCACGATGCGCGACGGGCACCAGTCGCTGCTGGCGACGCGGATGCGGTCGATCGACATGATCAAAGTGGCCCCGAGCTATGCGGCCAACCTGCCGCAGCTGTTCAGCGTCGAATGCTGGGGCGGCGCCACTTTCGATGTGGCTTATCGGTTCTTGCAGGAATGTCCGTGGCAACGTCTGCGTGACCTGCGCGAGGTGATGCCGAACCTGATGACCCAGATGCTTTTGCGCGGCGCAAACGGGGTTGGATACACCAATTACCCCGACAACGTGGTGCAGGAATTCGTTCGTCAGGCGTCGGAAAATATCGACGTGTTCCGCGTCTTCGACTCTCTCAACTGGGTCGAAAATATGCGTGTCGCGATGGATGCGGTGGTCGAGAACGGTAAAATCTGTGAAGGCACCGTTTGCTATACTGGCGATATTCTGGACCCGAACCGTGCCAAATATGACCTAAAATACTATGTTGGCATGGCGAAAGAGCTGCGCGATGCCGGGGCTCATATTCTGGGCCTGAAAGACATGGCCGGCCTGCTGAAACCAGCCTCGGCCAAGATTTTGATCCGTGCGCTGAAAGAAGAGGTCGGGTTGCCAATCCACTTCCACACGCACGACACTGCCGGTATCGCCAGCGCCACCATTCTGGCCGCCTCCGAGGCGGGTGTGGACGCAGTGGATTGCGCGATGGACAGCTTCAGTGGCAACACTTCTCAGGCGACATTGGGCACTGTGGTCGAAGCGCTGCGCCATACGGAACGCGACACCGGTCTGGACATCAAGGCCATCCGCGAAATCAGCGACTATTTCGAGGTGGTCCGAGGCCAGTATGCGGCCTTTGAATCCAGCCTGCAGGCCCCTGCATCCGAGGTATATCTGCACGAGATGCCCGGTGGCCAGTTCACTAACCTCAAGGCTCAGGCGCGCAGCCTTGGCCTGGAAGAGCGTTGGCATGAAGTGGCGCAGATGTATGCGGACGTGAACCAGATGTTCGGCGATATCGTCAAAGTCACGCCTTCGTCAAAAGTGGTTGGCGACATGGCGCTGATGATGGTCAGCCAAGGGCTGACGCGCGCCGATGTCGAAAACCCGGACTCGGACGTGGCCTTCCCGGATTCGGTCATCGACATGATGCGCGGCAATCTGGGGCAGCCTCCGGGCGGGTTCCCTGATGCGATCATCAGCAAGGCGCTTAAGGGCGAAAGCCCCAACACTGACCGCCCCGGCAAAGACGTACCCCCGGTCGATCTGGAGGAAACGCGCGCCGAACTGTCCAAACAACTTGACGGCAAAGAGGTCGACGACGAGGATCTGAACGGATACCTGATGTATCCCAAGGTGTTCCTTGATTACATGGGTCGCCACCGGATTTATGGCCCCGTCCGCACCCTGCCCACGCGCACATTCTTCTATGGAATGGAGCCCGGCGAAGAGATCGCCGCGGAAATCGATCCCGGGAAGACTCTGGAAATTCGCTGTCAGGCCATCGGTGAAACCGATGAAAATGGTGAGGTCAAAGTGTTCTTTGAACTGAACGGTCAGCCCCGTGTGATCCGGGTGCCAAACCGTCTGGTGACGTCAACCACGCAGGCCCGACCCAAAGCGGAAATCGGCAACCTCGCACATATCGGCGCACCGATGCCGGGTGTCGTGGCAACCGTTGCGGTTACTGCGGGACAAGAGGTCAAAGAAGGCGATATGCTTTTGACCATCGAGGCCATGAAGATGGAGACTGGCATTCACGCCGAAAGGGACGCCGTAGTCAAAGCCATCCACGTTCAGCCAGGCGGTCAAATTGACGCCAAGGACCTGCTGATCGAGCTGGAATAGCAAAAAAAGGCGCGCCTCTGGGGCGCGCCTTTTCCATTTCATTGGGTTAAGGTTCAGCCGTCTACGGTTTCTTCTTCAACCTCATCTTCGACCAATGCCTTTTCTGTTTCATCATCAGAAACATCATAATCCGCAAGCGCCGGCAGACCCAGCAGGTCGTGCAGCTCGTTCAGGGCGTCGTCAGACAACTCGCGACCGCCGGTCAGAGTATCCAGAGCCTCTTGCGGGTCAGAAGATCCGGCCAGGTTTGTCTCGGCCTCCTCTACAGCCAGCTCAGCCGCTTCGACCGCGTCGTCGTACTTGTCCTGAGCGGTGATGCCCTCGGCAAGCTCGTCCTCGGTCGGCTCATAGGCCTCTTCGATCTCTTCTGCGGTCAGTTCCTGCAGGTCTTCCAGTTCGTCGTTCTTATCCTGCAGATCTGTCGTCGCGTCGGTATGACCAAGGATGTTCTGCTGATAAGAGTACAGCTTTCCTGGCATACTGTTCGGGGACGCATTCATGAGAGCCGTTTGGCTGGCATGGGCCGCGTTCAGACCTTTAAGCTCCGATGCAATTTGCCGTGCTTGTTGGGGTGAACCGGCTTCTCATCAACGACAGCAGTGGTAACTTTGGTCATCTTGGCAGGTTTCTTATTGCCCTTGACCAGATTACCAATCGAAGCGACCAGCCCGTTTTTCTTTTGAGTCGTAGCGCCCGTTTTGGCAGTTTTTTGCTTTTTTAGGCCAAGACTGGCGAGCAACCCTTTGCCCGTCCCCTTTTTACCCGAGGACTTGCCACCTTTCACCTGTGAGGACTTGTCGCCAGACTTATCCGCGCCGTTCCCATTTCCACCACCATTGCCTTTGCCAGCGCCATTGCCTTTGCCGCCACCATTTTTGGCGATGGCCATATCAGGTGCGGCAACAACTGCCACAAAGCTTACAGCGCCAAGCAGCAGAAATGAGGTGCAACTACACGCGAAAGTAACAAGAACCGCTTCATATTATTCACCTGTCCTTCTTGAGCAGTGGCAGCAGATACCACAAAATCAAGCACCTGAGACAACGTTGACAGTTAGTTAATAATTGAATCTGGGTAAAACGGTGGCCTTTTTCGGCGTGAGCGACCCACCGCGCTCACACCGCCAACACAATATTGGCTATTGCAGCTACGAGGATTGAACCAAATGTCAGCAGCATTCCGATTTGCCTGAGGATAACGATCTGCGGAGACCTGCCAAACCCATATGCATGAAGCAGGCGACCACCCAGCAAGGCCAATCCCAACAGGTTCAACAGCAACCCGCTGGCGCCCTGCAATTCAACCATTGCCATCAATAACAGCGCAAACGGCGCGTATTCGGCGAAATTGCCATGAGTCCGGATCGCCTTGATCATTTGCCCCTTGCCACCATCCCCGTAGGAAACCTTTTCGCCCCGTCGGTGGCCAATGACCCGAAGGCTCAGCGCCAGATACAAAAAGGCGGCTAATGCCGCATAAACCGGTGTAATTGTCAGCATGGGTGGCTCCGTCTATTAATATTCCTAAGCTCTGGGCAAAGCTTAACGCGGAATCTCGACCGGTCCAGTTGAACTGGGCTGCTGCTACGCAAGGTCAAGTCTGTCTGGATTTCCTCCGCACGAGAAGATTTTTTGCAAAAGTCGCGTTTTTCCCCTTGCAGCTTTCCGCCAGAATTAATACTTCACGCCTCACTCAACGGCGCGGGCGTAGCTCAGGGGTAGAGCATAACCTTGCCAAGGTTAGGGTCGGGCGTTCGAATCGCCTCGCCCGCTCCATTGAGAGGTCTCCGGACCAAATATGTATCTGATGCGGGCGTAGCTCAGGGGTAGAGCATAACCTTGCCAAGGTTAGGGTCGGGCGTTCGAATCGCCTCGCCCGCTCCAGATACAAACCCTCTCACTCAACGCTGTTTTCTTATGGCGCGGCCTGCTGAAAAAGCATGACCCGCGTATATGTTCATATGCCGCAACCGAACAAAGCCACCTTCACATTGGCCGCGCGGGCGGCGCGTAAGAACGTCTTTGACACCGCGCCGAAGCACTCCAATCACGACCCGGACCGAATCTTCCGCGTGACCACGTTTGAGCAGGGCTAGAAGGCCTTGAACGTCATTGTGGTCAGCGAGCGTTCTATACCCGAGATCACCAGCAGATTTTCATTGATGAAATGTCCCACATCCTCGGCCTCGGGGATGTAAAGCTTCAGCAGCAGGTCATATTCGCCGCTGGTAGAGTAGAGCTCCGAGTGGATTTCGCGCAACGCGATCTCTTCAGCCACCTTGTAAGTGGTGCCGGGTTTGCAGCGGATCTGGATGAAAACACAAGTGGACATGGGCCGAGCCTTGTTGGTTGAGTTGGCCGCAGGCTGACATGGGCTGCGCCCGGGCGCAATCCCCTGCAACAGTTTGCGGCGATTGCGACGGATGGTCTGGATCAACCCGCCCTACCCCGTCTATAAGCACGCCTGTAGTAAAAGGAATTCGCCCATGCGCAGCGCAAAGATCAGCCGTCAGACCGCCGAAACCGAGATCACGGTCGAGGTCAATCTGGATGGGACCGGCCAGTATGACAATCAGACCGGCGTCGGTTTCTTTGACCACATGCTGGATCAGTTAGCGCGCCATTCTCTGATCGACATGACGATCCGTGCCAAGGGCGATTACCACATCGACGACCACCACACGGTCGAGGACACCGGAATCGCACTGGGGCAAGCGTTGACACAGGCCTTGGGCGACAAAAAGGGCATCCGGCGGTATGGCGAATGTCACCTGCCGATGGACGATGCACAGGTGCGCTGTGCGCTGGATCTGTCAGGGCGACCGTTTCTGATCTGGAACGTAGACCTGCCGACTCCCAAGATTGGCACCTTCGACACTGAACTGGTGCGCGAGTTCTTTCAGGCGCTGGCCACTCATGGCGGCATCACTCTGCATATCGACCAGTTGCACGGGTTCAACAGCCACCACATCGCAGAAGCGGCGTTCAAAGCTGTCGCGCGCGCATTGCGCGACGCGGTTGAGACCGATGCGCGCAAAGCAGATGCGATTCCGTCGACCAAGGGCGCGTTGTAAATGCTCACCGCCATTGTCGACTATGAAAGCGGCAATCTGCATTCCGCTGAAAAGGCGTTTCAGCGCATGGCGCGTGAACTGGACGCCGGCGAGGTCGTAGTAACTTCAGACGCGGATGTCGTTGCACGAGCCGACCGGCTGGTACTGCCCGGTGACGGCGCTTTCCCTGCCTGCGCGGCCGAGCTGCGCGGGCACAAGGGTATCTATGACGCGATGGTCGAAGCGGTCGAGCAGAAAGCCCGCCCATTTCTGGGTATCTGCGTGGGTATGCAGCTGATGGCCTCGAAAGGTCATGAGTACACTGACACCGATGGGTTGGACTGGATTGCCGGGGATGTGGTGCAAATTGCGCCGTCAGACCGGTCGCTGAAAGTGCCGCATATGGGTTGGAACGATCTGGTGTTGGAAAGCGAACACCCTGTCTTTGCCGGGGTCACATCAGGCGATCACGCCTATTTCGTCCACTCATACCATTTCCGGGTCAGCGATCCCGCACAGCGTCTGGCATATGTGGATTACGGTCAGGACGTCACGGCCGTAATTGGCCGTGACACTATGGTCGGGATGCAGTTCCATCCTGAGAAAAGCCAGGATGTGGGCCTGCGCATGATCGGGAATTTCCTGACCTGGACGCCCTGAGCGGTTACTGAACCCGTGTCCAGTCCTGCCCGCGACACACCAATCCACCCGCAACACAACCTTTGACGGTCAGCTTGTTCTGGCTGTCCAGGGTCATTTTCGAGCTGTAGGTCTTGTCTCTGTCCGGAGCCCAGATCTTGCCCCCGCCATAGGTGCCGTCGCCATCGGACACCATATCCCAGATGATCTGCTTGCCGAGATTTTCATATTCCAGCTGTTCATTCCCGTCTTTGTCAAAAGCGGTATCGATGGTACCGCAAATCGCGCTGCCGCATTCGGCAATCGAAACATGCAGGTATCCGCCGGTGTCTCCGGGCTGGGTTTTCCAAAGACCGTCAACCGGGTCGGCCATCGCCGCTCCCGAAATCAGAGATGCCAGCCCCAAGGCTGCTGCAAAAGTTGTTTTCTTCATAAAATCCTCCCTATTTGACCAGCAGTCTGGCGCGCTGGTGGACGTGGGGCAAGATTGACTTTGCGTCGCGTTGCATCCCCTGCCCTGCCTGTGCGATATCCCGCCGGGAAAACAGCGATTCAAGGCCTGACAACATGATCCTCTATCCTGCCATCGACCTCAAAGACGGACAGGCCGTGCGCCTGCTGCGCGGTGAAATGGACAAAGCGACCGTGTTCAATGAAGACCCCGCCGCCCAGGCCCGTGCCTTTGTCGACGCGGGGTGCGAATGGCTACATCTGGTTGACCTGAACGGTGCCTTTGCCGGTGAGCCGGTCAACGCCGCCCCAGTCGAGGCAATTCTGAAGGAATGCAACGTTCCCGCCCAGCTTGGCGGCGGTATCCGCGACATGGCCACCATTGAAACCTGGATCGACAAAGGTCTGGCCCGAGTGATTCTGGGCACAATCGCGGTCGAGAACCCGGATCTGGTGCGCAAGGCGGCCAAAGCCTTTCCCGGCAAAGTTGCCGTTGGCATTGATGCCCGCAACGGCATGGTCGCGACCAAAGGCTGGGCTGAAGAGACGAATGTGCAGGTCACTGATCTGGCGCGCAGCTTCGAGGATGCCGGCGTTGCTGCAATCATCTATACTGATATCAACCGCGATGGCGCGATGCAGGGCCCTAACATTGAGGCCACCGCGGACTTGGCCCGTGCCGTATCGATCCCGGTGATCGCGTCAGGCGGCGTCAGCTCATTGGATGATCTGATTGCTCTGCGTGATTGCGGTGTGGAACTGAACGGCGCGATTTCCGGCCGGGCGCTGTATGACGGCGCGATTGACCTGGCAGAGGCCATTCGCGCCCTGACCTGATTTACTGCGCGGCAGCCGCAGTCAGCTTTGCCAGCGCCCCGCGCATTTTCTCGATGATGGGAGAGTTTTCGACCGCGTCGAACTCATCCATCGTCTCTTTTGGATCTTCATAGATCAGCCAAACCTGACCGTCGGCATCTTCATACGCTTGCACCTTGAGCGGCAGGAACAGTCCGGCACGGGGGTCGATCTGCATTGCAGGCGTACCCAGCGCAGGATTGCCGAAAATCAGCACCTGATTGGGCGGGATCGGCGTTCCGACCTTTTCAGCTCCGGCGGCGTGGTCGATCCGCGCAAAAACCGTTGCACCCGCGTTGCCAATCGCCGTCTCAAGCGCGTCCAGCGCCTGGGTCACCGATTTGTCGGTCTTCATCTTGATGATATCGTCAGCCATTGCGGCAGCTGCTCCTGCGAAAATGAAAGTGGTTGCTAAAAAGAGTCTACGCATCTCATTGATCTCCTGATGAATTGGGGACAGTTTTCACAGGTTCCAGAGTTGTGACAATCACAAGTCTGGCATCGGCGGGGCTTTGCCGTTAGAGGTGCGCCAACAAAGGACGAGAGATGCTGAAAACCCGTATCATACCCTGTCTGGATGTCGCCGATGGCCGCGTTGTCAAAGGTGTTAACTTTGTTGGCCTGCGCGATGCGGGTGACCCGGTGGAATCCGCCAAGGCCTATGACGCGGCAGGCGCTGACGAGATTTGCTTTCTGGACATCCATGCCACCCATGAAAACCGCGGGACCATGTTCGATGTGGTGCAGCGCACAGCGGAACAGTGCTTTGTACCCCTGACCGTTGGCGGCGGCGTGCGGACCAAGGAAGACGTGCGCGCTCTTTTGCTGGCGGGTGCAGACAAGGTCAGCTTCAACTCGGCGGCAGTGGCAAACCCGGATGTGATCGCCCAAGCCGCCGATCAATTCGGCAGCCAGTGCATCGTCTGTGCCATCGACGCCAAAACCGTCAGCCCCGGCAAGTGGGAAATTTTCACTCATGGCGGACGCAAGCCCACTGGCATCGACGCGGTCGAGTTCGCCAAAACCGTCGTCGCCAAGGGCGCGGGTGAAATTCTGCTGACCTCGATGGATCGCGATGGTACCAAAGCCGGGTTCAACTTGCCTCTGACACGCGCCATTTCGGATGCTGTCAATGTACCAGTGATCGCCTCGGGCGGGGTTGGAACTCTGGATCATCTGGTCGAAGGCGTCACCGAAGGCGGTGCCAGCGCTGTCCTTGCCGCATCGATCTTTCACTTCGGCGAATTCACCATCCGCGAGGCCAAGGAACACATGGCCGCCGCTGGCATCCCGATGAGGCTTACATGAGCATTCTGCACGAGCTGGCCCAAACGATTGAGGCCCGCAAAGGGACGGATCCTGAAGGCAGCTGGACCGCCAAGCTGTTGGCCAAAGGCCCCGAGAAATGCGCCGAAAAATTCGGCGAAGAGGCGGTTGAGGCCATCATTGAGGCGGTTAAGGGCGATCAGGCCAAGCTGACCTCAGAGGCGGCGGATGTACTGTATCACCTGCTGGTCATGCTGGCCGCGCGCGATGTGGCGCTGGATGATGTGTTGGCCGAACTGGCCCGGCGTCAGGGCACCAGCGGCATCGCGGAAAAGGCCGCGCGACCCAAGGGGTGACGCAGGTGTTGTCGATCCATTATTCTGATCCTGACAGGTTCGCAGGTCAAAGGGCGCGCAGATGATCAGAGCTTTGGTATTTGGGCTGGCGCTAGCCGTTCTGGGGTCCTGCGCAATTGCCCCGCCGTCCACCAGTGATGAAGTTCAGCGCCTGGCGTCTGAAATCCGCAACCTCGGGCCTGACATCGACCCTGAAGAGGCCAACCGCGCCGCGAGCATTGCCTATGCCTACACCGATCAACTGGCTCAGGAATATCAGATCACCGACCCGCCACTGATCCACAATGCCAAAGTCAACAAGGGCCTGAAGCCGCGCGGACTGTGTTGGCACTGGGCCGAGGATATCGAACGGCGGCTGGATCAGGAAAACTTCCAGACGCTGGAAATGCACCGCGCCATCGCTAATGCCGACAACCCGTTCCGGATCGACCACAGCACGGCAATCATCAGTCGCAAAGGCGAGACAATGTATGACGGTGTTGTGCTGGACCCCTGGCGCTATGGCGGCGTGCTGTACTGGACGCCCTTACCACAAGACACGCGCTATGACTGGGTTCCGCGCGAAGTGGTTCTGGAAAAGCGGCGTTTGGAACAATTCGGCGAACTGCAACCATATCTCGGTGAATAACCGCTCAGAGTTTCGACGAAATCATTCCGGTGGCAAAACCACCCATGCGCAACTCACCAAACAGGCGTTGATATTCGATCTTGGGACAGCGGTTCATTACCACATCCACCCCACGCGCCTGCACTGTGGCCGCGGCCGTGGCATGCTCAATCCCGATCTGCATCCAGATTGTGCGCAGATTGGGGAACGCCTCTAACGCCTCATCGACAATGGGCGGGACGGCTTCGGACCGGCGGAAGATATCGACCATGTCTACCGGTTCGGAAATCTCGGACAGTGACACACGGATTGTCTGACCAAACAACATCTTGCCCGCATGGCCGGGGTTCACAGGGATCACTTTGTATCCCTTAAGCGACAAATACCGCGCCACATAATAGCTGGGTCGCACCGGATTCATCGACACGCCCGCCACAGCAATGGTTTTGGAACGCTTTAGAATCTGGGTCAGTAAATCATCGGAATATTCAGTCATTTGGGCACCCTAGTCGCCCTTTCCAAAAGAAAAAAGCGCCCAGGAATACCTGAGCGCCAGTTGTTGGAACGAGGGACAGTGAAATGACCCGCGGCAGTTCCGTTCCGCGGTCACTGTGACATTTAAGCATGAGTTCAGAGAAAAAAAGAGGTAGCGCGCGATTTTGTGATGACAGATCAGAAAAAACGGCCGTCGCCCTGTTATTCATACAGAACGCTTGGCCAATGCGCCTCGGCCTCGCGGATATAGGCGGCGGTATCGGTCTGCCAGATGCGCTCGATTTCGGGCGAGTGGGTAAGATACAGCCGACCGTCAATCACCTGCCAAATAGTCGGATCGGTGCTGACAAGCTCTCCTTGCGCCATTGCGAAGGCGCAGTACCCGCCGAACTGAGGTGCATAGGCACGCGGATTCATCTCAAACGCATCCCGATTCTCAGCGGTGGCAAAGTGCCATTCAGCGCCTTTCCACATAACCGCGTATTCAGGCTGACCCCGAACAGGTGTTTCGCCATTGAAATAGGACACCGCATCATATCCCGCCATGGCTGCACCGTCCGTCCGATAGAAGACGGGCAGATCCTGCGCAAACGCAGGAAGAGCAATCACACAGGCGGCAATCGCGCCAAAAAGGAAACGTCTGTTCATGGTCATCGGATCACAAATAGAAACTCAGGGTATCAAGATGCAATTTATTATCGCAACTGAAACCCCTTTTAACGCGCTTGTGAACATTCGAACCGGCAACGCCAGCCTTTAGTCGAAAATGTCCTCGATCACATCCCAGGCTTCATCCAGCACCCGTGAGAAGACGCCTTTTTTCTTCTTCTTTTTGCCTTTGTAGGGACGATCCTGCTTGGCTGTTTGACGGTTCGCCTTGGCATCGTCCAGTTTGCGCTTTGGCATCATCTTGAGGTTATGCAGCGGGGCACCGCAGCTTGAACAACTGAGCTCTTGGCGCTGCGTGCCTTTTAGAACAAGCGCTGCCCGGGTCCCACAATAACAGCAGGTCGCAATTTTGGATGGCGTGGAAATGGCGTTCTCCTGTCGTTATCTTTGCCTAGAAGCATATAGGGCAATCGCCGCCGCATTTGAGACATTGAGAGAACCAAACCCGCCCACAGCGTCAATTTTGACCAACTTGTCGACGGTTTCTTTGGTTTTTTGCCTCAGGCCCGGCCCCTCTGCGCCCAACACCAATGCCACTGGCTGGTCCGGGTTACCTCTCAAGGCGGCCTCGATCGTGTCGTCCGCCTCGCCGTCCAGTCCTAGAACCAGAAACCCCATTCCCTGCAACTCGACAATGGCATCAGCCAGGTTACGCACCCGCAAATAGGGTTGACGTTCCAGTGCGCCGCTGGCGGTCTTGGCTAGCGCGCCAGTTTCCGGCGCCGCGTGATGGCGCATACCGACTACAGCGCTGGCTCCAAGAACCTCAGCTGACCGTAGAATCGCTCCGACATTATGGGGGTCGGTTACGCGGTCTAACAAAATGACGCGCGGGTGTTCGCGCCCGATGCAGTTTTCCGCCAGACCACCCCATTCCAAAGGCTTAACCTCAAGGGCCGCGCCCTGATGAACCGACCCCGGGTCAATCGGAGCGGTAAATTTGCGTGGATCAACCATCTCGGGCTCAATACCTGCAAATTCAATGGCTTCCACCAGCTTGTCCCGCGCATTCCGCGTCACAATCAGGTGCAATTTTGTGCGGTTTGGGTTCATCAGCGCATCCCGCACCGCATGCAGACCAAACAGCCAAACAGTTTCGGATGCGGCAGCTTTGCGCGCCTGTTCTTTTTCGACGACCCACTTGGGTTTCTTCATTTCTTTGGCCTCCGGGCCGCGAATTCGGTTTCCTGCGTCAAAGCAGTATTTTCCTGTTGACGCTCCTTTAGAGCGCTAGTAATCACGCCTCCACGTCAGGTGCAACGCCTGACAGTGGGCGACAGGCCGCAAGGTGTGGCAGGGGACTGTAACTCCCTCGCGGAGACGCACGCCTGGTTCGATTCCAGGGTCGCCCACCATTTTCTTCCAGACATCCAGCAAGCTTTGCCAGCGCGAGTGATGAATCGCTGATCACACCGTACCAAGCAGAAATTGGCAGGACCGATGGCCCCGCCTTATGACCGCTCTGTCAGGCGGCAGCTTCACGTTGCGCAGTGACCCGGTCAAACCAGGCCAAGATCGCCTCAAGGTCGGGCTCAATCTGCTCGGCACCGCCGCCCGTGAATTCTTCGAATTTAGCCGCGTTCAAGCCGTTCACCCCGACAAGAACCGGAATGTCCTGCGCCAGTGCTTCAGCGATGACCGGGCGAAAACCGCGCCCATCCGCCTCGTGCTTGCCGAACTTGTTAACGATCAGCAAATGGGGATTCTCTGCCAGCGATGCCGTCACGTATCCAACTGCCCGCTCAAGTGCCGCAGGGTCCAGACGGCAGCCGCGCGACTGTGTACCCAAAGATTGCGAAATCCGGATGGTCTCTCCCTCTGGCAGGACACGGACGTCCATGTCGCACTTGCTGCTGTCGGCGCATTCGGTGTTGGTTTGCACCACACCCGCCAACTGCGCATCTGCGGCCAAAAGGCGATCCGCAGCCGCGCTCAGCAGACGGTCGGTTGCACCACGGTCGGTGGTCGTAACATAGGCGAGGTACATGCAAATCCCCTTGTCGCAACAATTCGAAACATCAAATAGCACGCACGACCCGCCCCGACCACCACTCAGCTTATGGCAGCGGAGACAATCCGATCACCGGTTCGTGTAGGTGAAGCAGGATTGCAAATGCCGCCAGCGCTACAAACCCGATCCAAACAGGCGGCCAAGGGCGTGGCGCACGCAACGAAAACCTTGCAGTGTTGCGCGACAGCCGACCCCATTCAGCACCCATCTGACGGGACTTGCGTCGATCAATCAGCGGCAGCCCCATCGCAGCAAATACCGCAAACAAACCGAACAAAATCACGTGGGACAGGCTGCCATTGGCCAGCAGATGAGCGACAGCCCACACCAACAGCGCCACCAAAACCGGGTGGCGCGTGGTGCGCAGAATACCGGGCTTTTCTGGATCGAACGGGCGCTGGCTCAAGCCACCAAATGAAAACGGGTTCTGGATCGTCAAGCCCGCAACCGCGAGCCAGCACACTACGGGCATCATCAGAACGGGAATCCAGCGGAATATCCAAATGGGTGGGATCACCTCGACATACGGGGCTTGCGCTGCGGCGATGATCAACCAACCCAGAACCAGCAGAGACAAGATGGAATAAGCCACGAAATACCCGCGCCGTCCGAACGTAGTGATCAGGCGATCGCGCACAGCGGGGCGCGCTGGTATCGCATGGGTCGCCAGAAACGCTATCAGTGCAGCAAAGAATAGGGGCCAGCCTGCCATGGTAGTCTCCGATCATTTGCGCCAGGTTTAATCACCTGCGCCGGAACGTCCTTGCCCGAAATCAAATGAGGCAGAGAGGCGGTTGTTCCGCCTTTCTGCCGATGTTTACAGGCCCAGCGCCTTGCGACGTTCCTCGGCAAAGCCCTGCACGATGCGGTCAGCTATCAGCGCAAGGATAGCCATCGCCGCCCCTGCTGAAATCCCCAATCCCACATCCGCCTGCCCCAGCGCCAGATAGATCGACTGGCCCAGACCGGTGGTTCCGATCAGCGCAGCGATCACCAGCATGGCAAAGGCGTAAAGGATGGTCTGGTTCAGACCCAGTAAGATAGTCGGGGCAGCATAAGGCGCGCGCACGTCACGCATGATCTGCCACTCGGTCGCGCCACTAGAGATGGCGGCCTCCATCATCTCATCCGGTGTGTTGACCAGCCCGTGCCGTGTGTAGCGGATCATCGGAACAACGGCATAGGCGCAGATTGCCAGAAAGGCCGAAAACTCGCCGATCTGAAACACCATCAGCACAGGAATCAGGAACACGAACAGTGGGATCGTCTGCAACATGTCACAGACGGGGCGGACCACCTTCCAAACAGGCAACCAGACTGCACTGGCAAGACCAATCACACCACCGGCTACGGCACAAGAAAACACCGCAGCACCGCTCAGATACAGCGATAACAGCGCCCGTTCCCACAGGCCCGAGACAAGAATGGTACAGAGCAATCCGACCGAAAGCGCCGCCAATCGCCAGCCCCCTGCCACCCAACCCAACGCGGCGGCGGCAATCAGAACGAAAGGCCAGGGCAGATTGGCAATGCCGGTTTCCAGCATTCCGATCAGGATCAGCATCACCAGCCCGCCGGTCAGATGTCCGCGCCATGCCATTAGCACAGCAATCGCTGCGGCAGCGGCGAACAGGCCATAGCTCATCACGGGCGTCCACTGAAAACCCCATGTGAACGGCAGCACGGCCTGGTCCAAACCAATCCGAAGTGGCAGCAGCACATAGAACAAAGAGTTGTTCTTGAGCGCGTCAAGCCACGGCCCATTAGCCTGGGTAAACGCCGTCAGTCCGCCGTCAATCACCCCGGCCAGCGGGTCGAGAATGGTCAGTTCGGACGGGTTCGGAAGCCTGGTCCAAAAGGCAGCGGTGAACAGCACGGCAACGCCAATTACTGCCCAGGCGACACGCTGGTCATAGCGTTTACGTTCGGTCGCCAGCGTCCCGCTCATCCGGTCGATGACGACGGCAAAGACTACGATCACCAGACCGGCCATCAAGGCTTCGCCGAACTGTGCCTTGCGCATGGTCAGAAGAACCTCCCAACCGATATCGTTGAAGCCGCCAATGACGGCTGCGATGATAACCATCGACAGCGCAGCCATTAGGCACTGGTTCACACCGACCATGATCTGCGTGGCTGCAGCCGGGATCTCGACCTGAAACAGCTGTTGAAACCGCGTGCCGCCGGACATGATGGCAGCCTCTTTGATTTCCGGTTCGACCCGCTCCAGCCCCAACATCACGTTGCGCGCCATCGGAGGGGCCGCATATATGGCCGAGGCGATCAGCCCAACCACAGGACCGAAACCAAACAGCAGCAGCAGCGGCGTCAGATAAGCGAATGTCGGCACGGTCTGCATCACGTCCAGCACGGCCTGCACAAATGACTTCACGCGCGGAACTTCGTTGGCAAGGATGCCGATAGCTCCGCCCATGATCAGCGCAACCGGCACGGAAACGGCCACTAACGCCAGGGTGTTCATACTTTCGGCCCAATAGCCCGATGCCAACACAAAGCTAAGGCCCACAAAGCCCAGCGCCGCCATCGGCAAGCCGCCCAGATACCAACCCAGCGCAGTCACCAGACCGATCAGGATGGGCCATGGCGTATTGCCGAGCACAAAGTTGGCCCAGTTCATGGGATAGGCCATGAGATCGGAAAACAGCCGCGCCGCCGGTTTGATCCCGTTCAGGAACCAGTCCAGAAACGTGCCTACCCATTGCGTTGCAGGCAGTTCCCAGCCTGCGGGCCATTTGACCAGCCAGGGCGCGACGCCTTCCAGCGCCAGACACAGCGCACCGACGATCACTGTGATCAGTGCGGCGCGCGCGCCAATGCTCAGGCGCGCCTGCGGCACAGAAACTTCCGTCGCTACAGTCATGTTTCATCAACCTGCAGGGCGGCGGCCAGATCGGACGGATGAACCGTTCCGACGATGTTACCATCGGCATCCCTGACGGGCACCGGTTCGTATAACTCCATGCAATGCGCCAATGCAGCGTCCAATGTCATCGAGGTTGTTAGGCCAGGGTCATCTGGTCCCCGCTCTCCGTCTTGGCGCATGACCGATGCGACCTTGGCATGCTGACCCTTGGCGACATCCTTTGAAAACTCTCGCACGTAATCATCCACCGGGCGCAGTACGATATCGGTGGGTGTACCGATCTGGACTATCTTGCCGTCGCGCATGATGGCAATCCGGTCGGCCAGTTTCAGCGCCTCTTGAATATCGTGGGTGATGAAGACGATGGATTTCTGCAGCGTCGCCTGAATGCGCAGGAATTCATCCTGCAACTGACGGCGGATCAAGGGATCGAGGGCCGAGAATGGTTCGTCCAAAAACCAGATATCGGGGTTCACGGCCAGAGACCGGGCAATCCCGACGCGCTGCCGCTGACCACCCGAAAGCTGACGCGGGAAGCTGTCTTCGCGCCCTTCCAGCCCGACCAACGAGATCACCTCCTGCGCACGGGCCTGCCGCTCTTTGCGGCTAACACCCTGAACACGCAGCGGATAGGCGACGTTTTCGGCAACGGTCATATGCGGGAACAGGCCGAAATGCTGAAATACCATGCCCAGCTTTTTGCGGCGCAGCTCGGTCATGGCTTTCTTTGACGCGCCGATGACGTTCTCGCCATCCACACGGATTTCGCCACCTGTGCCCGGCAAAAGCTGAGAGATACAGCGGATCAAAGTGGACTTGCCCGATCCGGACAGGCCCATGATCACAAACAGCTCGCCCTCCTTGACCTCGAAATTGGCATCCTGAACGGCGGGGATGAACCCGTTTTCCCGCAGATCGGCAGCGGCTTTGTCAGCGTCATTCCCTGACCGAGACAGCGCGTCGGTCAGGGCTTTGTCAGCGCCGGGGCCAAACACCTGCCAGAGATTCTGGCAGGCGATGGCTGGCGAATTTACATCAGTCACTGATGTCAGCTCACTGCGTTGCCGCGTCAACAACAGGGCGCCATTTGCCTTCGTTTTCAGCCATCCAAGCGCCGACGACCTCTTCGACGGAACCACCTTCAACGTCGATCGCACCCATCATCGGCTGCTGATCTTCGACCGCCAGCTGATAGTTGGTCAGGATTTCATAGGCTGCGGGCCATTTGTCTTCCATGCCGCTCCAACCCGCCTTGAAGATGCGCGACGGCGAGAAATCGCAATCGTTCACAGCGTTCGGGTTCGGGCCCCAAGCGGGATCGGTGAAACAGGCGTCTTCCCCGGCTGGCAGTTCGACGAATTGCACATCATAGGCCGACATGGCCCAATGCGGTTGCCAGAAGGTGATCAGCAGCGGCGAGTTGCGCTCGGTCGAGGCCCGAAGCTCGGCAATCAAAGCCCCCTCGGAACCTGCGGGAACCGCTTTGAACGGCAGATCCAGGCCCACCATACGGTCAGCGCCGGGCGTACCCCAATCGGCCGGGTAATCGACCAGACGGCCCCCGGGCAGCGTTTCGGCCGTCGCAAACACCTGCGCGCAGTCCTTCAGCGCTTCCCATGCGGGCAGGCCGGGACACAGATCAGCCACATGCGCGGGATAGGCGATGCCTTCTTTGGCGTCGAGGCCCAGATCGCCGATTTCAACGACGGTGCCTTCGTCGATCTTCTTGGCATATTCATCCGATACGTTGGACGACCAGATTTCCAGGGTCGCGTCGATGTCACCATCGGCCAACGCTTGGAACTGATTCATCATGCCTGCAGTCACATATTCCACATTGTATCCGGCAGCTTTCAGCATCTCACCCGCGACATGGGTGGTCACGTGCTGGCCAGTCCATTCGTTGATCGCCAGTTTGATCGGCTGATCCACGGCCCCCATCTCGGCGGCATAGGCAGAGCCTGCAACGGTCAGCGCCATCAGGCTTACACTCAGTTTTTTCATTGATTTTCTCCCTGCAATATTCGTTTTGCCCGGTCCGGCGCGCTGTTACGCGCCAGTCGGCTTGTCATGTGACAAATCCATGTCGCAACATGCACAAAAACTGGCGAAGAAGGGAAGCAGACAGTTCGGCGCGGCACGGAATAACTCGCCCCTTTGCCCCAGTGTTTCCACTCTTTCAGCATCATGCTACGCGCCCGCGCACACTGCATTTCCCCAGCATTGCGATGCGGATATTGATTGACGAGTCAATCACAAACCAGAATCACCCACTTTGTCGAGCATTTCTTTTGGGCTTGGGATGTTTTTTTGCCTTGGCAGGCATGTGTCCCAGGCCACCTTGCAACACCGACCGCAAAACGCGACGCTAGGTTTGGAGGATTCTGCAGATGCGCCATTTCGACGAGATTTTCGCCATAGCCGCCAGCCGTTACGGCGGGACAGATGCCCTGAGCAACAAGCTTTCCAAACCCAAAAGCCCTGCGGAACTGGCCGAAATGCCCGAAGATCGCTGGCTGTCGATTATCACGAAATGCATCTTTCAGGCCGGGTTTAACTGGAAGGTCATCGAAAACAAATGGGACGGGTTCGAAACCGCTTTTGACGGGTTCGACATTGGACGCTGCGCCTTTATGGACGACGAAAAGTTCGATGCTCTGCTGCAGGACACTCGAATCGTGCGCAATGGCACCAAGATCGCCACGGTCCGCGACAATGCTGCCTTTTTGCTGGAACTGCGCCAAGAAGGTGGCGTCGGAAAGATTCTGGGTGGGTGGCCTTCGGATGACTATGTCGGTCTGCTGAATATGCTGGGCAAGCGCGGGTCGCGGCTGGGCGGTGCATCGGCGCAATATGCGATGCGATTTGCGGGGCGTGACAGTTTCATCCTGTCGCAGGATGTGACCGCACGGCTGGTGGCCGAGGGCGTGGTCGATAAGCCGCCGACATCGAAAAAGGCGATGGCCTCGGTTCAAGCGGCATTCAACACATGGATGGAACAGTCCGGGCGATCTCTGACGGAAATCAGCCGCGTCCTAGCAATGAGCCTGTAAAAAAACCATTTGCACACGTGTGCTGCCAGAATAGATTTTTTGTCATGTTACGCCTCATTTTGATGACGTCCCTTTTGGTATTCACCGCTTGCGGTCGCCCACTGACTGATCAGGAGGCTGCTTTTACCCGCACACTTCAGGGTGATACGCTGAAACTCAACAAAGTGCGGTTGGTCGAAGGCGCACCAGTTGCGCCAATAACTTTCTATCGTAAAGATCGGTCACGCCTTGCCTGCCGCGAGCGCATTTTTCCCGCCCCGCAGGAAGGTATCGTTACCGCAAAACCCGCGGCAGTGGCCCTGTTCAACAAGGTCTATTTCACCCGGGACTGGTATCTGGACGATTACATGTCCGAATTCCCGGATCGGATGAACCTGATCGCGGCGATGCTGCTGGGTCATGAACTGACCCATGTGTGGCAATGGCAAAACCGCAAGAAGACCGGCTATCATCCACTGCGCGCCGCAGCCGAGCATGGCGGGAATAACGACCCCTATCAATTCGATCTGGAGAACTCACCAGATTTCCTGTCCTACGGGTACGAACAGCAGGGGGCCATTGTCGAGGAATACATTTGTTGCCGGGCGCTGGATCCTTCGGCGCCCCGCACCAGGCGTCTGCACGAGATGCTGGGCGCACATTTCGATCTGGCTCCGCTACGTGGTGACAAGCGTGAAAGCACAGTGGTCATCCCCTGGGCCGATGCCGAGATCCAAGGAATCTGTCGGTAACGTTCAGTTGGCCTGCAGCGTCTGCAGATAAGCCACCAGATCCACGATCGGCTGGCTGGTCAGGATCGGCTGCCCATCTGGTGTTTTCATCGCCGTATCCTGCCCTTCGAAATACGGTCCATAGACTGGCATCGGGCTGCCATGGCTGACCAGCGGGTCTCGTCCATCTATGCGCGCCACAACACGAGCGGTCGGGAATACCCCTTCGCTGCTTGCAAGCCGCGTCAGGTCAGTTGGCTGAATAACAAGGACGCCTGCCATTGGACCATAGCCCGTCGCGTCGATCCCGTGGCAGGTTGCACAATAATGCTGGTACAGCTCGGCGCCGGTATCTGCATCCTGCGCGCTGACCTGAGACGCCGTCACAAACGCCGCTATCGATAGCGCCCCCATTGCCTGTCTGATCATCACATCCTCCTGTCAGATTTGACATTTTCAGGCTTGCCCGTGCCTGGGCTTGGCGCAATGATCCAGATCAACGAGGCAATAGGAAAACCGCATGACACAATATGCTGCTATTATGCTTGTGGCTGGATTTGGGGTTCCGATCCTTGCCGCGTTGAATGCCGCATTGGGCAAATTGATCGGGTCGCCAACAACAGCGGCTGTGGTCCTGTTTGCGATAGCCTTTGCATCAAGTGCAGCCTTGATGGTGGTTTTTCCCGGCTTTGGCGCCCTTTCAAAAATTGCCGATGCCCCCAAGCACCTGCTTCTGGCCGGTGTGCTTGTCGCCTTTTATGTTCTGTCAATCACCCATGTTGCACCACATTTCGGGGTCGGCAACGCGGTGTTCTTTGTCCTTCTTGGGCAACTCGTCAGCACTGCAGCCATCGACCACTTCGGCTTGTTTGGCGCGCAGGTCACCCCGCTGACATGGGTTCGCGCAAGCGGTATCGCAGTGATGGCTGCAGGCGTTGCAATCACTCAACTGGCCTAAGCGCGCCTCCGTCCAGCCTCAGTGTTCGGTCCATCCGGGCGGCAAGCTGCATGTTATGTGTGGCGATCAGAGCCGAGAGCCCCTCGTCCCGCACCAAAGCCATCAATGCGTCAAAAACCTGATCCGAGGTTTCAGGGTCCAAATTGCCGGTCGGCTCATCCGCAAGAAGAACCCGAGGTTTGTTGGCCAATGCGCGGCAGAAGGCCACGCGTTGCTGCTCACCACCAGACAGGGCGGCCGGCCGGTGATCGGCGCGCGCAGCGACGCCGACATGATCCAGAAGGGACATCGCCCGGTCCTGGGCCGCTCTCTCGGACACGCCATTGGCCAGCTGCGGGAGGGTAATATTCTCCAACGCGGTGAATTCTGGCAACAGATGGTGAAACTGGTAGACAAAGCCGACATCCTGCCGCCGCAACGCAGTTCGCGTGCGATCACCTTTCCCGGTCACGTTCTGGCCTGCAATCTCAACCGATCCTGTGTCGGGTGTGTCCAACAATCCGGCAATATGCAACAGCGTCGACTTACCGGCACCAGAGGGCGCCACAAGAGCCACGGCCTCGCCCGCACGCAGGTCCAAATCGACACCGCGCAACACCTGAACTTCGCCCGGCGTGCCTTTGAGGTAGGTCTTGGTCAGACCGGCCAATCGCATCATTACATCACTCATAGCGCAGCGCCTCAACAGGGTTCAGCCGCGCCGCGCGACGGGCGGGGAAATAGGTGACCAGGAAGGACAAGCCCAGAGATAGGCCAACGGCCTTGAGCACATCCGAAAGATGCAGCTCGGCAGGCAGCGCATAGATGCCGCGGATGGACGGATCCCAAACCCCGCCCCCCATCACAAAGTTCACAAAACTGAAGATTGGGTCGATATAGATTGCAAAGAGACAGCCCAGCACCACGCCCAACGCAGTGCCGATGATCCCGGTAAACGCGCCGCAGATAAAGAACACGCGCAGGATCGAGCCTTCGCTCAGCCCGATGGTGCGTAGGATGCCGATGTCTCGGCCCTTGTTTTTCACCAGCATGATCAGACCCGAGACGATGTTCATCGCCGCGATCAGAACCAGGATCGACAAGATGATGAACATGACGTTGTCTTCCACTTCAAGCGCGCGGAGGAACCCGCCCGAGGCATCCTGCCATGTCCAGATCTGACTGCGCTCGCCTGCGGCTTCAAGGATCGGGATCAGGATCGGCGTCAGTTCTTCGGGGCGGTCAACCATAACTTCGATCTCATCAGCCACACCCTCGCGGTTGAAAAAACCCTGCGCCTGTTCGAAGGGCATATAGACCCGCGTCCGGTCGATGTCATAACGCCCAGCAGAAAACACATAGACCACCTGATAGGCATTCACCCGGGGAGAGGTGCCAAACGCGGTCTTCACCCCATTGGGCGAGGTCAGCTTGATGGTATCGCCCACCGTCGCCCCGATGCTACGCGCGACGCCTGAACCTATGGCAATGACGTCCTGGCCGTTCTGAAACATCGACAGATCACCAACCGCCTGTTCGCTTTCGGCGACACCGGGCAGTTCCAGCAAATCTTCGGGCTGGATGCCAAATACCTCAACCCCGCTGCTGCGGTCGCGATTGGTGATCAGAACCTGACCTTTCACCAAAGGTGCTGCACGCTGAACGCCCGGAACCTGAGCGATCCGGTCGGCCATGTCCGTATAATCCGCAATGGTGCGATCGACCTGCCCCTGCGCAGTGAACTCACCCGATGAATACACGGTCACATGGGCGTTAGCCCCCAGAATGGTTCCGACAAATTCGGACCGGAAACCGGACCTGACGGCCAATGTGGCGATCAGCGCAAACACTGCCAGGGTAATCCCGATCAGCGAAATCCATGTCATCACGCTGACGCCACCTTCAGCACGGCGCGCACGCAGGTATCGCCAAGCGATTTTCCACTCAAAAAGCGCAAATGGCGGTGGTGTCTTGGCCATGTCTGCTCCGCTGGTTTTGTTTTGTGGCGACCCTCTCGGCAATTCGACCGGGGGTCAAGCCGGTTATCCGCCCACTTCGACTTGCCCCGTCAAAGCAGCGGTTCTGTTCAAGGCGGCCTCGGCGATGGAACGATCGCAGATACCGCGGCTTTCCAGCTCGTGAAACACCCGGTTTCGAATGTCGGCGGGCAGCTTGTAAAGCGCTCTGTTATGCAAGCCTAGGGTCAAAGTTTCCGGATCGTCCAGCCGGGAAAGCTCATCGGTCAGTTTCTGCGCCGAAAAGGATGGCCACAGCCCTATGCTGGTGTTTCCCGAGGGTTCGAACCAAGGCGCAAAACCGGCTTCGGATTTCAGACAAAATGCATTCAACAACATAAACTCAGACGGGCGCCTGCGAGAGGCAAATAGCGACTGAACCGATCCGTGGCGCGCATTTATCTCTTGCAGCAGATTCAGGATCAGCGACCGGCGCACAGGATACGGCGTTGCGAAATTTGTTGTCTGCAGGCCGTCCGTTTCCGGGATCGACGCGCCCAGCGCATCAAAGCTCTGTTCCAGCCAGCGTCTATGATAATCGCTGTTCACACCGATAAACGGAATCCGCGCCGCACCACTGTCCGAGAAAAACTCGGCCTCCTGAAAGGGGCGCAGAAACAGGTTCTTGGTGTCCAGTATTACAATGTTTTCTGTCGAGGCAGCCCGAGCAGATCCCAATTTCAAAACTTGCTGTGTCCGGTATCCGTTGTTGCCACGCCATCCACCCTTGCGCGCGCCCGGAATGCGGTATCGGTTTTCGACCAATATCCTGTCCGAGATCGACCGGCGCGCGCATTGCCCAGGAGCCAGCAAAACGTCATCGCCGCTCAGGACTTCAACTTTGGGTCGCAATGGACCGTAAGAAGCCAAAATCGGTTCCACCATCGCGCGCAGTGCCGGTTCGTCCACATCGTTCATGATCACCCGGATCGAGCCGACCTGATCAGGGTCAACAAATCGGGCGAAAGACAATGCCTGCAATTCAAGCAAGGGGAAATCTTTGGAATAGACGACGGTTGTGAAGCTCAGCAAACCGTGGATCCTTTTGTGATTTTCGGCCCGTGTATCAGCAAATTCCAGGTGATCCAATTCCGCAAGAAATTCAACCATCGGCGAATCAGGTCGGGGTTTTTCAAAATACGGATGATTTCCACATGCCGCATTATACCCTTGGTTGTGAAGCCCTTCACAGACAGCACCGCATTGTTTCAGCTATGAAGTCAATGTGAGCATTCAGGGTGAAACTGCACTCAAAATGCAACATTTTAGGCGCAATATTATTTCGCTTTTTGATTATTTAAAGAAACTTTGTCACCCTACTTTGAGGGGGAATTCATTTCCAGAGCGGGGGTCGCTCATGAATATTCGTACTGAAACAGAACAACCGGGCGCAATTTCGGCCCGGAAACTATCTACAGAAATTGATTGCGAGACCGCAGCACTGCTGCGCGCGGCGATACGCCCGATATTTTCCGGTGCCGCAAGCTGGGGCAATCTGACGGATATCCTGAAAGATAAAGGGTACCATTTGGCGTTTCGACAGGGGCGGTTATGTATCACCGATCGCATGACTGGCGACCGTGTTTGCGGAATACGCTTTTTGGGGTTCGAATTTAAGGACCTAGTCAATCGCTTGGGCCGTCCGATCGTTGTTCCACGCGGATCCGAGGCTGATGGCGATCTGCTATCCGTCCGACCGACTGCGGCAGGTCACTAATAGCGCCGCCAAAACTGTACGGATCGGCGGGCCGTTTTCCATAGGCTATGGCGTGCCGCCAGTTTGATCCCCTCCGGGGTATCTGGGCGCCGCAGTAATTCGATCATCAGATTGGCAGGCATGTGTCCGCGGCGGTAGAACCGGAAGAAATCCTGTTGGGTCAGGGTCCGCGCTGCATTGAAACCTGAATAGAATTGAACCCAGACGCGGGCATAATCCTCGGCGGTTTTGACAATGTCGCTGGTTACGCCCCTGCCCCAGAACATGGAAACAGGCTCATCCGTGCGCTCGCCCTGATATCCGGCAGCGACAAGCCTCAGCATCAGGTCATAATCCGCAGCCACCCGAAACTGCGTGTCATGCCCGCCAAGCGCCTGAAACACATCCCGCCGCAGCAACACCGAATTATGGCAGAACGGCATCCGCTGCAGGATCGCTTTGAGCGACATGCGCTTTTCCCGACTTTCCGAACCGTCCTCGTATTTGCGCAGGGTCGAGCCATACAGGAAATCCGGTCGAGATTCCGCAAGCCGGTCGGCAAGGGTGTTCAAAATGCCATCCGATGCCAACGAGTCATCCGAGTTCAGGAACAGAAGATATTCACCCTGTGCAGCCTCGGCGCCTTTGTTCATGGCATCATACAGGCCAGTATCAGGCGCGCTGATCACGCGCGTTCGTGGTGCACCTGCCATCAGCTCTTCCAGAAACGCCACCGTGCCGTCATCCGATGCGCCATCCTGAATGATATGTTCGGCCCGGTCGCAACTCTGCCGGGCCATACAGGCTATGACTTCGCGGAAACTGTCCTGCCGCCCTTGGGACAGAAGGTTATATGTCGCCGTGATGACCGAGATCAGCGGCGAGTCGGTTTCAGGCGATGCGCTCATAAATCTCGGCGATCTTGGTGACGGCGGCTTCGGGGCTCAACTCTTCGCTTTCGCCTGTGCGGCGGCAAGTCAGTTCCACCACACCGTTCTTCAGGCCGCGCGGGCCGACTGTGATCCGCCAAGGCAGGCCGATCAAATCCATCGTGGCGAATTTACCGCCTGCCCGTTCGTTACGGTCATCATAAAGTGGCTCCAACCCCAGCACGGTCAGCGCGGCATAGAGTTTTTCACAGGCTGCGTCCGCTTCGTCATCGCCTTGTTTCAGGTTCACGATACCGCAATGGAACGGGGTCACGCCCTCTGGCCAGATGATGCCCTTGTCGTCATGGCTGGCTTCAATGATCGCGCCAACCAAGCGGCTGACACCGATGCCGTGGCTACCCATATGGACCGGAACCGGTTTGCCATCGGGGCCTTGAACGGTTGCCCCAAGAGGTTCGGAATATTTTGTGCCAAAATAGAAGATCTGGCCAACTTCGATCCCGCGCGCCACGCGGCGCCGATCTTCGGGCACCTGATTGAACAGCGCCTCGTCATGCGTCTCGTCGGTGCGGGCGTATTTTGAAGTGAACTCTTCCAGAATGGACTGACATTGACCACGGTCGTCATAGTCAATCTGACGGTCGCCAAAAGTCAGGTCGGTGACGGCGCTGTCATAGAATACCTCAGACTCGCCGGTTTCAGCCAAAACCAGGAATTCATGCGTATCGTCGCCACCGATTGGGCCGGAATCGGCGCGCATCGGGATCGCCTGCAAGCCCATGCGCTCATAGGTGCGCAGATATGTAACCAGGTGGCGGTTATAGGCGTGCAGCGCATCCTCTTTGGTCAAGTCGAAATTATAACCGTCCTTCATATAGAACTCGCGGCCCCGCATCACGCCGAAACGCGGACGGATTTCATCGCGGAATTTCCACTGGATCTGATAGAGCGTCAACGGCAGGTCCTTGTAACTACTGACATGACCCCGAAAAATGTCGGTCACCAGTTCCTCGGCAGTCGGGGTAAAAAGCATGTCCCGGTCATGCCGGTCTTTCATGCGCAACATTTCCTGGCCGTAGTCGTCATAACGTCCGGATTCGCGCCACAGATCTGCCGATTGCATGACAGGCATCTGAATGGCGATGTGACCCGCCCGCGCCTGTTCTTCGTGCACGATGTTTTCCAGCTTGCGCAGAACTTTGAACCCCAGCGGGAGCCAGGAATAGATCCCAGCAGCGGCCTGCTTGATCATGCCCGCGCGCAGCATCAGCCGGTGGCTGACGATCTGAGCCTCGGAGGGGTTTTCCTTGAGAACGGGCAGAAAGTAACGGCTGAGGCGCATGGCTTGACCTTTAGAGGTAAAATTCGACTTCAAAGGTGATTATGCCAAAGCCCCGCCGGGGGCAATCACGCATTGGGGTTTTACGACCACGGGCCTGTCGGTTTTTTGATTGACCCGCCAGTTAGCTGCATCAAATGTGGCGGCAATGTAAAGTCACCGAGGCGCCCATGCAGACCATTCAAGAACCCGCCCGTCAGATCCCGGTTGTGCACAGCACAGATATTCTTGTCGTAGGCTCTGGCCCTGCAGGTCTGGCCGCAGCGCTGGCGGCCGCACGGGCCGGGGCCGAAGTGTCGCTGGTCGACCGCTTCGGCTGCATGGGCGGCAATATCACCGCTGTCGGCGTTGAAGGCTTTGCCTGGTATCGCCACGAACAAACGGTTGAGGCTGGCGGCATCGGCATGGAGTTCGAAACCCGCGCCAAGGAAATGGGTGCGGCGGTGCCAGAAAGTCAGTCGCTGAGTTATGAGTTGGACAGCGAAGGGTTCAAATTGGTCGCCGACAAACTGATCGAAGAGGCCGGTGTGCATCCGATGCTGCACCGGCAATTCGTGGCTCCGATCATGGACGGCGAGCGGATCACCGGCATCATCACCGAATCCAAAGCCGGGCGCGAGGCGATACTGGCGAAGGTTGTCATTGACGCTACCGGGGACGCAGATGTCGCCCATCGCGCCGGTGCGCCCACGCACAAGACCGCGCGCGAAGACATGATGGCGGCCTCGGTCATGTTCCATCTGGCGGGCGTCGACAAGCGCGCCTTTATCGAAGGCGTCAAGGCCGACCCCCAGACCTATAAGGACTGGGGCGGTGGTGGCGAATGGAACATTGAGACCAGCGGTAAAGAGGACGACATGTACTCGCCCTTTGTGCACAAACCGTTCCAGCAGGCGATTGATCAGGGGCTGATCCCAGCACATCTGAACACCATCGCGGGCACTTGGGGCGCGATGCATGACACCGGTGAGCTGACCTATATGAACCTTATTCATCTGGCCGAGATCGATGGCACCGATCCCGACAGCATGACCCGCGGTGAGATCGAAGGGCGACGTCAGTCAATGCTCGCCATCGAGGCGCTGCGCCGGTTCATGCCCGGGTGTGAGAACGCCCGGCTGCGGAATTTCGGGATGACCATCGGCATTCGCGACACCCGCAAGATCGACGCGGTGTACAACATGACCGAGGATGATGCCCGCCATCAGGGCCGGTTCGAAGACACAATCGGCATCTACCCCGAATTCATCGACGGCTATGGCATTTTGATCCTGCCCACGACTGGTCGGTACATGCATATCCCCTATCGGTCGATGTTGCCCAAAGGGATCAGAGGCTTGCTGGTCGCGGGCCGGTCACATGGGGCGGACCGGGTTGCCCATGCGGCAACGCGCAACATGGCTTGCTGTGCGGTCATGGGTCAGGGCGCGGGGATTGCTGCGGCGCTTTCACTCAAAAGCAACCAAGACCTCGATAAATTGAACCTTGCCCCGGTGCATAAAGAACTGGCACGGCAAGGCGTGAGGATACGCTGATGGACCACATTCCAACAATCGACATTGCTCCGCTGGGTGATGCCAGCCACACCGATTTCAACGCAACCGTTCAGGCAGTCATGGATGCCTGCACCCGGATTGGGTTCCTGTCGATTACCGGCACCGGCGTTTCGCGGGACACCGTCAACAACATGCGCACTTGCGTCCGGGCGATTTTCGACATCGACGATGATGCGAAATGGGATCAGGCGATCACACGCGAGAATTATCGCGGTTTTATCCCGATGGGGTTTTTCACCCCGAATGACGGGTCAGGCAAAGCGGATAAATACGAAGGCTACAAGCTGCATTATCAGGTGGACCTGGATGCGCCCATCCGCCGAGATTGTGCCCTCTATGGCCCCAATATCTGGCCCCGCCATATTCCATGGGCACAGGCAGTGATTCTGGATTACTGGTCAAAGCTGGATGGTGTCGCGCATATGCTGCTGGGCGCGCTGGAGATGGGATTGAAGCTACCTGCGAACCAGCTGCGAGACGCGTTTCATGAGCCTATGACCAATATGTCCCTGCTGCACTATCCCCCTCAGGCCCCGGACGATACCGGCTATGGCATCCACCCGCATAAGGACACAGATGCGCTGACCATCATCGCCCCTGACCCGGTCGGCGGGCTTGAAGTTCAGACCCGCGATGGCGGCTGGATCACACCCGACTGCCCGCCGGGTGGATTTGTCGTCAATATCGGCGACATGCTAGAGCTTTGGTCGGGTGGCCGGTTGAAATCCACCCCTCACAGAGTGGTCAACCGATCGGGTCAGGAACGCTATTCCTTCCCGTATTTCACGGTGCCGCGGCATGATGTGGTTGTCGAACCGCTTTTGACGCCTCTGCCCGGCTTTGACCGTCCATCCGTTCATTGCGGCCATTGGTCTGCCGAAATCTGGCGCACCAACTGGCCCGACGAAACAGCCCATGACGCCACCCCTGAACTGGGCACGTTAAGCGACTAGCCCCGCGCGATTCTGGCGGGTCATGAAGCGCTTGCATCGTGGGGCCGCATACGCCAAGAACGTTTGCACGTGCCGAAACAAGGGGACAGCCATGGCTTTGCCGGTAAGAGATCAACTCAGGTACTGGGGCATCGCCGCAGTGGTTATTGTACTGCTGTTGTGGGCACTTGGCGATGTATTGCTGCCCTTTGTAATCGGTGGCGCGATTGCCTATTTCCTTGATCCTGTTGCGGATAGGCTTGAAAAGCTGGGCCTGTCCCGTATGGCCGCTACGGGGGTTATCACGGTTGTCGGCGTTTTGGGTTTCGTACTGCTTATCCTGATGGTCGTTCCGGCGCTGATCACCCAGTTGATCGACCTGGTCGAGGTTATGCCCAGCCTTCTCAAGCAGCTAAGAGGGTTTATCGAACAGCAATTCCCGTCGCTTTTGGACCGCGAATCCAACACGCACCAGTTTCTGGTGTCCTTGGGTGAGACGCTTCAGTCCAAAACTGGTGATGTCCTGCAATCTGTCGCTGCGTCGCTTGGATCAGCCATCAACGTGGTGGTTTTGCTGGTGATTGTCCCAGTAGTCACCGTCTACATGCTGTTGGACTGGGACCGCATGATTGCTCGTATCGCAGAGCTTTTGCCCCGCGACCACGCCCCCACCATCAAGCGGCTGGCTGGTGAGATTGACAGCGTTCTGGCCTCATTTGTACGTGGAATGGGCACAGTCTGCCTGATCCTGGGCACCTATTACGCCGTCGCGCTGATGGCCGTCGGACTGCAGTTCGGGCTGGTCGTTGGATTTATCGCCGGCTTAGTCACGTTTATCCCTTATCTGGGCGCCCTGATCGGGGGCTCACTGGCCATTGGTTTGGCACTGTTCCAGTTCTGGGGAGACTGGACGCAAATTGGGCTGGTCGCAGCGGTCTTTGCATTGGGTCAGGTGGCCGAGGGCAATTTTCTGACGCCAAAGCTCGTCGGCAGCTCGGTCGGGTTGCACCCGGTCTGGCTGTTGCTGGCATTGTCGGTCTTTGGCGCCCTGTTCGGATTTGTCGGGATGCTGATCGCGGTGCCGGTTGCTGCAGCACTTGGCGTTCTGGCGCGCTTTGCCACGTCGATCTATTTGGATAGCCGTCTGTATACTGGCCTTGTGGGTATGGACCAGGAAGACGATTGAATGGCCCTACAGCTGAGCTTTGATCTACCGGCCAAGACTGCGCTGGGGCGCGAGGATTTTTTCGTCTCGCCCGCAAATGCTCTGGCCGTGGCCATGATCTCGGCCACCTCATGGCCGGGGAATAAACTGGTGCTCAGCGGACCTGCTGGCGCGGGCAAGACACATCTGGCCCATGTGTGGGCGGCAGAGACCGGTGGTCGAATTGTGCAGGCCTCGCAGATCAAGCACGACGAGGTTCCTGACCTTGCCCAAACACCGATCGCGGTGGAAGATGTCCCCATGATTGCTGGCGATATCGACCAGCAGAAAACCCTATTCCATTTGCACAATCTTGTGTTGGCAGAAGGCCACGCCCTGTTGATGACCGGGCGCCTTGCGCCAAATTTCTGGCAGTTGCCCTTGCCTGACCTGCAAAGCAGGATCGAAGGCGCACATCACGTTGCGCTGGACCCGCCCGATGACGCGCTACTGGGCGCCGTGCTGGCCAAACTGTTCGTAGACCGACAGCTGAACCCCGGACCCGAGGTCATCGCTTACCTCGTCAAACATATGGATCGCCGTTTCGAAACCGCCGCCAGCACTGTGGCGCTGCTGGATCAACTGGCGCTGTCTGAGAAACGAGACATCACGCGGGCTCTGGCCGTACGAGTACTGAGTGCGGAACTGGAAGATGCCGAAACCAGCGATTGACCCGTCCCCGGTGATTTCGCATCTTAAGCCTGGAATATCTGGACGAGATATGGATCAAGCCGTAGATACCAACATTCCCGACTGGGGACCTTTCGGAAAGCCGTTGTTTGACAACCCCGAGGCCCGCGCCCTGTCGCGCGTCGGCGTTGTTGATGTAGGGTCGAACTCGGTCAGGATGGTGATCTTTGATGGTGCGGCGCGATCGCCTGCCTATTTCTACAATGAAAAAGTCATGTGCGAGCTTGGCGCGGGCCTGTCCGAGACCGGCCGCCTGAACCCGCTTGGCAGGATACGTGCCCTGGCTGCGTTGAAGCGTTTTTCCCGGCTGTCAGACGATCTGGGTCTGCCGGGGCTGCACGTCGTGGCCACCGCCGCCGTGCGAGAGGCCAAGGATGGCCCGGATTTCTGCGCCGAAGTTCACGCGCTAACCGGGTTGACGGTCTCGGTCATCGACGGCGGGGAAGAGGCACGCCTGTCCGCTCAGGGCGTTTTACTGGGCTGGCCCGGTGCATATGGTCTGATCTGTGATATCGGCGGGTCCTCGATGGAGCTGGCCGAGATCGGTGGTGGAGACGTTGGTCGTCGCCTGTCATCGGCCCTGGGTCCGCTGAAGCTGCGGGATATCAAGGGCGGTCGTCGCGCGCGCAAGGCGCAAATCAAGGAGACGATGGAAAACCTGCGCGACCAGATGGGCCCTCAGCGCGATCGTCTGTTTCTGGTGGGCGGAAGCTGGCGGGCCTTTGCAAGGCTCGACATGCTGCGCCGGGGATATCCCCTGAACGTGCTGCATGAATATCGGATGACGACAAAGCAGGTGCATCAGACCATCAAATTCATCGAAAAGGGTGACCCGGAAAAACTGCGCAGTCTGGCAGGCGTCTCGGGTTCTCGGATGGCGCTGATCCCTTATGCGATGGATGTGCTTGCGCGACTGGTGCGAACGTTCAAACCCAAGGACATTGCCGTTTCCAGCTATGGCATCCGCGAAGGCCTGCTTTACGAACAGATGCCACAAATCCTGCGCGATCGTGACCCTCTGATCGAAGCCAGCTATTTTTCCGAAGCCAAAGATGCCCGCCTGCCCGGGTTTGGCAAACATCTGTTCGAATTCGTCATGCCTCTGTTCAAATCCGCGCCGCCCGCGCGGGTCAGGCTGATCAAGGCTGCGTGTCTTTTGCACGATGTCAGTTGGCGCGCCCATCCGGATTACCGGGCTGAAACCTGCTTTGATTACGTAACTCGCGCCAACTTGGGCGGTTTAAAGCATTCCGAACGGGTTTATATCGGGCTGGCCCTGCAGCACAGGTATCGCAACAAGCGTGAAGGCAACCGGTTTACCCCTCTCTATGACTTGTTGGGCGAAAAAGATCAGGAACAGGCCGAAATTCTGGGCAAAGCCATGCGCTTTGGTGCAATGCTGTGGATGCAGAACGAAGCCACGATGGGCACGCTTCGGCTGTACCCTAAAAAACGTCAGCTAGAGCTGATTTTGCCAGAAGCCGCAGCCCCTCTCTTTAGCGAAGTGGCCGAAGCACGACTGAACTCATTGGCAAGCACGCTGAAATCCGAACCCCGCTTGATCATCAAAGGCTGACCCTCAGATATCAATCTCGCCTTCGGGTTCATTTTCGGGTTTTTCCGGCTCAAGCTCGGGCTCGGGCGGCTTTTTGCGGATAATGATATCCCCGTTCGGCAGGATTTCCGGAGCCTCATAAACACTCCAGTCCTGTACTTCGGCGGCCAGTTCCGCCAGGGCCGGTCCCATTTCCTCAAAAAACGACTGCATCGCGGGGCCGAATTGATCTGCCAGCCCCAACAAATCTTCAAGCGCGGGCTCCATTTCCTGACGCAGCCCTTCAAAGAACAACTCAGCCCCTTGTTCCATCAAGGATTTGCCTGTGTCGTCCTCTGCCTGTGCCGGAACGCCCATGGCCGCTGTGACCACGCATATTGAAATGAACTTTTTCATGCTTCAGATATAAGTCGCCCACGCCGGTGATGAAAGGTCACAGATCAATATCCAGCGTGACAGGGAAATGATCCGAGGCTGTCAGCAGCGCCTCGTGCAGGTCCCGCGAGGCATAGCATGCAGGGTCCTGGAAAGGATGCCATATGCGCCATTTCGGGCGCTTAACACGCAGCCCTTCGCTGATCATGACATAATCCAACAGCGCCTCAAGATGATCAGCCCTGTCGCGGCGCACAAAGCGCGCGGACGAGGGTAAGATTTCGGATTCAGCCTCATTTGCCATCACCGCATGCGGATCGAACAGACCGGTCTGCAACAGGATTTCGACAGATGAGCGCCCGAACAGGTTTTCAAACTCATCCAAGCCCGGCCCATCGTTGAGATCGCCCAAAAGGATGACATGCTCGTCAGCCGCAATATGCGCCTGTACTCGCCGCCCCAACCAGACAGCCTGTGCAAGCTGTTTGCGTCGATTGGCGATGGATATCCGGATCGCCTCATCGCGGCTTTCTGCCCCATGCGGGGCTTTGGATTTCAGATGCGCTCCGATCAGGCGGAACGTCCCCCCGCCTGACGTCTGCGCTAACAACTCCATTGGCGGCTTGGAAAAGCGCACATGATCCTCGGTTGCATCAATATCCAGGTCGATCTTGAAAACGCCATCAAAACGAGGGGCAGCCCCTTTTCCTTCCTTGTTTCCTTTGGGATCATGGCGCAATGACAGGATCTGAGGATCAAAAAGAAACGCAAGTTCCTGATGGGTATCGTTCGGAAACCCCATGATCGCGTTTCCTATGCGGAGATCGAACGCTTCGGCAAACCCTTGCAGCGCACGCACCGTGTTCTGCGTCTTACCAGTATTCGGAGCTTCAACAATCAGCACGGCATCCGCATCAATCGCCGTCAGCACTTTTGCGATGGCCTCGATCTGTTCAGCTTTGGTGACATTGTATCTGCCGGACCAGCTGTCATCTACGATCAAACGGTCTTGCCGGTCGAAGAGATTGGCGAACCATTCAATATTGTAGGTTGCCAATCGCATCGGTTCAGGCCTGCGCGCCTTTGATTTCATCCCAGGCGCGATTGATGTCGATCATCTTTTTTTCGGCCAGACGAATGGCCTCTTCCGGAACGCCTCGTGACATCATGGCGTCGGGATGAGTGTCGCGTACAAGTTGTCGCCAGACCTTACGAATGTCGGGCAGAGGCATATTCCGCGGCACACCCAGCACCGTATAGGGATCCTTTGGTGCATCCGGTACAAACCGTGCGCGTAAGGCCAGAAACTGAGCATCGGTCTGACCGAATATCCGGCTGACATCTTCCAGAAACTTATTTTCGTTGGGATGATAAAACCCGTCAGCCATTGCGATATGAAACAGCCCCTCCATCAGGTCGCACAAGGTGGTGCTGTCTTCTGCGAACATATAGGCAATTTTGCTGGCATATTCCTGATACCCGGCGACATCGGTGCGCGCCATGTCAAAGACTCGAGCTGCACCGGCCTCATCTTCGCGCGCGATCTGGAATACATCCCGAAAGGCAGTAACCTCGTCTCGCGTGACCTGCCCGTCGGCCTTGGCCATCTTAGCCCCCAGGGCGATGACCGCAATCGCAAAGGCGACCGAGCGTTCCGGCGGCGTGCGCAGTTTCTCGAACACGGCCGTCAGGCTTTCGCCCTGTGCAAGCGCGCTTAGCGCATCGGATATACGGGTCCAAATCGACATGAGCGCACCCTAACCCGCTCTGTCGCGACTGTCAGGTGCGACAGATCACTGCGGGGCAAGAATTTTCTGCATCAGCACAAGATCTAACCACTGACCGCATTTAAACCCCACCTCGGGCATCAGGCCCACTTGTGTAAATCCGGCAGCCGTATGGAAAGCGATGGCCGCAGGGTTGGCCGAGGAAATGCCCGCAATCAGAACATGAACATTGTCCATCTGTGCGCGGGCTTCCAAGGCCTGCAACAATGCGCGGCCTATCCCCTGGCCCCGCGCCTGCGGTGCCAACAGGATCGAGTGTTCACGCGTATGGGCATAGCCCGGCCCTGACCGAAACGCACCATAGGTTGCGAAGCCCAGAACAACGCCGTCACGCTCGGCCACCAGAAACGCCGCCCCCCTGGAGACGATATCCAAGGCAACGGCGTCATCGTTGCGCAAGTCAGTGGTGAATGTGATCAGCGTATCGCGGATGATCGCATTCCAGATCGCCGCAACAGCGGGTGCATCTTCTGGCTGGGCTTGCCGGATGTTCATTCCAATACCCGTACCCCGTGCGGTGTGTCGATTTCGGCACGCAACGCCGCCGGACCGCTGTCGAACTCAACTTGCCCCAACGGCCCCACCGCTTTGGCGAGATCCAGCGCATCAGGGTGATAGACGACTAGGCGGCGCAGCTGGCAGCCACTGTCGTTCAGCATGTTTGCCGGGTGAAGGTCACCCTGCCACTGGATCAGCGCCGGGAAAAGATTATCAAACGGCAGGCGCCCATTGGGAGGCACCGCCATGCGCCAACGCAGCGCGCCACGGTTTAGGTCGATCGGTTGGCCGACTCCGTCAGGAAAGACCGTCAGCGAGGCCTCGATATCCGGAACCTGGCAAATCCAGTTGGTCAGGCGGGGAGCGCCCTGAAACCGATCTAGATCGAACCAGCGGGTTCTTTGCGGATTGGGTGCATCGGGGTCAATCGCGATGGCTTCCAGATACAAACCGTCCCGCAGGCCCAACAACCGGTTATGAGTTCCGAATTTCTCGTGCTTGCCGCCATCATGCAAGGGTACGCCCAGCGCCTGTTCGACATGAGCCGAAGCCTGTTCAAGCGTTTCGCCAGCAACCGCCAAGTGATCAAGTAACACGGATGAGCCCCCCAGATGACATACGGCCAGACCGCAAGGGTCTGGCCGTATGTTTTCCTCAAAGGCGCTGGATCACAAGATTTTTCGACGAAAAATCTTGGTGCCGGTTCAATCTTTGGCTTCGCCGATCAAACGCAGGATATCTTGTGCCGCCTCTGGGATGTTCGTACCCGGACCAAAGATCGCCTTAACCCCGTGATCATAGAGGAACTTATAATCCTGTTGCGGGATGACACCTCCGCAGATGACGATGATATCCTCAGCCCCGGCCTTTTTCAGTTCTTCGACCAGCTGCGGGGCCAGCGTCTTGTGCCCGGCTGCCTGAGACGAAATGCCGACGACATGGACGTCATTGTCCACCGCGTCTTGTGCTGCCTCGGCCGGCGTTTGGAACAGCGGGCCAACGTCCACGTCAAAGCCGATATCGGCAAAGGCTGTGGCGATCACCTTGGCTCCCCGGTCATGCCCGTCCTGCCCCATCTTGACAACCAGCAGGCGCGGGCGACGGCCTTCGGCCTCAGCAAAATCCTCAATGGACTTCTGGATGGCGGCAAAGCCTTCGTCGCCCTCATAGGCGGCCCCATAAACACCGGCCAGCGTTTTGACCTCGGCGCGGTGGCGACCAAATTCCTTTTCCATTGCCATGCTGATCTCTCCTACGGATGCGCGGGCACGGGCGGCTTCGACAGCAGCGGCCAGCAGGTTGCCGCCATCGCGGGCGGTGGTCGTCAGGGTGTCCAGCGCCATTTGGCAGGCAGCCTCATCGCGCGTGGCACGGATGCGTTCCAGACGTGCCACCTGCGCCTCGCGGACAGCCACGTTGTCGACATCCAGAATGTCTATCGGGTCTTCCCGTTCCTTGCGGTACTTGTTGACGCCGACGATTACCTCGTCACCCCGGTCGATCATCGCCTGCCGTCGGGCGGCGCTTTCTTCTATCCGAAGCTTTGGCATGCCGGATGCAACGGCCTTGGTCATGCCGCCCATTTCCTCGACCTCTTCCATAAGAGCCCAGGCTTTTTCGACCAGCTCATTGGTCAGGCTTTCGACATAGAAAGACCCGGCTAGCGGATCGACCACATCGGTCACCCCGGTTTCCTCTTGCAGCACCAGCTGCGTGTTCCGTGCAATGCGAGCAGAGAAATCGGTGGGCAGCGCAATCGCCTCGTCCAAGGCGTTAGTATGCAGCGATTGGGTGCCGCCCAGAACCGCACTCATCGCCTCATAGGCGGTGCGGATCACGTTGTTATAGGGGTCTTGTTCTTGCAGCGACACGCCCGAGGTCTGGCAATGGGTCCGCAGCATCTTAGAGCGCTCGGATTTCGCGCCGAAATCGGTCATCACCCGATGCCAAAGGGTACGGGCCGCACGCAGCTTGGCAATTTCCATGAAGAAATTCATGCCAATGGCAAAAAAGAACGACAAGCGACCAGCGAATTTGTCGACATCCATTCCGGCCTGTGTCGCTGCACGAACGTATTCGCGCCCATCAGCCAGCGTATAGGCCAGCTCCTGCACCAGGTTCGCCCCGGCCTCTTGCATGTGATAGCCCGAGATTGAGATCGAGTTGAATTTGGGCATATCATTCGACGTATATTCGATGATGTCCGAGATGATCTTCATCGAAGGCTCAGGCGGGTAGATATAGGTGTTACGCACCATGAATTCTTTCAGAATGTCATTCTGAATAGTGCCGGACAGGACGGATTTGTCGTGGCCCTGTTCCTCACCCGCTACAATGAAACTTGCCAGGATAGGAACCACGGCACCGTTCATGGTCATCGAGACCGAGACCTTGTCCAACGGGATGCCGTCGAACAGGATTTTCATGTCCTCTACGCTGTCGATGGCCACACCGGCCTTGCCCACATCGCCGACAACGCGTGGGTGGTCGCTGTCATATCCGCGGTGCGTGGCCAGATCGAAAGCCACCGAGACCCCCTGCTGACCCGCCGCCAGATTGCGACGGTAGAAGGCATTCGATTCTTCGGCGGTGGAAAACCCCGCATATTGGCGGATCGTCCAAGGACGACCGGCATACATTGTCGCCTTTACCCCGCGCGTGAACGGCCCAAACCCGGGCATGGAGTCCATATGCGGCAGATCAGCCGTATCTTCCTGTGTATAGAGTGGCTTGACGGCGATGCCTTCCAGCGTCTCTTTTGTCAGGTCGTCCAACGGGCGACCGCGCAGCTCTTTCTCGGCCAGCGCCTGCCAGTCTTTCCTATTGGTCATTGCGATATCCTTTTCTCAATTCGGGTCGCGCAAGGGCGTGGCCCGCGCGTTATCATCCGTGGTTGCGCCCATTGGAATTGGATGGGACGCAATATTTTATGGGCTGCGTGCATTTCGCTGGTCGCATTCGTGCGCACAGGGACTATATTCAATCCAACAGGAGGCCCAATGACACGAACGCTAGCCTTTGTTTTTTCGGCGCTATTTCCACTGGCGGCCCTTGCAGCTGACGGGGCAGCCCCGGCTGACGATGAATTTGTCCGCCCTGTGGGGGATAGCGAGCTCAGCGAATATCTGTGGATCAAGCGGCCCATTGTTGTCTTTGCCGATACACCTGCTGACCCGCGATTCCAGCAGCAGGTCGACATGCTTTTGGAAGGGGAGGACGTCATGCGCGACCGCGATGTGGTCGTTCTGATCGACACTGACCCTGACGCCCGCTCGCCCATCCGGTCAAAACTACGCCCGCGCGGGTTCCAGATGGTGTTTGTCGACAAGGACGGCGTGGTCAAACTGCGCAAACCTTCCCCTTGGAGCGTGCGTGAAATCGGTCGCTCCATCGACAAGACCCCCCTGCGCCAACGCGAAATCCGTGAACGGCGTGAGGGCGGCTGAACGGGTTTCCCATACCCGACGGCCCCGTCGGCGACCGCCGGTTCCCTTGCAGGATATGTCAAACGCGTGGTCATGATCATTCAAACTCGATGATCACATCATCCACGGCGAGGCTGTCGCCGGGGCCTGCGTTGATCTTGGCAACGGTGCCTTTTTTCTCGGCGCGCAGGATGTTTTCCATCTTCATCGCCTCGATGGTGCACAGCGCCTGACCTTCCTGCACTTCTTGGCCCACTTCGACATCGACCTTTACGATCAGGCCAGGCATCGGGCAGAGCAGCAGTTTCGACGTATCCGGCGGCAGTTTCTCGGGCATCAGCTTGGCCAGTTCCGCCTGACGCGGACGGCGCACATGCACCTTCATATCCGCGCCCCGGTTGCGGATCCGGAACCCGCCCGAGATTTTGTCGGCCTTCAGAACCAGCGGGCTACCGTCTATGTCCAGCACCGCCAGTTGGTCGCCCGGCGTCCACTCCGAGGCCACGCGCAATGTCGCGCCGTCTTCGAATTTGACCGTCGCGCCCTCTTTATCGGCATTCACCTGAACTGCGTATTCCTGGCCCTGCAGGGTCACGACCCAGCGTTTGCCGACCTTGCGTTCATGGTTGTCCATCCGGCCCGATACACGGGTGCGGCGAATCTCAGCCACCCGGTGCATGGCGGCGCAGGAAGCTGCGATCTGGCGCAGGTCAGCCTCGGGCAGCTCTACGCCCTGGAACCCATCGGGGTACTGTTCTTCGATGAACGCGGTAGTCATCTCGCCCTTGATGAAGATCGGGTGATCCATCACTGCCGACAGGAACGGCAGATTGTGCCCGATGCCTTCGACCTCGAAACTGTCCAGCGCCACTCGCATCGCCTCAATCGCTTGATCACGGGTCGGGGCCCAGGTGCAGAGCTTGGCGATCATCGGATCGTAATACATACTGATCTCGCCGCCTTCATAGACGCCAGTATCGTTGCGAACGGCGGCCTCTCCGCTGGGGGCCTCACCCTGCCATTTGTCATTTACCAACAGCGGACCAGCGGCAGTTTCCTGCGGCGGGCGGTAGCGCGTCAAACGACCAATGGACGGCAAGAAGCCACGATAAGGATCTTCGGCATACAAACGGTTTTCAATCGCCCAGCCGGTCAGTGTGACATCGTCCTGGGAGATCGACAACTTCTCACCGGCCGCGACGCGGATCATCTGTTCGACCAGATCGACACCGGTGATCAGTTCGGTCACCGGGTGTTCCACCTGCAGGCGTGTGTTCATTTCCAGAAAATAGAAGTTCTTGTCACCATCAACGATAAACTCGACCGTGCCAGCGCTCGCATAATCCACAGCCTTGGCCAAGGCCACCGCCTGTTCGCCCATCGCCTTGCGTGTCGCCTCGTCCAGGAAAGGCGATGGCGCCTCTTCCACAACCTTCTGGTTTCGGCGCTGAATCGAGCATTCGCGTTCGCCCAGATAGATGCCATTACCATGGCTGTCGCACAGAACCTGAATCTCGATGTGACGGGGTTGGGTCACGAATTTCTCGATGAAAATCCGGTCATCTCCAAAGGAATTCGCGGCCTCGTTCTTGGAGGACTGGAACCCTTCGCGCGCCTCGTCGTCGGTCCATGCGATCCGCATACCCTTGCCACCGCCGCCAGCACTGGCCTTGATCATGACCGGATATCCGATCTCATTCGAAATCTTGACGGCCTCGTCGGCGTCTTCGATCAGGCCCATATAGCCCGGAACCGTAGAGACGCCGGCCTCTTGCGCGATCTTTTTAGAGGTGATCTTGTCACCCATGCTTTCAATCGCACCGACCGGAGGGCCGATAAAGGCCACGCCTTCGGCATCCAGAGCTTGGGCGAATCTCGAGTTTTCCGACAGAAAACCATACCCCGGGTGAACCGCCTGCGCGCCGCTCTGACGGATTGCCTCCATCACCCGGTCGATGACGATATAGGACTGGTTTGCAGGCGGTGGGCCAATATGCACCGCCTCATCCGCCATCGATACATGCAGGGCGTTCTTGTCCGCGTCAGAATAGATGGCGACCGTGCCGATGCCCATCTTGCGGGCGGTTTTGATAACCCGGCAGGCGATCTCGCCCCGGTTGGCGATCAGGATCTTGTTGAACATGGAACGTCCTCTGTCTTGAAGTTCTGGAAACGCAAAACGCCGCCGCGGGGCAATGGCCCCACGACGGCGTGTCGCGCGATGACGGTCGGGGCGACGGGGGCCCCGAAGATTTCGTTATCTACAGTTGTTCTGGGTCTTGCAGTAAAGCACGTTGCCTGCCGCGCCGACCACGGCACCCAATAGCGGGTCGGCACTGACGACTGCCGCGCCAACGGCGCCGGCTCCGCCGCCAAGCAACGCCTGCTCGCCGGTCGAGTCTCCGCACGCCGCGAGCCCTGCACAGGTCGCCATTGCAAGAATGACTTTCGAGATTCGCATGATGTCTGCCCTTTTTGGTTTTTTAACAATTTCAGAGCCAGATGCGGGAAATCGCCACTGTTATTCAATAACGAGCGTACCGAAATGCCCATTTGCGCAGTTTTATGCCATCCAATGACTGAAATTTGCACAAAGAAAAACGCGGGCAGGACATTGTGAAAACCACAAGCCTGCCCGCGGAAGGAAGGGGTACGGAATAGTAGGTGCGCGTGCGACGCAGGCAAAGTAGAGCCGCACGACCCGCTCACCATGCACGGCCCGGTTGCACCTGCAAACCGGGATTGGCCAGTGGTGAAATTTCCGGCCAGAATCTGCCCATTCAGCGAAATATCGCGCAGAAACGCGCCGATTCCGCTCGCGTGAACTTTGGTTGAGCAGGGTGAAATTCGCGCCCCGACAGTTACGCAAACCTTTGTTTTATCAACACTACCTGAGATCACATGACCTGAAGAATTTGATCCTAAGTCGCCGCGGCCAACCCCCGCCGACTGGCCTTTTTCCTGCCCAAGCCTTGATGGTTCTCCCGCCACCAAGCCACGGGTGATACACGCCATAGAATCAGTAGTTTGCGCCCTTTCCCTCAGGTATTTTGCGCGATTGTCACGCGCCCGATCTGCACAGCGCACATATCCTTCTTGGCCCAACCGGGGCAAAGAAACCCTGTTGGAATTTTCAAGGCGTTTATGTGCGACGACGTCGATCACCTTCAGCTATCCCCGCCGAAAATGTCAGGAAACGAGGCTCTGGCCACGCTCGGATCAATGACCAGCAATGCATCATAGCTGGCGGGGTCAAACGGATCCTCCGCCGGAATGACCTCACGCCCGAAAAACCAGCTCAGGCGACCGGCATCCAGATTGCCACGTTCGAATGGCTGGTCGCCAAAATGCTCCCACAAGGCCTCGATAAACGCTGCATCCGCGCGACGATCAGCAGGTTTACGATCCCGGAACCGTTCACGCGTTGTCAGTGGGGTAACACCCTTTGGGTTGGCCCGTCTGATAGTGAATTGATAATCCGTCCCGGTCAGACGGCCGGGAAATCCGCGATGTTTCAACATTTCAGCGCCTCTTCGCTAAGGTCCTTTGAGGCGAAGGGGAATGCACAGAAATTGTGGTAATTGACAACCATTCTCAAATCCCTCCGTCCCAGACACATTGGGAATCCTGCAGAAGATACGCTTCGAAGAACTGCGTGGCATCCGGCGCGGTATGGCCAAAATCTATCGGCTTGTTCGACAGGGAAATCACAACCCTGGCTGGTTCCAGCTTGTGGTGCGCGACATAGGCCACGGCCAGCGTCTGACACAGGTGCTCCATGTCGATCGTGGCGACATCATATCCAATGCGTCCCACATCCGAGCCGATCTTTGGCGCGATGAACCGAAAGCGCAGCCATAACTCGCCCGGATTGTTGTCCAGCAGGACGTCGTTCAGATGTACAGGCTGCCCAGAGGGCACCGGCACCAATGCTTCAGCGAATGTAGGCGAACCAAGACAGAGAATTGCCAGACATAAGGCGCGATCCCAGACCCACCAAAGGCGAGCTCCTCTCTCCGGGATCGCGCGCGCATGCCTACTGGCTCGCGCTTTTCTATGTCCAATAAGGCATTTCATTTAGCAGCTTTGCTCTCAAAGTCAAATTCGCCGTTTGGTGGTCTTTACACCAACGTGCCGAGAGGCAGGCACACCAGAGCACCTGCCCCGCGACCTTCAGCTTACAGCGGAATGTTATCGTGCTTTTTCCAGGGGTTTTTCAGTTGCTTGTTACGCAAGCTTGCAAAAGCTCGCGATACGCGGCGGCGGGTCGAATGCGGCATGATCACCTCATCAATGAATCCACGTTCCGCAGCCACAAACGGATTGGCGAACCGGTCCTCATAGTCCTGAGCGTGCTGTGCGATTTTCTCGGCATCGCCCAGATCGGCACGGTGGATGATTTCGGTCGCGCCTTTGGCCCCCATCACCGCGATCTCGGCGGTGGGCCAGGCATAGTTGAAATCGCCACGCAGATGTTTGGATGCCATCACGTCATAGGCACCGCCATAGGCCTTTCGGGTGATCACTGTGACCTTCGGAACGGTCGCCTCGCCATAGGCAAACAGCAGTTTTGCGCCATGTTTGATCACACCGCCATATTCCTGCGAGGTTCCCGGCAAAAAGCCCGGCACGTCGACCAGTGTCAAAATCGGAATTTCAAAGCAATCACAGAACCGGACGAAGCGCGCGGCTTTTCGGCTGCTGTCGATATCCAGACAGCCGGCCAGCACCATCGGCTGGTTGGCTACAACACCTACGGTCTGACCTTCCAGACGGATAAAGCCCGTGATGATGTTCTTGGCGTAATCTTCTTGAATTTCGTAAAAATCACCCTCGTCCGCCACTTTGGCAATGAGTTCTTTCATGTCATAAGGCGTGTTCGGGTTGTCCGGAATCAACGTATCCAGCGAAGCCTCAATCCGGCCCGGCTCGTCAAAGAAGGGACGAACGGGCGGTTTTTCCTTGTTGTTCAACGGTAGGAAATCGACAAGACGGCGCACTTCGGCCAGTGCTTCGACATCATTTTCGAATGCACCGTCGGCAACCGAAGATTTCTTGGTATGGGTCGATGCACCGCCCAGCTCTTCGGCGGTTACAACCTCATTGGTGACTGTCTTGACGACATCGGGGCCCGTCACAAACATGTACGAGGTGTCTTTGACCATAAAGATAAAGTCGGTCATCGCCGGACTGTAGACGGCGCCACCGGCGCAGGGGCCCATGATCACACTGATCTGCGGAACCACGCCCGAGGCCATGATGTTACGCTGGAACACCTCGGCATAACCCGCAAGCGAGGCCACACCTTCCTGGATTCGCGCACCACCCGAATCGTTGATGCCGATCACCGGAGCACCATTCTGGATTGCCATGTCCATGATCTTGCAGATTTTCTGCGCGTGGGTTTCCGACAGAGACCCGCCGAAAACGGTGAAATCCTGGCTGAAGACATAGACCATACGACCATTGATTGTGCCCCATCCGGTGACGACACCATCGCCTGCAGGCTTTTGATTTTCCATCCCGAAATCCGTGCAGCGATGGCTGACAAACATGTCGAATTCTTCGAAACTGCCTTCATCCACCAACAGCTCTATGCGTTCGCGTGCGGTCAGCTTTCCCCGCGCATGCTGCGCATCAATACGTTTTTGCCCACCCCCCAGCCGTGCATCGTTGCGGCGGCCTTCAAGCTCGGAAAGGATGTCTTTCATAACGATGATCCCCTTTGAAATTTGGCGCGACACTATACTTAGTTTCGTTCAGACCAAAGCGTCATTCGGCAAATTTGCAAATCTTTGAAAAGATAGTTCCGGGTAATTGTAAACATGCAAAGTTTCGCACTGAGACACGGTCACGGATGGCAATCCCAAAAACCGTCACTATACATGTGAACCATGCAGTTTACTTTTTCGCCAGCGCGTCGTTCGCCCCCCACCATTGCCACACTTGTGATGCTATCCGGGCTGTCAGCACTGAGCTTGAATCTTTTCCTTCCCAGCCTGCCCAATATGGCCGCGTATTTTGACGCAGACTACAAAGTCATGCAGCTGTCGATCGCTCTGTATCTGATGATCAGCGCAGTAATCCAAATTCTGATCGGCCCCATCGCAGATAAGGTTGGCCGCAGGCCGGTTATTCTATGGGGATTGGTTCTGTTTCTGATTGCGACACTGGGTTGCATCTACTCCCCGAACGCCGAAGTATTTCTGGCCTTCAGGATGTTTCAAGCGGTCGTAGCAGTTGGAATGGTCCTTAGCCGCGCAGCGGTGCGAGACCTTTACGAAGCAGATCAAGCCGCTTCAATGATCGGCTATGTCACCATGGGAATGGCCATTGTTCCAATGATCGGCCCTGCCATCGGCGGCTTTCTGGAAGAGAGCTTTGGCTGGAAGGCAAATTTCTGGCTTCCTTTCGGGCTGGGCCTACTGGCGCTAATGCTGACCTATTCCGACTTCGGAGAAACATCCCGCAAAAGCGGGCTGACCTTGCTGCAGCAGTTTCGTGAATACCCGGAATTGCTCAGATCCCCTCGGTTCTGGGGCTATTCCATGGCCTCAGCCCTGTCGTCGGGCGCTTTTTTCGCCTATCTGGGCGGCGCGCCTTTCGTCGGGACTGAACTGTTCGGCCTAACAGCGTCAGAACTGGGCATTTACTTCGGCGCCCCTGCGGTGGGTTATTTCTTCGGCAACTTCTTCAGCGGCAGGTTCTCTGTCCGCTTTGGCGTGAACCGGATGGTTCTTTGGGGGTGCTGGATGAACGCAACCGGCGTTGCACTGTCGACTATCGTGTTCCTTACGGGCTTCGGCTCGGTTCTCAGCTTCTTTGGGTTCATGACCATTGTTGGTGTGGGCAATGGTATGACCATTCCAAACGCAACTTCAGGCGCACTGTCCGTCCGCCCGCACCTGGCCGCGACAGCATCTGGGCTGAGCGGGGCCATCATGCTGGGCGGCGGAGCTGGCCTGAGCGCGCTCACGGGCGCAATACTAACCCATGAAACAGGCGCGATGCCGCTGCTGTGGCTGATGTTGGCCTCTGCAACATTTGCCATCGTTGCTATTGCCATCGTGATCCGGCGCGAACGGTATTTGGGCCTGTAACACGCCTTGCGCAGGACGGTTTGCAAAGCTAGCGTTCAAGATTAGAAAAGTTGCAAAGGTACGCCATGGCGACCCAAAAGCTCTATGCTGGTGCAAAACTGCGTGAAATGCGCACGCGCCTGACGCTGACACAAAAGGAATTCGCAGCCAAACTGGGGGTTTCGCTTCCCTATCTGAACCAGATGGAGAATAACAACCGCCCGATCTCGACCACGGTTGTTCTGGCTCTGGCGCAGGAATTCGGCATGGACGTGACCGAACTTAGCACTGGCGACAGCGAACGTCTGGTCTCAGACCTGCGCGAGGCGCTGGCGGACCCCGTGTTTGATGACGCCATGCCACCGCTCGCTGATCTGCGCCTAACAGCTTCAAACGCCCCCGCAATGGCCCGAGCGTTTATCGCCCTGCACCGCACGTATCGCCAGACGCATGAAAGGCTGGCCTCGCTGGACGAAGCCCTGGGACGTGAAGACGCACAGATTCAGGCCAGCCCCTGGGAAGAAGTGCGAGACTTTTTCCATTATTGCGACAACTACATAGACGCGGTTGACCGGGCCGCAGAACGATTTTCTGGCCGCGCCCAGGACAAAGGCGGAATTCGCGCCGCCGCAATCGAAAGCTTGGGTGAAAACGGTATTCGCGTTCAGTTCCCGGATATCGAAGAAACCCGGAAATACGATGCGGATAGCAAAACATTGCTGCTGTCATCACGGATTGCACCGCAAACACAAGTGTTTCAGCTGCTCTTGCAGGTATCCCTAATCAATCAGGACAAGCTGCTTGAAGCGACACTGGATTTCGCCAAATTTCACAGTGATGAGGCGCGCGCGATTGCGAAGATCGGCCTGGCGAATTATTTCGCTGGCGCCTCTCTGATGCCTTATGGCGAATTTCTCAGTGCAGCCCAGCTTTACCGCCATGATTTGGAATTGCTCAGCAATCGTTTTGGAGCATCCATCGAACAGGTGGCCCACAGGCTTTCGACACTGCAGCGCCCCGGTGCAAAGGGGATACCATTTTTCTTTGTTCGGGTGGATCAGGCCGGAACGATCACAAAACGCCACTCCGCCACGCGCCTGCAATTTGCGCGCTTTGGCGGTGCGTGCCCGTTGTGGAATGTGCACCGCGCCTTTGAAACTCCGGGTCACTTCCTGCGGCAGCTTGCCGAAACCCCGGACGGGGTCCGCTATATCTCGCTGGCGCGGGATGTTTCGAAATCGGGCGGTTCGTACGGAGCGCCTGTCCGGCGCTATGCGATTGCGCTGGGATGCGAGGTCCGCCACGCTGAAGCGTTGGTTTATGCGGACAATCTGGATATCTCAAACGCCAGTGCCTACGAGCCCATAGGTATCTCGTGCCGGATCTGCGAACGCCAGAACTGCCACCAACGGTCAGTTCCTCCGCTGGAACGTCGCCTGTCCATCGACACTCATACCCGCGGAACCCTACCCTATGAGGTCACCTGAGCTTTACCCGGCCTAAAACCGCGGCCAGCCGAAACGGGGGCAATGCCCCCGCCCAACCCTTAAGCGCTCGACAAAATCGCCCAGATCTCATCCTTCAGTGCGGCGCGTTTCTTGCGCAGCTCGCCTTCGGCAAGGTCCTCCATCGGCTCGACGTTAGTTTCCGCGCGGTGCACGATACGATTGACCTCATGATACTCTTCAGCCAGACGAGAAAAATGCGCATCGGACTGTTTAAGCTGACTGATCAATTCGACCTTGTCGGGAAACTCTTCGGCCAATTCGTGCGGGGTGTGGGACATTCCTGTTCGCTCCTTAGAAAATGCGTTGCGATTCAAGTCTATATTGGTCCCACTCCCCCCGCTTTGACGCGGATCAAATCAGCGCTGCGCCGAGGACCATAGCGGATGAATCCAAGGCTGATCATTGGCTTTGGGCAACGGATCTTTGCCCAGCAGATGATCCGAGACTTTCTCGCCCACCATGATCGACGGCGCATTAAGGTTGCCGTTGGTGATTTGCGGAAAGATCGAACTGTCCGCCACACGCAGCCGATCCACGCCGATCACCCGGCCTTCGGAGTCGACAACCGCGTTCTGGTCATCCGCCCGTCCCATCCTGCAGGTGCCGCAGGGATGATAGGCACTTTCGGCATGCTCAGCGATAAAGGCGTTCAACTCTTCATCTGTTTGTACCGCAGCACCGGGCTGAATCTCTTTCCCGGCAAAGGGTCTGAACGCCTCTTGCCCGAAAATCTCTCGCGTCAGGCGGATACAGGTGCGGAACTCCTCCCAGTCTTTTTCCTGGCTCATGTAATTGAACCGGATGACAGGTGCGTCCTCGGGTCGAGCCGAGCGCAATGTCACAGCACCCCGTGATTCCGATCGCATCGGACCCACATGTGCTTGGAACCCGTGCCCCTCGGCCGCAGCCTGCCCGTCATAGCGCACCGCCATCGGCAGGAAGTGGTACTGGATGTCGGGGTATTCGACACCCGGCCTTGATCGGATGAAGGCCGCGCTTTCGAACTGGTTCGAGGCACCAAGGCCGGTCTTGGTGAACAGCCATTGCGCCCCGATCAGGCCTTTGCTGACCAGGTTCCAGTGTTTGTAGAGCGTGATCGGCTGAAGCGAGGCTTGCTGGATATACAGCTCCAAATGGTCCTGTAGATTTGCGCCAACCCCCGGACGGTCTGCAACAACTCCGATCCCCTGCTCAGCCAAATGCGCAGCCGGGCCGATTCCAGACAGCATCAAAAGTTTCGGCGAATTGATGGACGAGGCTGCGATGACCACTTCGCGGCGGGCGCGGATGACCTCTGTCTTGCCGCCACGGATCAGTTCAACACCAACAGCGCTTCCGTTTTCCAGAACAATCCGGGTCGCCAGACCGCGCACGATATCACAGTTCTCGCGCTTGAGCGCAGGCCGCAGATAAGCATTTGCCGCCGACCAGCGCCGCCCTTTCCAGACGGTCTGCTCCATCGGGCCGAAGCCTTCTTGCTTTTCACCGTTATAGTCGCCCGTGATTTCATACCCGGCTTGCTGGCCCGCATCGACAAAGGCCTGGAACAGCGGGTTCGCACGCGGGCCCCGCGACACATGCAGCGGCCCGTCAGTGCCCCGCCACGCGGAATCACCACCATGACCGCCGTCATGCCAGGTCTCCATCCGTTTGTAATACGGCAGAACATCCGCATAAGACCAACCATCCGCGCCCATCTCGGCCCAGGTATCGAAGTCCCGGGCGTGGCCGCGCACATAAACCATTCCGTTGATCGAAGAGGACCCACCAATCACCTTCCCTCGCGGGCAGGCCAGACGGCGGTTGTTCAGATGCGGCTCAGGCTCGGATTGATAGCCCCAGTCATAGCGCGACATGTTCATCGGATAGCTTAGCGCGGCGGGCATCTGGATAAACGGGCCCATGTCGGTACCGCCATGCTCGATCACCAGAACCGAGGCACCGGCCTCACTCAAACGATATGCCATCGCGCAGCCTGCGGAACCTGCGCCGACGATGACGAAATCTGCTTCCATTTTCGGGTCTCCATTCTCAACCGGAGCCAAGATTTTTCATCGAAAAATCTCTGCCTGACCGGAGAGGGTCTTGTTAATTCGGGTTGTTACTCTCCGCGTGGAAAGCGTTGGCTTTCCTCGACGATATTCAGATCCATGTGGTTACGCATGTACCGCTCAGATGCTTTCTGCAGGGGCTGGTAGTCCCACGGATAATACCCGCCCTGGCGCAACGCCTCGTACACGACCCAGCGACGCGCCTGGCTGGCGCGAACTTCGGCGTCGAACCGATCCAGATCCCAACGGGCATCGGACTTGGCACGCAAGGTCTGCAACGTTCCGGCGTGCTCTGGCCTGTCTGCGAGATTCTCCAACTCGGAAGGGTCCGCCTCGAGGTCGAACAGTTGATCAGGGTCTAGCGCACATCGGTTGTATTTCCATTTGCCATAGCGCAAGGACACCAGTGGCGCATAAGAGGCCTCGGCCGCATATTCCATTGCGACCGGCGCACTGCGTTCGTGACCCTTGGCCAGCGGCACAAGGTTTTCGCCATCTGTCCAGGGCGCGATCTCTTCCATATCGACACCGGCCAGAGCGCCCAAAGTCGGCGTCACATCTATGGTCGAAACCGGAGCGTCGATCCGGCCCGCTGGCAGATCGGGTGCACAGATCATCAGCGGGACGCGGGATGACCCTTCGTAGAAAGTCATCTTGAACCACAGCCCGCGCTCACCCAGCATATCGCCATGGTCCGAGACAAACAGGATGATCGCCTCTTGCCGCGTGGTTTCCAGCACCTCGAGTATCTCGCCGACCTTGTCGTCCAGATACGAGATATTGGCGAAATAGGCGCGGCGTGATTTGCGGGTATCTTCTTGAGTGATATCAAAGCTGCGCCAGTCATTGGCGTCAAAAATCCGTTTCGAATGCGGGTCCTGATTATCATAACCAAGGTCGGCAATCTCGGGCAGAAGGTGCTCGCAATCTTCGTACAGGTCCCAGTATTTGCGACGTGCAACATAGGGATCATGCGGGTGGGTAAAGCTTACAGTCAGGCACCATGGACGGTCGTCCTTGCCACGGGCCAGATCGTATAGCTTGGACTTGGCGTTATAGGCCACCTCGTCATCATATTCCATTTGGTTGGAAATCTCGGCTACACCTGCGCCCGTGACCGAACCCATATTGTGATACCACCAGTCAATCCGCTCGCCTGGTTTACGGTAGTCCGGGGTCCAGCCGAAATCGGCGGGGTAGATGTCGGTGGTTAGGCGATCTTCAAACCCGTGCAACTGATCGGGCCCGACGAAATGCATCTTGCCCGACAGACAGGTATAGTACCCTGCACGGCGCAGATGGTGGGCATATGTCGGAATATCACTGCCAAACTCGGCGGCATTGTCATAGACACCAGTGCGCGACGGCAACTGACCGGACATAAAACTGGCCCGACCCGGCGCGCACAGGGGCGACGCCGTATAGGCATTCGCAAATCGCGTGGATCGTTCGGCCAGCTTTTTCAGGTTTGGCGCATGCAGCCAATCGACAGGACCGTCAGGAAAAAGGGTCCCGTTCAACTGATCCACCATCAGGATCAAAATATTAGGTTTTGTCATTTCTCAGCCTCGAGCAAGGTGCTGAGCACGCGCATCGCGTGGTTTACAGCCAGTTGCGGTTCTTCCGGGGCGCTCAGCGCGGCGTGGATATAAAGTCCGTCGATCAAGGCGATCATGTTCCCGGCCGCCTCAACCGGATCGGCCAAATGCGGGCGAAGCGCATAAACCAGGTTCGACCGGATACGGGCCTGATAAATCTGCCACAATCGCAGAGCGTCGTCATTGGTCTGCGCAAGAACGTAGAACGTCATCCACGCTGCCGTCACATCCGGCGTGAAACAGGATGGGGCAAAGCATGCCCGGATGATCGCCTGCGCGCGTCCACTTGGCGTGGCTGCTTTCAGTTCGGACCGGACCTCTGCCCCGAAATCCGACAGGATGCGACGCATCGCTGCCAGAAAAATCTGATCTTTACCGCCGAAATAGTGATGTGCCAGCGCGCTGGACATGCCAGCCCGCTTAGCGATCTGGCTGACGGTTACATCGAGGGATTTTTTCGACCCGAGCTCAGCAATCGTTGCCTTTACGATCGCATCACGGCGGATTGGCTCCATTCCGAGTTTCGGCATCCGTACCCCTCAACTGCTTTTGATAGAAAAACGCTAGGAGATTTTTATTGACTCGTCAATTAATAACGTTTTTTCGGCCGAAATCGGCTAAAGTTTAGGTGCAATACTGGGGGTCGTCAGGCTGCTGCGGTTCAACACGGCCTCGCGCCAGGCAATAAAACTGACTGCCAACAGAATCAGCGTGCCCCCGGCGACCACCCACAAATCTACGCTTTCGTGGAAAACCAACGCCCCAACCAGCGTGGCCCAGATCAGCTGTAAGAATGTGACGGGCTGCGTCACTGCTACGGGGGCGGCCTGCAGGGCCAAGGTCATCAGATAGTGTCCAAGTGTGGCAAAACAGGCAACCAGAAACAGCACACCCAAATCATGGAGACTTGGCGGGGACCACACGGCAATGGCGAAAGGTATCAGCGCCATCGTCACCCATATCGACATATGTGCAACCACGACCGAGGGCGGCAGATCTCGCACCAGCATCTTGGCCAGCAGGTAGGATGCACCAAGCGTCAACGAAGTCCCCAACATGGTCACGTGACCAACCGAGATATCCCGAAACCCAGGTCGGAGAATAATTGCGACACCGATCAATGCGACACCAATGGCGGCAATCCGGCGGAAGGCTAGTTTCTCGCCTAGAAACAGCACAGCACCCAATGTGACATAGACTGGCGTCATGTAGTTCATGGCCGTGACTTCGGCCAACGGAATTCGGGTCATGGAAAAGAACCACAGCATCACGGCAATGGCGTGAACCACCCCGCGGATGCCGAACAGTGTCAGATGCCTACGTGTCAGAGGTGTCGTAACGATCAGCCTTAACGCTGGCAGTAGGAACACCAACCCAAAGACAAAGCGCAGAAATGCGGCCTGTATCGGGTCCATGGAGGTGCCCAGAGATTTGACGAGCGCAGTCATGACAACAAAGGACAGACCGGCGGAAAACATCCAGAACATTCCCGCCAATGGCCGATAGGTGTTAGGTTGAGTTGTCATGTTAACGGTTCAACACCGAAACACAGGTGGGAACAAGACCTCAGATCGCCACCAGCTTGACCGCAATCGCCAGCATGACAAAACCGATAACAACATCCAGCACCTGCCATGCCCTTGGGCGGGCAAAGACCGGCGACAGAATCCTTGCCCCGTAGCCCAACGAGAAGAAGAAGACAAAGCTGGACAGCATCGCTCCAATAGCAAAGGCCAACCGGTCATCATATTGTGCAGATATCGACCCGATCAGAACCACCGTGTCCAGATAGACATGCGGATTCAACCAGGTGAAGGCCAGCACGGTCAGCAGGACAGACCTCAGACTTGAACGTGTCCCTTCACTGACATCCATGGAAGACCCGCCGCGCCAGGCCGATAGCAGGCTGCGCAACCCGTACCAGGTCAGAAACACAGCCCCGCCATAGCGCATGACCGGCTCGAACCAAGGAGCAGTCTGAGCAAGCGTTCCGAACCCGGCAACCCCTGCCGCAATCAGAATGGCATCCGATACGGCGCAGGTCAGGCATAGGGCAAAAACATGTTCGCGGCGCAGCCCTTGACGCAGGACAAAGGCGTTCTGCGCACCAATGGCCAAAATCAGACTAAAGCCCAGAGCGAATCCGGAAATCAGAGATGCGGACATGAAACCTCCTGTGTTCGATTTGATTGACTAGAGCCAGTCAGTCGATTTATCAAATTAAAGAAGTTACACCTGGTTAAGCTCTGCTAATGTTGCTGGATCCCAATCACCTTGCCGCACTTTCGGCCATTCTACGCCACGGAAGCTTTGACGCCGCCGCCTCAGAGCTGTCGGTGACGCCTTCGGCGATATCGCAGCGGATCAAGTCATTAGAGGATCGGATAGGCGCCGCTCTGATCACTCGTGGTGCGCCCTGCACAGCGACACCCGCCGGCTTGCGCATTGCCAGATACGCCGAGGATATCGGGCTGCTTGAGGCACAGCTGGCCCGTGAACTTGCGTTGGAGGGAACCTCTGGCCCCACCCAGGTGCGCATTGCAATTCCCGCAGACAGTTTGGCCACATGGTTCATCGCTGCGATGGCCCAAACAGATGAGTTGCTGTTCGATCTGGTAATTGATGATCAGGACCATTCGGCCGATTGGTTGCGCCGCGGTGAGGTCAGCGCGGCTGTTACCACCGGAGGGCAACCGGTCTCTGGCTGCGATGCCCATCCACTTGGGGATTTCAGGTATATTCCAACGGCCAGCCCAGGTTTTATGCATAAATGGTTCCGGGAAGGTGTAACCAAAAGCAGCCTTGCCATGGCACCGTGCCTGACCTTCAATCAAAAGGACGGTCTTCAGAAAGCCTGGTTTGCGAGAGAGTTCGGGCACCACATTTCCCCGCCATCGCATTTCCTGCCATCCTCACACGGGTTTGTGGATGCAGCGATCGCCGGCATCGGGTGGGGAATGAACCCGATTGAGTTGGTACAAAAGCCTTTGGCAGATGGCCTGTTGTGCCCCTTGATACCAGACAAGCCCCTTGATGTTCCGCTGACCTGGCAGGTCGGGCGTGTCTTATCCTCGGCCCTTTCGCCGCTGACCGCCGCTGTAAAGCGCGCGGCTGTCGACGCGCTTATTCAACGATAGACAGGATTGGCCGATCAGGATGGCTCGGGCGCTTTAGGAATCGGCGTCACCACCCGGTAACAGGCAAAAGCTGCGATCAGGCTGACCAAGACAACGATCAAAACCGCCGCCGAGACCTCTTGCATATGTGCCAGACCAGCCAGTGCCGCCGACACGATGACCGCAACAATCCGCGAGATGCTTTTCACCGCTGCCGCCCCTTTGACCCGCTGATCAAACGGGGCGATATCCAGAAAATACAACTTTCGGGCACTGCTGATGCCTGTTACCGCCACGGTCACCACAAACAGGGCAACCGCATAAGTGTGCACCTGATGACCGATATGGAGGTAATGGACCGTCAGCAGCCCTGCTCCGGTCAAGGCCACCATCAGAGTTCCGGATACCATGACCGCCCGGTGGGATTTCAGGTTAACAAACTGCCACAAAGGCGCAGAGACCAGATATCCAGAGGCCGACGAAATGATCATTGCGGTAAGACCTTTGGCCGAACTGTGATGTGCCTCGGCCGCCATCAGGGCAAAGAACGGAACCGATAGACTGACAACCACAATCGGAAGGCGCATGACCATATAGCGCCGGAACCAGGTCTGGTTGAACATCGCCAGAATATCGGTGAAATACTCGGACCAATGTCTTTTGCTTTCGTCCTCAGGCGCTGTGGAAATTTTCTGATGCGGAACTTCGGACATCGCCAGGATTGATAGGCCAGACAACAGAAAAAACACCACTGCAACTCCGATCACAACCGAATGGCGCGCAAACGGAGGGTTGCCCAGCGTGATTTGATGGACCAACAGAACAAGACCGATTGCGCCCAATCCGCCGGCGCCTAACTGCAGATATCGCATGATCATCCGTGACCTGGACTGAACGTGCGCGCCCAGCAGGTCAGTAAGCAGCAATGTCTGGATCTCACCCACGAGACCGATCAAAAAAAATGCGGCGATAAAGGCTGTGGCCGTGAACACGAGACTGCCCGTCGCGGCCGCCGCCAGAGCCATGACAAGGCAGGCCCCGATCAATACTTCGGTCATCGCGATGCTGCGTTTCTTCTGTTCGCGCAGCGCAATGACCTGGGCCAGAAACACGTCGGCGATCATGCTGCCGACCATGCGGATTGAAACCAGCGCGCCGGCGATGAACATCGGGAGTTCCAGCGAAACCGCAAGAAACGGCAAGACAATGGACGGGCTGCCAAGGGTCCAGGCGACCTGGGACAGAATACTCTGCCCGGTCAAAACAGGCACATTGCGTTTGGCCAAATCAAATTGAGGTTCGGTCATCTGCTCTTTGACTCACTGCTTCAGCTATTCGACCCAGCCTATGGGTTCGAACCTGATCGGCCAATAGCCCTATCCTCCAACCAACAAAAAACCCGGCCTGACGGCCGGGTTTCCAAATCTCAAGATGCGGGGCAGATCAAAGCTGCGCCATCACCTCATCCGAGGCTTCGAAATTGGTTGTGACGCGCTGAACGTCATCATCATCTTCCAGCGCATCCACCAACTTCATCAGCTTTTGCATATCCTCAAGCCCCAGCTCGGTCGTGGTGCTTGGCTTCCAAACCAGTTTGGTGGATTCCGTTTCACCCAGCGCGGCCTCGAGCGCGTTCGAGACGTCGTTCAGATCGGTGTCGGCGCACCAGATGATATGACCTTCGTCCGAGCTTTCAACATCTTCCGCGCCTGCCTCAATGGCCGCTTCGAACACGGTGTCGGCATCACCAACCGTATCTGGATAGACCACTTCACCCTTGCGTTCGAACATAAAGCCGACGGAACCTGTCTCGCCAAGATTGCCGCCATTCTTGGAAAAGGTCGAGCGCACAGTCGATGCGGTCCGGTTCCGGTTGTCGGTCATCGTCTCGACGATGACGGCCACGCCGTTGGGGCCATAGCCTTCATACCGGATTTCTTCGTATTCGTCGCCGTCGCCTGCCTGCGATTTCTTGATCGCCCGGTCGATCACGTCTTTGGGGACCGAGTTTGACTTGGCCTCTTTCACCGCCAGACGCAGACGCGGGTTCTTGTCGGGGTCGGGGTCGCCCATCTTAGCGGCAACAGTGATCTCTTTTGACAGCTTGGAAAACAGTTTGGACCGCGCGGCGTCCTGACGTCCCTTGCGGTGTTGGATATTGGCCCATTTGGAGTGGCCTGCCATGGTGCGTCCTCGTGATAGTGATTGCGTATTTGGCGCCCATATAGACGTTTGCGGGCCATGGGATCAAGAGACCGGCTTGCGACGGCTTCTTCTGCGAGTATGTTGGCGGTATGACGACAGATCAGATCATACTTTTCGCTCTCTTTGCCACTGTATTCGGAATGCTGCTTTGGGGGCGGTTTCGCTATGATCTTGTTGCGTTTTCCGCGCTTCTGATCGGAGTGGTGTTGGGTGTCGTGCCCGTCGATGACGCTTTTGCCGGTTTTGGTCACTCGGCGACCATCATCGTCGCGCTGGTTCTGGTCGTTTCGGCCGGGCTGGTCCGGTCCGGTGCGGTATTCTTGATCACGCGATCCCTGGTTGACGCGTCACGCGGCCTTGGGGCCCATATCGCCTTGATGGGCGGTATCGGGGCTGTTCTGTCCGCCTTCATGAATAACGTCGCTGCCTTGGCCCTGTTGATGCCGGTCGACATTCAGACCGCACGAAAAGCCGGACGAGCCGTCGGCCTGACCCTAATGCCGCTCAGCTTTGCAACAATTCTGGGTGGGATGGCGACCCTGATTGGCACGCCACCGAACATCATCATCGCCTCAATCCGCGCAGAAACTTTGGGCGAGCCCTTTCGTATGTTCGATTTCGCCCCTGTGGGTGGCATTGCTGCGATTGCCGGGCTAGCCTTTGTCTCACTGGTGGGCTGGCGATTGATTCCGAACCGGGGACCGCAAACCGAAACCTCTGAGGCGCTGGCCGAATATATCGCAGAACTGACCGTCCCACCGGAATCGCCGTTGATCGGCAAACGGGTCAGCGAGCTTTATGAAGATGCCGAGAAATCCGACGTCGCCATCATCGGCATGATCCGCGACGGCAAGCGCCGCTATGGCCGGTCGGCCCATGCAACACTGAATCAGGGTGACGCGCTGGTGCTTGAAGCCCGCCCCGAGGCGCTGGATGAATTCCGCGCGGCGCTGAAGCTGGATTTTTCGGACACACGTCGGCAGGAGCTTCTGACCGCTGAAGGCGACGGGCTGGAAGTCGTCGAGGTTGTCGTGACCGAAAACGCCCGCATCACCGGGCGTACGGCGCAGGGGTTGGGATTGGCATGGCGGCAGAGCACCGTTTTGATGGGCATTTCGCGCCAGGGCCGCAGCATCACCGAACAGGTCCGCAAAACCGAGGTTGAGGCTGGCGACATCCTGTTGTTGCTGTGCCCGCGTGATCGCAGCGCCGATGTGACCGAATGGCTGGGATGCCTACCGCTGGCCCAACGCGGTCTGAACGTCACCGCCAATGAAAAGGCCTGGCTTGCGATTGGCCTGTTTGCCACCGCGGTACTGGCAGCCAGTGTTGGGCTGATCTACCTGCCGGTCGCATTGGGGCTGGTTGTGGTTGCCTATGTGCTGACCAAGATCATGCCAATCGCAGATCTCTATACTCACATCGAATGGCCGGTGGTCGTTTTGCTGGGCTCGATGATCCCCCTGGGGAGCGCACTGGAAACCTCGGGCGGCACCGAACTGATCGCCAATGCGCTGATCCAGTTAACTAACGGCCTGCCTGCATGGGCTATTCTGACCGTTCTGATGGTGGTCACCATGACCCTGTCGGACGTGTTGAACAACACCGCCACGGCGATTGTGGCGGCCCCGGTCGGCATTCAGATGGCCCGCACGCTTGAGGTTTCCCCCGACCCGTTTCTGATGACGGTCGCCGTTGCAGCCTCGGCTGCGTTCCTGACGCCTATCGGGCATAAGAACAACACGCTGGTTCTGGGTCCGGGTGGCTATCGGTTCGGAGACTACTGGCGCATGGGCCTGCCGCTGGAAATCCTGATCATTGCGGTTTCGATACCCGCCATCCTTGTGTTCTGGCCGCTGTGACGGGTAAGAGCCGTTCCATGAAACAATTTCTGATCCTGCAGTTACGCCCGGAAACCGATGCGTCCGATGCCGAATATGCCTCGATTTTGGACAAGACCGGCTTGAGTTCTGAACAGACCCATCGCATCCGGTTGGATTGTGAAGACCTGCCCGACGGCTTGGACGTGACCGACTATGCTGGAGTGATCGTCGGCGGCGGCCCCGGCTGTGTCAGCGACGATCCGGCGACAAAATCGCCGACGGATGCCCGCACCGAAGCCGCCATCATGGGCCTGATGCCGCAGATCACCGCGCGCGATCATCCGTTCATGGGGTGCTGCTATGGGCTGGGTATTCTTACCGCGCATCTGGGTGGCGATGTCAGTAAAGACCAGTTCGGAGAGCCCGTCGGCCCCTCAACCTGCCACGTGACAGAGGACGGTGCGACCGATCCACTGATCTCGGGGCTGGGTCAGAGTTTTGATGCTTTTGTGGGCCATAAAGAGGCTGTGCAATCCCTGCCAGAAGGGTGCGTGCATCTGCTTGCCTCGGACCCTTGCCCGTTCCAGATGATCCGCTGGGGCCAGAATGTCTATGCCACACAGTTCCACCCCGAGGCTGATGCCCGCGACTTTGAAGAACGTATCACCATCTACAAACACCACGGCTATTTCCCGCCCGAAGATGCTCAGCGTCTGATCGACATTTGCCACGCCGCCAATGTCACTCTGCCCGGTGAAATCCTGCGCAGGTTCGCCCAACGCTACGGCTGACCCTACGGCGCGGTTGCCTGCGGCTTTGACCCTCGCTTACGCTGGTCCGAACGGCTTTGGGAGGAGTTGTAGTTGGATCTGCTTATTAATGTCGGCCTGCCACTATCGTTGGCCATAATCATGCTGTCCTTGGGTGTCGGGCTTGAGATCGCCGATTTCCGCCGGGTTGTCAGCAGACGATACCCTTTTGCGATAGGGGCGTTCTGCCAGGTGATCTTGCTTCCCATTGCGGCATTTACAACGGTCAAACTCTTTGCACTGCCACCGGAAATTGCAGTCGGTGTTATGCTCCTCAGCTTTTGCCCCGGCGGTGTTACCAGCAATATCCTGACTAAACTGGCCAAGGGTGATGTCGCTCTTTCCGTCAGCCTGACAGCCATCATCAGCTTGCTGTCGATGGTGACGGTACCCGTATTGGCCGCCTGGTCGATCAATCACTTCATGGGCGAGGACGCACCCGAGGTCTCGATCACCGGCCTCGCCATAGCGATGTTCCTGATAACCACCCTGCCCGTCGCTATCGGCGTCAGTATACGGCATTTCGCAAAAGGATTCGCAGAACGGGTCGATGCCCCTCTGTCCAAACTGGCTTCGATTCTTTTCGTCCTGATCGTTCTCGCCGCGCTGGCCGGGAACTGGGAAATGTTCGTCGAAAATTTGGGGCTGATGGGGTCGGCGTTGATCACCCTGAACATTGCGCTGCTGCTGATCGGGCTGGGACTGGCCTGCGCCGTGAACCTGTCATGGAACGAGAGCAAGACGATCTCGATCGAAACTGGCATCCAAAACTCGACTCTTGGCATCACATTGGCAGCGCTGATTACCAGCACGGAAAACGGGCTAAGCCCTCTTGCTCTGCCATCGGCCGTCTATGGTATCTTGATGTATGTCGTCGCCCTGCCATTTATCGCCTGGCTGCGCCGCAGCTGAGAGGAAAAAACATGTCCAATAACACCGCAGATGCCATTGTCGTTGGGGCTGGGCTGGCTGGGCTTGCGGCCGCGGCCGAGCTAGGCGACCGCGGAAAAAAGGTGATCATACTGGATCAGGAACCCGGTCATTTCCTCGGCGGTCAGGCGTTCTGGAGCCTCGGTGGATTGTTCATGGTCGACACGCCGGAACAGCGCCGGATGGGCATCAGGGACAGCCACGAACTGGCCTTGCGTGACTGGCAGGGCAGCGCGCAGTTTGACCGCGAAGAAGACGCTTGGCCCCGCAAATGGGCCGAGGCCTATGTCGAATTCGCCGCCGGTGAAATGCGGCCCTGGCTGCACGATATGGGGCTGCGATGGTTTCCTGTGGTTGGATGGGCCGAACGTGGCGGTTCTTATGCCGATGGGCATGGCAATTCGGTACCTCGGTTCCACATCACATGGGGCACCGGCCCTGGTGTTCTGGAACATTTCATCCGTCGCGTGCGCGAACATGTCAGCACAGGCCTGATCCAGCTGAAGTTCCGCCACCAAGTCAGCCATATCATTATGCAAAACGGCTGTGCCAAAGGCGTCTCGGGAGAGGTCTTGGCTGAGGACGCAGCCGCGCATGGCGCCAAGACCAACCGAGAAGAGGTTGGGGAATTCGAGGTCTATGCTCCTTCGGTCATCGTCAGTTCGGGCGGTATTGGTGGCAATTTCGAAATGGTGCGCAAGAACTGGCCGCGCGACCGCCTGGGCGAACCACCCAAAGACATGATCGCGGGCGTGCCGTTCCACGTTGACGGCCGCATGATCCCCATCAGCGAAAAGGCCGGTGGACATGTGATCAACGGCGACCGGATGTGGCATTACACCGAGGGCGTCAAAAACTGGAACCCGATCTGGCCATCGCACGGAATTCGTATCCTGCCCGGCCCAAGCTCTATGTGGTTTGACGCGCGCGGCAATCGTCTGTTGCCCCCTTGTTTGCCGGGGTTCGACACGTTGGGCACGCTGAAAGAGATCCTGAAGACCGGTTATGAATACAGCTGGTTTGTACTGACGCAGAAAGTCATCAAAAAGGAATTTGCGCTCTCCGGGTCGGAACAGAACCCGGATTTCACCTCGGGCAGCTGGAAAGAGGTTATCCGTCAGCGCATTTTGTCAGGATCTCAAGCCACCGCGCCGGTCGAGGCCTTCAAACAACACGGGGAAGATTTCATCGTTGCCAACACTCTGACCGAACTGGTCAGCGGCATGAACCAACTGGGTGGCGATCTGATCAATGAGGCGCATTTGCGCGCCCAGATCGAAGCGCGGGACTCACAGGTCGACAACCCGTTTACCAAGGACGCGCAGATGGCGGCTATTCTGGCGGCCCGCAACTATCGGGGTGACAGGTTGATCCGCACCGCCAAACCACACAAGTTCCTTGATCCTGCCAATGGGCCGCTAATCGCGGTCAAACTTCACATGCTGACGCGCAAAACGCTGGGCGGTTTGCAGACCAACCTCGACAGTCAGATGATCGGTGCAAACGGTCAGGTCGTTCCCGGGCTGTTCGCCGCAGGAGAGGTCGCCGGTTTCGGCGGCGGCGGCTATCACGGATACAACGCGCTGGAAGGCACATTTCTGGGCGGCTGCATCTTTTCCGGGCGCAACGCAGGACGGTCGCGCGCTGTGGCCTGATTACTGCGTGCGTATGAATTTCAGAACCGGGTCGCCTGCGCTGTCCAGCAGCGCAAGGCTATCGCCCGCCACCGCATAGGACACCACGTTTTGCAGGGCGGCAAAGAACTGATCCTCGACCTGCTCCATCTCGGGCGGGCAGGCCATCAAAGTGGCCGCAATATTGTCTGGAAACGTCAGCGAAGTGCCCGATATCTCGGCCTGCCCGGTGAACCGGTTGCAACCGCCTGAGCCGCTAAAGGCACCGCCTTGCGCAAACTCAAGCTGCGGGGCGCGTTCGCTGTTCAGCACGGCCCCATCCACACCAATCGCCGTCCAGCTTGTGTTTTCCAGCCCCGCCGACGTGGGGCCGCCAGTCTTGACCAACAAAAGGTCGGCTGTATCCGGCGCACCATTGGTCAGGACCGGATACACCGTGTCGGTCGTAAACAGCAGTTGTGACCCACGATATATTGCCCCCCGCACCGCATAGGTCATCCCGTCACGGATCAGAGCATCATCATAGGTCAGTTCAAACTCGGCAGGCACCCCGCTCAGCACGTAGCGCTGCGCAGCCAGCGTTACCGCTGGCGCATCCGCAAGCGATATATCCTGCAGCTCGATATAAAGCGTCGCGTCTTCAGGTACGGCAATCCGTTCGCGATAGGAGGCGGTACCGGTCACCGAACCAGCCGATACATCGCTGCCAATCAGCGCCACCATAATCGCACCCATTACGATCAACTGACCAAATTTTGGAAAAGGCATAATCCCGTCCTTTCGTCCAAGTTCTAGAGGAAAAGATTGTGTCTGGATCAGCCTTTACAAGACCGTCAGCGCAAAACCGGCGGGTTCGCGCCGGTGTCACAACGGCCAGATGATCGGAATAAGCAACGAAGCAAGCAGCCCAACCGTCAGGTTCAAGGGGATGCCAACCTTCATGAAATCGACAAACCGATATCCCCCCGGACCATAGACCATCATGTTGGTCTGATATCCGATTGGTGTCGCAAAGGATGCAGATGCCGCCAACATCACCGCAACTACCAGCGGCCTTGGGTCTACGCCGACGGCCTGCGCCAACCCGATTGCGATCGGCGTGACCACTACCGCAACGGCGTTATTGGAGACGAGTTCGGTAAGCACCGAGGTCAAAACATAGATGGCCCAAACGATCAGGAACGGTGGCAGCGCACTAAGCCCAGGTGCGATTGCATCGACGATCAGGGAAACCGCCCCGGACTTATCAAGCGCGGCCCCGATGGCCAGCATCGAGAATATCAATGCCAGAAGTCGCCCTTCGATAAAGGAAAACGCCTCATCCGCGTCTATGCAGCGGGTGACCAGAACCAGAGCGACCGCAAGAATGGACAGCAGCAGAATTGGCGCCACACCTAAAGCAGCCAATACGACGATCCCGATAAGTGCGCCAATCGCCACCGGAGCGTGATTGCGGCGGAACGCACGCGCCGAGGGCTGTGTCACGTCGACCATATCCATATCAGCGGCAAGCTTCTGGATATCGGCAGGTGATCCCTCCAACAGCAGAGTATCCCCGACCCGCACCACGAGGTCGTCTAGTTGACGACCGATATTCTGGTTCCGCCGATGTACCGCCAGAACGTAGACACCATAGCGGCGGCGCAGGCGCATCACGCCCAGCGTTCGCCCAACCATACGGCACCCCGGTGTGATCAGCACTTCGACCGTTTTGGTCTCGACCGCAGAAACCTGATCAACACGCTTTAACTCTTTGTTGCTTTGCAGGCTCAGCAACTCGGTCATCTCGGTTCGCAGAACCACGCGGTCCCCAACCTCGAGCGTCACACCCTTGAGGTTGCGCCGCAGCGACTCGTCCCCTCTGACCACGTCGATCAGACGGACGCCGGGGCGTTTGAACAGTTGCACCCCTGTCACCTCGCGCCCGACCAGGTTGCTGTCGGGCGGGATGACGGCCTCGGTGAAGAACTTCATCTTAGAGCGATCACTGAGAAGCGAGGCCATGCTGTCGCGTTCCGGCAGCAGACGCGGCGCAACAAAGCGCAGATAGATCATGCCGTAGATCACCACTGCGATGCCCAAGGGCGTGACTTCGAAAATCGTGAATGCAGCCAGACCCTGAGATCGCGCGACACCATCCACAAGCAGGTTGGTCGAGGTGCCGATTAGTGTCAGCGTCCCCCCCATGATGGCAGCATAGCTGAGCGGGATCAGCAATTTCGAGGCCGGCACGTTCAACGTGCGGGCAATCTGTACAAAAACCGGGATCATCACGACGACCACGGGTGTGTTTGACACCACCGCCGAGGCCAGAACCACAAACCCCATTAGCATGGCAATCGCGATACGCGGGTTAACCTGTGCCTGTTTCTGCGCAGTTGCGGTAAAGGAATCCAATGCCCCGGTTCTGACCAGAGCCCCCATGACGATGAACATCGCCGCAATCGTCCATGGCGCAGGATTGGACAGAACTGCCAACGCGCTTTGATAGGGCAGGATACCGGTCACCAGCATCAGGGCAACACCCGCGATGGCGACAACCTCGGTCGGGTAAGCCTCGCGCAGGAACATGACAAACATGCCTGCGACAACCAATAGCGCCACGATCGCGCTGCCCGTTTCTGTCAGTTGAAGAAATTGCATTCGTGGTATTCAGTCCGAACCCTGGCCCAGCTTGCGCGCCCGTCGGGCAGTTTCCCGTATTGCGGGCAGCAGGGCAAGCCCAACGTCGCGCTATTGCGGCCCGGCTTGTTGCAAGCGACCCCCAACGCGCACCATTTGCACGGATTTTGCCTGACCATTGCGATCATCGGTTTCCACGAACACACCGCTTAGCGTTGCTTCGCCATTTGCAGGCGTAAACCGCGCCTTGGGCATCCCGGTGATGAACCGGCGCATCGGTTCTAGCTTTTCCATACCAATGACAGAATCGTAATCCCCGCACATCCCGGCATCGGTCAGATAGGCTGTTCCCCCCGGAAGGATCTGCGCATCCGCGGTTGGAACATGCGTATGGGTTCCAACCACGAGGCTGGCGCGCTTGTCGCAATAATGCCCCATCGCCATCTTTTCGGATGTGGCCTCGCAATGCATATCAACGATGATCGCCTGCGCCTGACCGCCGCGCGGGTGTGACTTCAGAATTGGCTCGATGGCCGAGAACGGATCATCGAAGGGCCGCTTCATAAAGACCTGCCCAAGCACCTGTACAACCAGAACCTTGCGCCCGCCAGGGGCGGTATAGAGACGATGCCCGCGCCCCGGAGCACCCTTAGCAAAGTTAACGGGGCGCACAATGCGCGGTTCGCTCTCAATGAATTGCAACATGTCCTTCTGGTCGAAAGCGTGGTCGCCCAGCGTCAGACAATCCGCCCCTGCATCTAACAGCAGCTTGGCATGATCCCCGGTCAAACCCATTCCGTTCGAGGCATTCTCACCATTGATCACCACGAAATCCAGCCGCCATTCGTCGCGCAGACGTGGCAGATGTTGCTGAACAGCCGCGCGTCCAGCGCGGCCCATAACGTCACCCAGAAAAAGTATCCTCATAGAAACCGTCTAAGTGTGGCAATTCGCAAGTACAAGCCGTTAAGCTGACCCAATGAACGGCAAAACTCTTTATTTAGGAGATTCTTTATGTTTCGGATCGGTCTGACCTTTGGTGTCTGTGCCACGCTTGCTGCCTGCTCGGAAGAGCAAGCGGTCAACTCAAACCCACAGCTGCCAAACCCCTCGGCCATCTATTGCATCGACAGCGGTGGGCGGTATGAAATTCGGGACGGAGAGAATGGCCAGACCGGCGTGTGCATATTGCCTGATGGCACCGAAAAAAATGCCTGGGAATATTTTCGCGCTAAAAACCAGGGCTGATACCTTCGTTAAAAGGTCAACACACGGCTTTCAGTTACTACCATATCAAGCGGCTGATCCGTCGATTCCAGCGGCAGCCCGTCTGCTTCTTGCGCATCGAAGGCAAAACCGATGGCCAGAGTCGGGCGTTTCGCGCGCAGCCCTTCCAATGTCCGGTCATAGAACCCGCCCCCATAACCCAGACGCCCCCCATTTGCATCGAATGCCACCAGCGGAACGATTAGAATTTCGGGATCGAAATAGTCATCGACCTCGGGCACTTTGGCGCCAAACGGACCATCCTTCAGCCTGCCTTCGGGCGTCCAGCGAGAGAATTTCAACGGCTGCCCGGCCGCCTGAATAACCGGCACACCAACCGGGCCATAAGCGGACGCCTCGGCCATGGCGGGCAGCGGGTCACTCTCGGTCCGGATGGGCATATAACCCGACAGGGGTACTCCGCGGTGCCCGGCCAGAATTTCAGACAGTCGCCCGGCGGCACCGGGCGGATTTGCATCAAACGCAGATTTGCGCCGGGCAAAGGCCGCCTTGCGCGCGGCAGCTTTGATTTCGGTCAGATCGGTCACAATAGCACCACGCTGGCAAGCCCAAGAAAGATAAAGAATCCCATGACATCCGTCGTTGTCGTCACAAAGGTTCCTGACGCCAGCGCCGGGTCAACACCCATCCGGTCCAGCACGACCGGTACTACCGTACCTGCAAAGCCTGCGATCACCATGTTCACGACCAGAGCGGAGCCAATCACGACACCCAGCAACGGCGAGCCGAACCAATACATTCCCACCACGCCCAGAACGGTGGCAAAACACAGCCCGTTCAACATGCCCACCAGCAGTTCCCGTCGGATCACCCGCATCACGTTCGCACCTGTCAGGTCGCGCGTTGCCAGGGCTCGCACTGCGACGGTCAGCGATTGTGTCCCCGCATTGCCCCCCATCGAGGCCACAATCGGCATCAGAATGGCCAACGCCACCAACTGATCAATCGCCGCCTCGAACTGGGAAATCACCAGCGAGGCGCAGATCGAAGTACACAGGTTTACCGCCAACCATGGCAGGCGTCGCCTGCTGGTCGCGGCCACACTGTCGGACAGCGAGCTTTCGTTGCTGACACCGGCTAGGCGCAACATATCCTCTTCGTATTCCTCATCCAGCACCACCATCGCGTCATCAATGGTGATCACACCAACAAGCCGTCCGTCACCATCCACCACTGGGGCCGAGATCAGGTGGTACTGATTGAACGCATAGGCCACGTCCTCTTCATCCTGATCGACGGGAATGGTATAGAACTCTTCTTCGGCAATTTCGTGCAGAGGCACCTCGCGCCGGGTGGCCATGAGTTTGCCCAGTGTTACCTGTGCTGTTGGCTTCAGCCGCGGATCAACAAGAACCAAATGGTAGAATTGTTCTGGCAGTCCGTCATTGGCACGCATAAAGTCAATGGCCTGCCCAACTGTCCAATGCTCGGGCGCCATGACGACCTCGCGTTGCATAAGCCGTCCGGCCGAGTTTTCCGGGTAGGATAACGCCTGTTCGGCCGCGATCCGTTCGGAATCCTCCAGCGCACCCAGGATGGCTTCTTGCTGCGGCTCTTCAAGGTCTTCCAGCAGATCGACGACATCGTCGCTTTCCATGTCGCGTACGGCATCCGCCAGAACATCGGGACGCAGGACTTCAATAACTTCTTCCCTGACACCTTCGTCCAGTTCAGACAGAATATCGCCGTCGAACTCTTTGTCATACAGACGGATCAACCGGGCGCGGTCATAGGGGTTGATCTGTTCCAGAAGGTCGGCGATGTCGGCAGCGTGCAGCGGGTCCATCAATTCGACCAGCTTGTCGCGGTCATCAACATCAACTGCATACAGAATGGATGCTACCGTTCGACGATCCAGTGCATAAGCGTCATCATCAGAAGTCGGCTCACTTACGGGTTCGTTAATACCTGTTGTCATATCTGCCCCCGCTCTGTTCGCCCATTGGCCCCTAAATAGAAGAAGCAGCTACCGGAAAACAATGACAATGCGCCGATTTACCGACAACTTTCCTGCCCCTATGCTGTTTCGCAGTCCCAGACAGGCGGAGATGAATGAGTATGGCGCAAAAAACGCTGCTGAAAGGGCGTGTCCTGAGTTTCACTGGCACCCCGTTCGAGGGCGAACCGACCGAGGCTGTCAAAATCAGCGAAGCGGTTCTGATCGAAAACGGTCGGATTTCCAGCGTATCGGATGCCGACAGTCTGCACAATGCCCACCCCGAGGCAAAAGTCGTGGATCATGGTCAGCACGTGATCCTTGCAGGATTTGTTGATGCGCATGTGCATTATCCGCAGACCGCCATGATCGCCAGTTGGGGCAAACGCCTGATCGACTGGCTGAACACCTATACCTTCCCCGAAGAGATGAAATTCGGGGATGCAGCCTATGCCTCTGAGATTGCCAACCGGTATCTGGACCTGACAGCGGCACACGGCACCACCACGATGTGCAGCTATTGCACCATCCATCCCGAGAGTGTTGATGCCTTTTTCCTTGCGGCCAAACAACGCGGTCAACGTGTGGTTGCGGGCAAAACCTGCATGGATCGCAACGCACCCGATGGCCTGAGAGATACCGTGCAAACTGCCTATGACCAATCCCAGACTTTGCTTGAGAAATGGCACGGGATCGACCGCCTGTCCTATGCGATTACGCCGCGTTTCTCACCCACCTCCACACCCGAACAACTAGAGGCCATGGGCGCATTATGGGCAGAGCATCCCCATTGCCTGATGCAAACCCATCTCAGCGAACAGACTGATGAAATTGCCTGGGTACGCGAGCTGTTTCCCGACGCCCGCGATTATCTGGACACCTATGAAAAGTTCGGCCTGCTGGGCCCCAACGGCCTGTATGGCCACGTCATCCACCTTGAGGCACGTGAACGCGACCGACTGCGTGAGGTCGACGCTGCGTTGATCCATTGTCCGACCTCAAACACCTTTATCGGGTCAGGCCTGTTCGACATGGCAGGGTTGATGCGCGACGGACACCGGGTTGGTCTGGCAACGGATACTGGTGGCGGTTCAAGTTTCTCGATGCTGCGCACGATGGCATCGGCCTATGAGATCGGACAACTGCGCGGAACGCCGCTGCATGCCGCGCAACTGCTGTGGCTGGGCACCATAGGGTCGGCCCGAACGCTGAGGCTGGATGACAGCATCGGCAATATCGCCCCGGGAATGGAGGCCGACCTGATCGTGCTCGATCTCGCCTCCACCCCGGCCATAGCTCAGCGCGAGGCCTGCGCCGATGACCTGTGGGAGGCCCTCTTTCCCACCATCATGATGGGCGATGACAGGGCGATTGCCGAGGTTTGGATCGCAGGTCAACCTGTCAGGACCTAGGATTGCAAGGCAAGGGCCAATCGGTTCTGCCGTTCAATCACCCGGGGCAGATCCAGCGTTGCGATCTGCCCGTCCCGCACGATCTGACGGCCTTCGACAAACAGGTGCTTTACCCTCGTCGGACCGGCAAGTAACAGGGCTGCCGGATCCCAACTGCCCGCGCTTTCGATGCCGCGCGTATCCCAAATGGCTATATCGGCACGCTTTCCGACAGCCAGACGGCCGCAATCAGGTCGGTTCAAGACATCCGCCCCACCCCGCGTGGCAATTTCAAGCGCCTCACGTGAGGACATGGCATCGGCACCGCTGGCGACACGCTGCAACAACATGGCCTGCCGCGCCTCGAGGATCAGATTGCCGCTGTCATTGCTGGCCGACCCATCGACGCCAAGACCCACAGGCACGCCACTATCTCGCATCGACCTTACCGGTGCTATCCCCGAGCCCAACCGGCAGTTCGAACAGGGACAGTGGGCCACGCCAGTCCGGGACCGGGCAAACAGATCAATCTCTGCCCCGTCCAGTTTCACGCAATGGGCGTGCCAAACATCTGACCCGGTCCAGCCCAAATCCTCGGCATATTGACCGGGGCGGCAGCCGAATTGTTCCTGCGAATAGGCGATATCCTCGTCATTCTCGGCCAGATGGGTATGCAGCATGACGCCCTTGTCGCGGGCCAGAATGGCCGTGTCCCGCATCAAATCGCGACTGACCGAGAACGGCGAACACGGGGCCAGCCCGACGCGACACATTGCACCCTCGGAAGGGTCGTGAAACGCGTCAACCACGCGGATCATGTCGTCGAGAATATCTGCTTCGGCCTCGACCAGAGCATCCGGTGGCAGGCCGCCATCGCTTTCACCAATACTCATCGCGCCGCGCGTTGGGTGGAACCGCAGGCCGACCTCAGCCGCCGCAGCAATGGTGTCATCCAGACGCGCGCCGTTGGGGTATAGATACAGGTGATCAGAACTGAGCGTACATCCCGTCAACGCCAGCTCGGCTAAACCGATCTGGGCGGATACGAACATCTCTTCGGGGCCAAATCGCGACCAGATCGGATAGAGCGTTTTCAGCCATCCGAACAAAAGCGCATCCTGCCCGCCAGGCACGGCGCGGGTCAGGGTCTGGTACAGATGGTGGTGCGTGTTCACGAGGCCGGGCGTAACCACACATCCGCTTGCATTATGGATCTCTGCGGTTGCCTGCAACCCGTGGCCGATCTGTTCGATCTGTCCATCTCGGATCAGAATATCCGCGCCAGAAAGTTCACGGCGCTGGTCATCCATGGTCAGGATCGTGTGTGCATTTTTGATGAGGATATCAGTCATCTTGCTCTCCTTGCATAGCCCGTTTCATGCATGGAGTGCAAAAGCTGGCGGAAAACGGGCACAAGAACCAGCCGGATTAAGGCTAATCGGCCCGCCAGTCCGCCGCAACAGTTTTTAGAAGTTGCGCAGGATTTCCAGCGCCGCCGCGTGGATCTGCGGGTTTGCCGCTGCCAGAGCCCGACCACCTTCATGGGCGGGGCCGCCCTGCCAGTCGGTGACGATACCGCCGGCGGCCTGGATCACGGCGATTGGCGCCTGAATGTCATAGGCGTTCAGACCTGCTTCGATCACCAAATCCACCTGACCCGCTGCAAGCAGAGCATAAGCATAGCAATCCATTCCATAGCGGGTCAGGCGCACGTGCTGTGACACAGCCTCAAACCCGGCACGATCTTCCAACGCGCCGACCTCGGGGAAGGTCGTGAACAGAATCGCTTGGTCCAGAGAAGGTGTTGAACGGGTCTTCAGGGACATATCGCCCGTAGGACCATGGCTTCGCGCGATATCCGCTGAGCCGATGAAGCGTTCCCCGATATACGGCTGGTCGATGATCCCCATGATTGGCCCGTCCTGCGTGCTAAGCGCTATCAGAACCCCCCATGTCGGTGTCCCGCTGATAAACCCTCGGGTGCCGTCGATCGGATCCAGAACCCAGGTGCGGCCACTTTGCCCCTCGTGCTGCCCATATTCCTCGCCAAATATTCCATCTTGGGGCCGATGTCGGGCCAAAACCGCGCGCATAGCTTTTTCAGCTGCGCGGTCGGCGACAGTGACCGGATCAAATCCCTGATCCAGCTTATTCGAAGTCTCAAGATTAGACTGCCTGAAAAAAGGAAGAATGGCCGCACGCGCCGCGTCGGCCATTTCTTCAGCTACTTCAAGATCACTCAGCGACATCTTATCCATACGCTACCCGTGCGTTCCGTCAGGATCAGAGTCAACCCGCGAAATCAGGCAACATCACTCAGAACGCGCGCAAGCTCGAACAAGCGGCGACGCTGGTTTTCCGGTATGGCATAGTAAGAGCGGACGAGATCCAGGGCCTCTTTGTCGCCCATAAGGTCTGCAGGTACCGATTTCTTATCCGAGCTTCCTTTCTCGACCTCTTCCAGGCCTTCAAAGAAGAAACTGACCGGAACATCCAATGCCTCGGCAATGTCCCAAAGACGAGACGCGCTGATTCGATTGGCACCGGTTTCATATTTCTGGATTTGCTGAAACTTGATACCAACTTGCTGTGCCAACTGCTGTTGGGTCATGCCAATCAGCCAGCGGCGATGCCTGACGCGTTTGCCCACATGGACATCGACGTGATGGGTCATTGGTACTATCCTCCCTTACACACACAACTGAAACGGGTGCGCAACATGCTTTGTTACCGCAACATTAGCGAGCCCGACTTAACCACTCCCTAATTTGGAACATGCCCCCCAAATCAGCACCATAGCGCACTATTACGTTTTTTGGCGCTTTTTTCAAGAAGGTTGAATCTGATTCCACAAACAATGGTTTATAGTTGTGTTGTGAATACCGCGCACACGTTGATTCCGATCTGGAAACAATCACCTGATCAACACCGGATTAACGGGGTCTTCAGCAGGGTAACAGATTGACAAGACCACGACAGAACTGACCTATGCCCGAAAAGACGGAGCCAAATCATGCTGGCGTTTCATATCCAGACCAACGGGGCCAAGGCCCAGCTTTGCAATATCGACCCGCCAGAACCTGGCGACAACCAGGTCTGCATTCAAATCAAAGCCTGCGGTTTGAATTTTGCGGATCTCCTTATGCAGAAGGGGACGTATCAGGACACCCCGGTGGCGCCCTTTTCCTTGGGCATGGAAGTCGCAGGGATTGTTCGCGAAATTGGAAACAATGTACGCCACCTGAACCCGGGTGACCGCGTCGCTGTCTATTCCGGCCAGGGCGGCCTTGCTGAATTCGGAGTGTTCGAAGCCGATCGTGCAATCGCAATCCCTGACTCTATGAGCTTTGAAGACGCCGCCGCAATTCAGATCACATATGGCACCAGTCATATTGCCTTGGATCATCGTGCGCGGCTCAGGCCCGGCGAAACCCTTTTGGTGACCGGTGCGGCAGGTGGCGTCGGCCTGACGGCGGTAGAGATCGGCAAGCTTATGGGCGCCACGGTTATTGCGCAGGCGCGCGGCAGTGAGAAACTCAAGGTGGCACAGAAGGCCGGGGCCGATCATCTGATCGACGCATCCGAAGATCTCCGCGCCCGTGTCCAGGCATTGGGAGGCGCGGATGTCGTATATGACGCGATCGGTGGCGATGTGTTTAAAGCCGCCTTTCGCGCGACCAACCCCGAAGGTCGCATCCTGCCCATTGGCTTTGCGGGCGGTGAGGTGCCGCAAATTCCGGCCAACCACCTACTGGTCAAGAACCTGACAGTCATCGGGCTCTACATCGGCGGCTACTTGAAGTTTCGACCTCAGATTGTGACGGACAGCTTTGAAACGCTGTTTCGCTGGCATAGCGAGGGCCGCATCAAACCGCATATCAGCCATGTCCTGCCCCTGTCCGAAGCCGAACGCGGACTGGCCATGCTGTGCGACAGGACGGCCACCGGGAAAGTTGTCATAACCCCTTAAGGGATGATCAACCGACAACGGCTTTGAGCGGCACCCCCCCAAGCAAACGAAAGTTCTGGCGCACCAGCGTCGCCAACGCCTCAACCACGGCCCCGCGGCCAGTTTCGCCGCCATACAGATTTATCATATGCGCAGGAAGCTCGGGCAGGACGCCACCCGAATCGATCTGGGCAAGATGTGCGGCCTCTGTCCCTTCGAGCATGGCATGAACCGCCAAATCGGCGCTGACGGTTGCCTCGATAGTACGGTCATTTTCGGTTTCCACCGAAAGCTCCCAGGGAATTCCAGCCGCATCCAGCGCAGCAATGACCTGCGGCCTGAACAGACACCGACGCCCCAGCGCTAGCGGAATGGGGCGTTTTCGCCAGGCAGACCCGCCCGGCGCACCAATCCAGCGCAAAGGAAGCTCGGCAATCGTCTCGGCCCCCTGCCCCACTGTCGCCTCGGTCGTTAGGATCAAATCGCAGTCTCCGCGCTTAAACATATCCTTCAGTTGCAGCGAATAGGAGGAGATAAGCTGCACACGGACGCGTGGGAAATCCGCGTTGAATCGCTGCAGCACCCGGGGGATAGCCGGATAGACGATATCATGCGGCACACCAAGAACGACCTCGCCCTCATAGGCCTGATCCGTCAGCTTGGACATCACCTCGTCATTCAACGAGATCATGCGTCTGGCATAGGCCAAAAGCTGTTCGCCCGACGCTGTCAGCGCGATGGTTCTGCCACTTCGGTCCAGCAGCTCCAGACCTAAAAGCTCCTCCAACCGCTTTAGCTGCATCGATACGGCAGATTGTGTCAGGTGCAGGAAACCGGCTGCCCGCGTCACGCCACCCTGATCGGCAACTGCCACAAAGGAGCGGAGAGTGGTGATGTCCAAATTTCGCATCTTCACGATTCCTTATGGATGTGTTCAATAATATTCATTTTCAAAATGTGTCACAGCCCTCCATATAAATCAAGGAAGTTGATGCAATAGGCACAACACATCAGCAAAACCGAAAGGACAAGGCTATGACGCAAATCACAGCTTCAACATATTGCAAGCCACGGCAGCGCTTTAAGCTCATTTCTGTTCTGAATGCGCTATCGCTACGGCGCCAACGCTGTCAGCTCGCCAGATTGGACGACCGCGCCCTTCTCGATATCGGCATTACCCGTGAAGAGGCCGAAGCCGAAGCAAAACGCCGCATATGGGATGCTCCGGAATTCTGGCAAAAATGAACCTAATCCACTACTTTTACCACTGAATGGCGGCTGACACCTCGAAGCCGCCATTTTTGTTGCGTGTTTTAGCCTGTTTCCCGCGTTAAACCCTTGAAACACAGCCCGCACTTGCCGATATTTGCGAGGAGCGCGGCCTGACATCGGGACGCAAAAAGAATATGTGGAGGGAGACCTTTTAATGGCACAATTTGACACGATCCGGACGGCGACCGGTACGCGCGCTGCCCAGATTGACGAGGGCCTGCGCGCCCATATGAACAAAGTCTACGGCACAATGTCCGTGGGCATGCTGATTACATTCATGGCGGCTTGGGCCGTTTCCGGGCTAGCTACCACAACCGACCCATCGGTGGCAGCCGGGCAAATAAACTCGGGCACCTATCTGACGTCGCTGGGTGCCGCGATCTATACATCGCCTCTGCGCTGGGTGATCATGTTTGCACCGCTGGCGTTCATCTTTGGCTTTAGCGCCGGTATCAACCGCTTGTCCGCCGCAGCTGCACAGCTGGTGTTCTATGCATTCGCAGCAGTGATGGGCCTGTCGATCAGTTGGATTTTCATTGCCTTTACCGGCATGTCGATCATTCAGGTGTTCCTGATCACGTCGATCGCTTTCGCAGGACTATCCTTGTACGGTTACGTCACCAAGAAAGACCTGTCCGGAATGGGTACATTCCTGATCATGGGTCTTATTGGCCTGATCGTGGCGATGGTTGTAAACATCTTCCTGCAGTCACCCGCGATGATGTACGCGATCTCGGTGATCGGCGTTCTGATCTTTGCTGGTCTGACCGCCTATGACACGCAAAAGATCAAAACCACCTACCTGCAGATGGCTCATTCGGGCGACCAGGAATGGTTGGGTAAAGCCGCAATCATGGGCGCGCTGAGCCTGTATCTGGACTTTATCAACATGTTCATGTTCCTGCTGCAGTTGTTTGGAAGCCGTGAATAGTCCGGACCACCAACCATTTTGAAAATGTCAAAGGCGGGCCGATTGGTCCGCCTTTGTTCTTTCTGGTTAGCGCACTGGCTTTAGGCTCGAATGCCGCAACAAAAAAGGCCTCTCATCCTGACGATGAGAGGCCCTTCAATTCCACAGTAATATGAATTTAGCTGCAGTTCAACTGAACAGCAAATCCGGAGCTGCGCTTTTCTGAACCTTTGCGATAAACGTCGCCGACAGGCAAGCAGCCAGTGAATTGTTCAGCGCCAGTACCAAAGTTTGCACCAATCGTATTCGGAACCCTGGTGCGGCTATTTTCGGTACGCACGACGCCGAAAAGCGTTCCGTTCACTTCAACAGTGCTCAGGAACAGGTTTGTATCTGAGCCGGAAACGACTACTGCGCTGGTATCGCTGCGCGCGCCATTTTCTATTGCAACACGTGCAATTTTACCCGGATCGGTCTCGTCCGTTGAAACTCTGACCGGGGGCAGCTCTGCCAACTCTGCCGGAACATTGGTGGACTCTGGAACAAACGCCGCCGCACCCGGCACTTCGCTGATGCTCCGCGGCTCACCATCAATGCCCGTAAAGCCAACACCCTCGCGGTTATAGGGGTCTTCACAGGCTGCGAGAGCCAGAATAGTTGCTGTGGATAACAAGATTTTTTTCATGACGGCCAACATTTTGGAACGGTTAGCTCAAGCGTAGTTGCAATACATTCCAAAAAGCAACCCAGCGGGCAAACGAATGCCTCGGCTGCTGATGCTTCGCTGCAACGGCCTCCAAGCGCGCTCCGGCTGCCTTGAGCCGATAGATTCAGGTATGAAACATCGTCACGCAAACGAAAAAGGCCCTGTCGAAACAGGACCCTTGTCATTCTGTCCAAGCTGGACGGCAGATTACTTGATCTTGCCTTCCTTGTACTCGACATGCTTCCGAACGACCGGGTCGTATTTACGAACGGTCATTTTCTCGGTCATGGTGCGCGCGTTCTTTTTGGTCACATAGAAGTGGCCCGTGCCCGCGGTCGAGTTCAGACGGATCTTGATTGTCGTCGGCTTCGCCATGGTTATCTCCTGCGTCCGAAAAGGCAGGGGCCTTTCGGTTGAATTCCTATGAGCGTGCGCTTTTACCCGGTCATGCAGCCGAGTCAACCTGAATTCGGGTAGATCGGCGCAGATTTCATCAAAACACAAGATCGTCCCTGCACCCAGCTTATCGCAGACCTTAACGCGGCCATTTCGGCCACAAGGGATGCCAGCTCAGCAGCCACAGCAAGACCTGTATCAAAGGATGACTCCAGCCGTGACCCAGCTGCGGAACAACGCGATTCGTCTTAGCAATATTAACGCGCGGAGGGCCTGTAAGCCGGATCTTGTTCCAGGGTTGCCCCCTTCGATGACCATTCCTCTAGGCCGTGCATTGCTGCACGGCTCAAGCTGCCAACCCGGTCCCTCTCGGCCAAGACGCACTTAGCGGCGGTATCGGCGGACGCCGACCTGCCCGCGTGGGGACCCTATTTGGCATTGCTCCCGGTGGGGCTTGCCGTGCCACCCCTGTTGCCAGGGGCGCGGTGGGCTCTTACCCCACCGTTTCACCCTTACCATGCACGCATGGCGGTCTGATTTCTGTGGCGCTTTCCGTCGGGTTGCCCCGCCCGGGCGTTACCCGGCACCGTTGTCTTGTGGAGTCCGGACTTTCCTCTCGGGCTTACGCCCCAGCAGCCATCCGGCCCTCCGCGCAAAGACCCGACTAAACTTCCGCTCGGATACCGTCAAGATGTTCCATGAACCCTGCCAATCTTTCGATATCACCCATATCCTCCTTGGAAAGCGGGCCGCGCCGCACCGGAGAAAACCGGCTTCTGAACGCTTTCAGTAAATCCTCGGTGCTGGCCTCTGGATAGCCTACTCTCATCGCAATAAATGCGAAGTGTTTCTCATCTGGAGGCATTTGATCCAGGCAAATACCCTTGAGGACAGTAGGCCCTACGGCCAACCCAAGATGCGCAAGGCGATCCCAATCGAACTTGGAACCAGGATCAAGTTTTCGCTGGGGGGCCAAATCCGAATGGCCGATAACATTCCATGGTTGGATTCCCAGACGGTCTTGAATATCCGATAACAAGTTCTCCAAAGCAGCCATTTGCGGCTCCGAAAACGGAACCAGCCCTGAGTTATCCAGCTCTATCCCAATTGAACGCGAATTGATATCAGTTCGCCCGCGCCATTCCCCTGCCCCGGCGTGCCAGGCCCGGTCCTCTTCGCGCACCAATTGCCAAAGCGTGCCATCGGAACCGATCAGGTAATGCGCAGAGACTTCGAAGGCCGGGTCACACAAGCGATCCAGCGCAGCCTGCGCGCTGTCCATTGCTGTGTAGTGGAGAACCACCAAAGACGGCGTCAGCCCATCCCGGCGATCTCCGAAATTGGGGGATGGGTGCCAGATGGGCTTTGGATCAGTTGTTGACGGCACTGCGGAACGGGCTGGGATCCCAGCCGCAAGCATATCCGTCGCCATCAGGGTCCAGCCCCTTGCGGTCCTTCTGGGGACCGCCATTTGACAGGAACTCGATCTGCGCCTGGTCCGCCGATGGGAATTTCGCGCAATTCCGCTGTGCCTTGGCCTGCAGGTTGAACCCCGCACGGCTGTAAAGCTGGGCACCGACCGGATTGGATGTGCTCAGCGCGTATTGGACGATATTTGGCTGACCATCCGCTCCGCGTTGCGGAACCGCGGTTGGGGCGACAACCTCATAGGTTTGGCTGTTCTGTTCGATTCGAGCAGCATCGGTTTCGATACTGCGACGTTCAGAAACCGCAGCAAAATCCTGTTCGTCAGAGATGCCGCTGTTGCTGGCAGTCGGCACGGATACTGAAGTGGCGGTCGCCTGCGTCGAGGTGCTTGCAAGCGCGGCGGCAGTGGCCGTGGCCAGGTCAGCGCCATCCGCGCCCGATGTCGACGACCCCAGAGGTCGTTGCGAGACCTCATAGGGTTCCGGCAGAGGGCTTCCAGTGCCGCCCTGCCCTGCCAGCTCAGCTTCTCTTTGCGCCTGATAAGTCGGGGTGTTGAACCCTGTACCCTGAACCGGAGCCACCGTGTTACAGGCGGCCAGCAACCCGATTGCGGGGATCAGAATCGTAAAGCGCATTCAGCTGCTCCGTTCTACGTTGTCTTGTTGATCAGAGGATTACCACCATTTCCCCGGCTTGGCCACAAAGCCCGCTGCGCTTTCCAGCGCATAGGCTGTGTTCAGCAAATCGCCTTCGTCCCATGGACGGCCAATCAGCTGCAGACCAAGCGGCAAACCCTGAGAATCAAGACCTGCAGGAACCGAAATGCCCGGCAAACCAGCAAGGTTGACCGTCACGGTAAAGACGTCGTTCAGATACATCTGAACCGGATCCGCCTCGGTCATTTCACCCAGACCGAACGACGCCGAAGGCGTGGCCGGGGTCAGGATGGCGTCAACACCGGCGGCGAAAACGTCCTCGAAATCTTTCTTGATCAGCGTGCGGACCTTGCGGGCGCGGTTGTAATAGGCGTCATAGAAACCTGCCGACAGAACATATGTCCCAACCATCACACGGCGCTGCACCTCGTGCCCGAAGCCTTCGGCGCGGGTCTTTTCGTACATCTCTGTGATGCCGTCGCCCTGCCCTATCTGCGCGCGGCGGCCATAGCGGACACCATCATAGCGCGCCAGGTTCGAGGACGCCTCGGCAGGCGCAATCACGTAATAGGCGGGCAGCGCGTATTTGGTATGCGGCAGCGAGATGTCGACGATCTCGGCCCCTGCGTCTTTCAGCATCGCGGCGCCATCTGCCCAGAGTTTTTCGATCTCGGCGGGCATGCCGTCCATCCGGTATTCCTTGGGGATACCGATCTTCTTGCCCTTGATGTCGCCGGTCAGCATGGCCTCGAAATTCGGGACGGCCAACTCGGCGCTGGTGGAATCCTTGGGGTCATGACCGCACATGGTTTCCAGCATGATCGCTGCATCGCGGACATTCTTGGTCATCGGCCCGGCCTGATCCAGTGAGGATGCAAAGGCCACGATGCCCCAGCGCGAACACCGGCCATAGGTCGGTTTGATGCCAGTAATGCCGACAAAAGCCGCTGGTTGACGGATCGAGCCGCCAGTATCGGTGCCTGTGGCGGCCAGACACAGATCAGCCGACACCGCCGAAGCCGATCCGCCGGAGGACCCGCCCGGTGTCAGCTGTGCGTCGTCATTGCCACGGCGCCAAGGGCTGACCACATTGCCATAGACCGAAGTTTCGTTGCTGCTGCCCATGGCAAACTCGTCCATGTTCAGCTTGCCCAGCATCACGGCACCCGCGTCGGCCAGTTGCTGCGAAACGGTAGATTCGTATTCAGGTTTGAAGCCTTCAAGAATCTTTGAGGCTGCCTGCGAGGGCACGCCTTTGGTGCAGAATAGGTCCTTGATGCCGATCGGCAGACCACACATCGACGGCGCATCACCCGCTTTGATGCGCGCGTCCGCTGCCTTGGCACGTTCTATCGCGATCTCGGGGGTTTTATGAACAAAAGCGTTCAGCGCATCGGCTGCATCAATGGCGGTCAAGCAGGCTTCGGTCAGCTCGACCGAGGTGACATCACCGGCACGCAGGGCGTCGCGGGCTTCGGCCAGGCCCAGTTTGTTCAGATCGCTCATGTCTTACTCCACCACTTTGGGGACTGCGAAAAAACCTTCGCGTGCGTCGGGGGCATTGGCCAGAACCTTGTCCTGCTGGCTGCCGTCGGTGACCACATCCTCGCGGCGCTTCAGGCGCATCGGTTCGACCGAAACCATCGGCTCGACACCGTCGACATCCACTTCATTCAACTGTTCGATGAACCCAAGAATGGTGTTGAACTCGGATGCCAGCGCAGGCAGCGCGTCATCCTCGACCTTGATCCGGGCCAGTTTGGCCACCTTTGCGGCGGTGCTTTGGTCAATCGACATCGGAAAACCTCATATGCGTCAGGGGGCATTTACCTGTCTGATGCCTCGGTCGCAAGGGTAGCAGGCGGTTGTTCTGCCCCTTCTATGCAAGGAGGTGGCTTAGCCATACAAAAATGCATAGCGCCTATGCACAAAAGTAAACCAATTAGTTCAGAATCCGCCTTGAAAAAGTGAACTGCGCCGTTCACTTCTTACAGCATGGCACAGCCACTAACTGGAGTAAGATGATGAAAACGCTCATGACCGCATTTGTGTTGGCCACTACTGTTCTTGCTACGCAAGCTCAGGCATTCGGACCCACCATGGGTTCGCTAACCCGCGACCTGTCTTTCCCTGATCAGGTTTCCGAACCAGTTACACAGGACAAAACGAAGCTGGGTAACTGACGCCACAACTTCGTCCGGGTCGGATCCCCCCTCTCCGACCCGGAATTTCGAATTTGACTGCTGCGTTTGATTTGCCGACTCGCTACGATGCGTCCGAACACACCGCCGGATTTCCGGCAAGCCCACGGAGCATAGAATGAGCGCGCGAAAACAGGCAGTCCTGGACGCAATCGACGCAGCCAACACCCAAGATCCAACCTTAGAGAACGGCCAACCCGCAGCGTTGCTTTACGGACAACGCATGAGCGCTGAACTGGCCAGGCTTTTTCCTGATGCATCGAACTCGCTTGAGATCGCCGCACGCGGGCAACATGTTGAACGCTGGAAGCTGGCCCGAAGTGAATATCCCGAAGGGCGCGCCGGGTATCTGGCTTGGCGCAAGGCGCAGGGCGAATGCCATGCGCAAACCGTCATGACCTTGATGAAGCAGTGCGGATTTGAAGAAAACGAAATCCAAGACGCCGGACGCATGGTCCGCAAGCAGGGTATCAAACGTGACATCGAGGTGCAGGCGCTGGAAGATGTGGCCTGTTTTGTGTTCCTCAAATGGTATTTCGCTCCCTTCGCCGAAAAGCACTCGCAGGAAAAAATCCTCAGCATAGTCGAGAAAACCGCGCGTAAGATGTCATCCGATGCACGCACCAGGGTTCTGGCCGAATTTGACCTGCCCGCAGAACTGGCTGCTGCGTTTCAGGCCTGAGACGCACGGCTTAGGTGCCTGCGGTAGACTTCGATCATCCAGCCCAACATCGTGGCGTTCAGGATGTGCCACAGAAAATGCGTACCAGTCGGGAACTGCGTGCAAATCGGTGCGTCCAAAGCGCGAAAGGAGATCGACACGATCAGGATCACTGCGCCGGTCGCCAGCCCGCGGGCGGTATCAGGCCGGCGTTTCGACAACAGGATTGCGTAAATCAGGATCAATAGCGGCACCGGAGCATAGGCGGCCGATCCGCCCAGACCCGGAATCAGTTGGAACACCGGAATCGTCACAGCGGCATATGGCACAAACAGGGCCGCGCCGATCCACGCGTAAAGCGGCCGCAACTGCCAGACGTCGCGATTCATTGCAAAAATATAGGTCAGAATAAAAAGCAGGATGGGTGCAGTATCCGCCAACGCGGACCAGACCTGTGCATGGGTGTGAAACAAATAACTGCCAATTCCGATGCCGACCAGGATAACCACAAGCATTTTTGCCAATGGCATCCCCGGCCCGCGCACCCGCCGCCACATAATGAAAGCCGCAATCAAAAAGGCGGCATTCGTAACCGCATTTATCGGCTCTGCCCAATAGGCAGGCGATAAACGCTCACAATAGCTGTCAATTTCCCGAAACCAATCCATGAAATTTTACATACCCGATGCTAGTCTGCTGCCAACAGTTCATTTGGGAGTGCTTTTCATGAATATCATCTGGCTTGGGCATGGCAGCTTTCGCATTGAAACAGCAGGACAGGTTCTGCTGATCGACCCTTGGCTGACCGGCAACCCCGTTTTGCCTGAAGATCAGCATGACGCTGCTTTGGAAGGCGCGACACATATCCTGCTGACACACACGCATTTCGATCATGTCGTTGACATTGTCTCATTGGCCAAACATCTGAACGTCCCCGTGGTCGGTCAGTATGACCTGATGGGGTACTGGAGCGAAGCTGAAGGTCTGGAAACAGTCGGCTTCAACAAAGGCGGCACGGTCAACCTGAACGGTGTTATGGTCTCGATGGTACCCGCCTCGCACAGCTCGACATTTTCAACCCCAGACGGGCTGCGCACCGGCGGCAGCGAGGTCGGTTTCATGATCTCATCCGAGGGGCACATGCTCTATGTTTCGGGCGACACCGATATCATGGCCGATATGGACTGGATGGGGGATTACTATAAACCCGATATAGGTATCCTGTCCGCAGGGGGCCACTTTACCATGGACATGAAAGGCGCCGCCTATGCTGCAAAGCGCTATTTCAATTTCAAAACCGTGATTCCCTGCCATTACAAGACCTTCCCGATTCTGGAACAATCCGCGCAGGTGCTGGCGGACGGTTTGCCGGGTGTCGAGGTGATCGAACCGCAGCTGATGCAAGCCATCAAGCTGTAGCCGCTTGATGAGTAACGCGGTAACACCCTCTCCAGAACTGGTCGCTGTCGTACGGCGCTGGAATGATGCGGTTCGCCTCAAGGATCGCGCCGCGCTGATGAACCTGCTCTCGTCATCTGAACATCTGCGGTATCAGGGGTCGGCAGATGGCGAAAGCTGGTCCGGACAGGTGTTCCGCCAGGGCTTTGCCGACCACACCCGTGAAATTCCGGATTTCAGCTGGGACGAACATTCGCTCGAGGCGTTTGAATGCGGTGACATAGGATGGGCCCATTGCGAAGCAACACTTGCATTCACATCAAACGGCAAAGCCACGCTCCATAGGTTCACCTTTGTATTGCATCTGGAAAACGGTGTCTGGAAGATGATCCAGATGCATGTCTCCAACCCGACTTCGAACATGGAGAAAATCGGGATCGAGCATGAAGCGCTGAACGCATTGATCGCGGCAGCTCGGCAGGAATTCACTCAGGATCAACAAGAGGGCGCGGCTTCGGTTATGTTTACTGATATCGCGGGTTCTTCTGAAATCACGCGTCAGGTCGGAGATCACAAATGGACCGCGCTCATATCCAGCCATTTCGATCTGGCTGAAAATCTAATTCACACCCATGGCGGCCGACTGGTCAAATCACTTGGGGATGGCACGATGTCGATCTTCTCCTCTGTCCACGACGCGATCCAAGCGGCGACCGAATTCCAAAGGGAAAATGCGGCCCTACAGTCGGATATACCCTTGGGTCTTCGGGTTGGCATTCATACCGGCGATGTCATTCAGCGGGACGAGGATTTCTTTGGATCGGTGGTCAATAAGGCCGCACGGGTGACTGGCCTTTGTGGCGCGAATGAAATTCTTGTCACCGACGTTACCCGATTGCTGCTGGGCGCGACCGCCGGGCTGCAGTTCAGCGCTCCGATTTCGGCTCAACTAAAGGGGTTTGGTGGGCCACAGACGGTCTATCGCGTGGACTGGGCCAAACCCTAGCACCGCAGGCCGGTCCCAACCCAGATTATTTAATGTCCCTCTTTTTGGTGAAGAATTCGCGCAGCAGGGCTTCGCAATCCTTGTCGGCAATACCGTCAAACACTTCGGGTTTATGGTGCGACTGTGGATGGGAAAACACCCGCGCCCCGTGAGCTACCCCACCCGATTTGGGATCAGAGGCCCCGTAATAGATCCGCCGAACACGAGCGGCGGCCAAAGCCGCGGCGCACATCGCGCAGGGTTCCAGTGTGACATAGATGTCGTGGTCAATCAGGCGTTCCGATCCGGTCGCAGCACAGGCGGCGCGCAGGGCCAGAATCTCGGCATGTGCGGTTGGGTCGTTCAACTCGCGTGTCTGATTGCCTGCCACGGCGACAACCCGGTCGCCCAGCACGATAGCAGCCCCTACCGGAACTTCGCCGCGTTCACCGGCTTCGCGCGCCTGCTCAAGCGCGATATCCATGTACGATTTGAACTCCATGCCTCTGACTGCATCAGAAACCTGCCTTTCGCAAGGCGGCGGGATGCGCTATGGGCTGCAAATGACTAATACCCCTCCTCCAGGCGACCGGATCGCCAAAGTCCTTGCCCGCGCTGGCGTCGCCTCGCGCCGGGAAGCGGAACGCATGATCGAAGCAGGTCGTGTGGTTGTGAACGGCAAGACGATCGACAGCCCCGCGCTGAACGTTACCGCCAAAGACAAGATCACCGTCGACGGCAAGCCGGTGTCCGAGCCGGAACCGTCACGTCTTTGGCTGTACCACAAGCCACCCGGTCTGGTTACGACGACGAAGGACGAAAAAGGCCGCGCGACGATCTTCGACAAGTTGCCCGAGGACATGCCCCGCGTCATGAGCGTCGGGCGGCTTGACCTGAACTCGGAAGGGTTGCTGTTGCTGACAAATGATGGCGGCATCAAGCGCAAGCTGGAACTTCCTGCCACCGGATGGCTGCGCAGATACCGCGTCCGTGTAAACGGGCGTCCAAAAGACGAGGATTTCGCGCCGCTCCGAAAGGGGCTGGTGATCGAGGGTGAACGGTTCCAACCGATGGATGTAACACTCGATCGGCAACAGGGCGCAAACGCCTGGCTGACCATTGGCCTGCGCGAAGGTAAAAACCGCGAAATCCGCCGCGCGATCGAGGATATCGGCTTTGCCGTGAACCGGTTGCTGCGCGTCTCGTACGGCCCGTTTCAGTTGGGCAAACTGAAACCCGGAGAGGTCGAGGAAATTCGCCGCCGGGTCATGCGTGATCAGCTTGGTCTTGAGGCTGAGCCCGAGGCTCCGGCCAAACGCCCTGCACGACCACAGCGCAAACGGCCTCCGATCGGCAAGAAATCTCGCAAATGATAAGGGTTAGACAACCTTCCCCCTAGCGCCGGGGCCGCGCATCCCCTAAGTTTTCCGCAAAGAGAAACTCAGGGAGCATCATGTCCGGGTCCGGAGTACAAAAACTGGCTTACGTGGCCTTATTGGTTCTGTTGTTCGGCGTCTGCACCGGGTTACTGGGAGGGCTGTAAGCACATGGCCAGACGCTTTGGCGGCAAATACAGCCCAAACGACTCAGATTCGTCGACAGATCAACCGGCGCGCGGTCAGTTTGATGGCGCGCGCGTAGAACCAGCTGGAGCACGGGCTAATATCCTGTTTATCCCGGCTGTTCCATTGGTGTTTCTGTCGCTGAACGACGGTGCAATCGGGATGACCATTGGACTTGTTGCCGCTGGTTTGCTGACCGGGGCGGCCTTTCTGCTGCGCGAAGGGTTGCGGGCCGAAGCGGCCTATAACGCGCGGCGCACCGCACGGCGCCCGGCAATTCCCCGCAAGATATTTTCCAGCGTTCTGACCGGCCTTGGGGCCGGGTTGGCCTCATACCGATCCGAGTTTCTCGATGCGGCAACCGTGTCTGACGCCAGCCTCATCGCCCCAGTTTTATTCGGCACCGCCGCTGCTGTGTTGCATTCCGTTTCCTTCGGCCTGGACCCTATGTCAGACAAAGGCATGGAAGGCATCGATACCTTTCAGCAGGACCGTGTCGCACGGGTAGTCGAAGACGCTGAGGCGCATCTGACCGAAATGACCGACGCCATCAAACGTGCTGGGGACCGCCGGATCGAAGCGCGGGTCGAGCGATTTCAGGAAACTGCCCGCGATTTGTTTCGCACCGTCGAAGAAGACCCGCGCGATCTGGCCGGAGCAAGAAAATACCTGACCGTCTATCTGCAGGGTGCCCGTGACGCGACGGTCAAGTTCTCGGATGTTTATGCCAGAACACGTGATGCACAGTCGCTGCAGAATTACTCGTCTCTACTGGATGACCTGGAACAGAATTTCTCTGCCAGGACCCGTAAGATGCTATTGGATGACCGCAGCGATCTGACGGTTGAAATTGACGTGCTGCGCGAACGGTTGCAGCGCGAAGGCGTTCGGTTGGACTGACCGGCCCAAAGTATACAGAGAGGATTACCCCATGTCCGAGGAAGTAAAGAACAAGGCAGTCGAAGCCGAAACGCTGGTACAGGAAGTGACCGCCGTCGCCCTGCCCGACCCCACGGCGGAAATTGTCCTTCTGAAAGAGGCCGACGAGCCTGTAGGTGCTGAAATTCGTAAACGCATGGGCGAGATCGACATGGGGAACACGAATTCCATCGTGTCCTTCGGCTCGGGTGCGCAGGCCGAGTTGCAGGAAATCAGCCAGGCGATGCTGGCAGATGTGCGCAACAAGGATGTCGGCCCGGCGGGTGACAGCCTGCGCAATATCGTGACCACGATCCGTGGTTTCTCGGTCAGCGAACTCGACGTGCGGCGCGAGCGTAGCTGGTGGGAAAAACTGTTAGGCAAGGCCGCCCCGTTCGCCAAGTTCACCGCCCAATACGAACAGGTTCAAGGCCAGATCGACCGGATCACGGATGACTTGCTTTCGCATGAACATACGCTGTTGAAGGATATCAAATCCCTGGACATCCTGTATGAAAAGACGCTGGGCTTTTATGATGAGCTGGCGCTTTACATCGCAGCCGGCGAAGAGAAGCTGACCGAGCTGGACAGTCAGGACATTCCTCAGAAAGAGGCCGAGGTTCAGGCCGCGCCCGAAGAGGATCAGGTGATGAAAGCGCAGGAGTTGCGCGATCTGCGCGCTGCCCGCGATGATCTGGAACGCCGGGTGCATGATCTGAAGCTGACGCGACAGGTCACCATGCAGTCGCTGCCCTCGATCCGTCTGGTTCAGGAAAATGACAAATCCCTGGTGACCAAGATCAACTCGACCCTGGTGAACACCGTGCCGCTCTGGGAAACCCAGCTGGCACAAGCCGTCACCATTCAGCGCAGCGCCGAGGCCGCCGCCGCCGTGCGCGATGCGAATGACCTAACCAACGACCTTCTGACCGCGAATGCCGCCAACCTGCGCGAGTCGAACAAGGTGATCCGTCAGGAAATGGAGCGCGGTGTCTTTGATATCGAGGCCGTAAAACAGGCCAATGCCGATCTGATCGGAACCATCAATGAAAGCCTGGAGATTGCGGATGAAGGCAAGGCCAAACGCGCCGCTGCCGAGCAAGAGCTGCAGAAGATGGAAACCGAACTGCGCGACACTTTGGCCGCAGCCAAAGCGCGCAAGGACGGTATCGGTGACAACGCCGGAACAGCTGTTCCGGGCTAATGGTGGATTGAAGGTGCGGTCACAGGGATATCTGAAGCCCGTATTGGGTCTGGTCGCATTGCTGGCGCTGGCCAACTGCGACGAAGCCCTGACGTCTTCGGTTGCCCCTCAACCGCGCCCCGTAGCCCCCCCAGCGCCTGCCCCTAATGCCTATGTACCTCCATCTGCGGCCAGTCAGGATCTGGCGCGGTTCTATCAGCGGGTAGAACGTGACCTGCTGACGCGTGGTATGCTGCGCAGCGATGGCGGCGGGCCGGACACTCCCTATGATGCCAGCGATCTGGAGCGCAATTTCGAGACGATTGCCTTTTTCAACGAGTATCCAGATCACGCCGTCACCGCGACCACATACTCGACCGAGGGCCAGCTTAGCCGATGGTCCGCCCCCATCCGTGTTCAGACAGAATTCGCCCCGTCTGTGTCCCCCGAAATGCGGGCAAAGGATGCCGAACAGGTCGAGATCTTTACCGCGCGGCTGTCCAAAGTGACCGGCCATCCGATGTCTGTAGTTACCCGCAAGGCAAATTTCCATGTCTTTTTCGCGGGAAAGGATGACAGTGCATACGTGGTCTCCCGCCTGAAACAGCTTGTGCCCGGTATCGATCAGCCTTTGCTTGACCTGGTTGCAAACCCGCGTTCAAATATTGACTGTTTTGTCATCGCGTCTCCGACCAACCGGTCCCTGCACCGGTTTGTTCGAGCGGTGGTGCTGATCCGTGCTGAATTGCCTGATATGCTGCGACGCAGTTGCATCCACGAAGAAATGGCGCAGGGGCTGGGACTCTCCAATGACAGCAACGCTGCGCGACCATCCATCTTTAATGATGACGATGAATTTGCGCTGCTGACCAGCCATGACGAGAAATTACTGACAATGCTCTATGACCCGCGTCTTGAGCCTGGCGTGGCTGTCGAAGACGCGCGTCCCGTGGTGCGGATCATTGCGCGCGAACTGATGGGCCAGCAGCTGTGAGCCCAAGATAAGGAGACCCCAAATGGGTATTTTCGATTTTCTGACCGGCGAGTTCATCGACGTCATCCACTGGGTCGACGACACCCGCGATACGATGGTCTGGCGGTTCGAACGCGAGGGCCATGCGATCAAATACGGCGCCAAACTGACCGTGCGCGAAGGCCAGGCGGCCGTTTTCGTGCATGAGGGGCAGCTGGCGGATGTTTTCACTCCCGGTCTCTATATGCTCGAGACCAACAATATGCCGATCCTGACGACACTGCAGCATTGGGACCATGGCTTTCAGTCTCCGTTCAAATCCGAGATTTATTTCGTCAACACGACTCGCTTCAATGACCTGAAATGGGGCACCAAGAATCCGATCATGCTGCGCGATCCGGAATTCGGACCGACCCGCATTCGCGCTTTCGGTACTTATACAACCCGGGTCAAAGACCCAGCAAAATTCATGATCGAAATCGTCGGCACCGATGGTGAGTTCACGATGGACGAGATCAGCTTTCAGGTGCGCAATATCATCGTTCAGGAATTCAGCCGGGTCATCGCAGGATCAGGCATTCCGGTTCTGGACATGGCCGCCAATACCGCCGATCTGGGCAAGTTGATCGCGGCAGAAGTGACCCCGGTCTTGGACGGGTACGGGCTGGAGATGCCTGAATTTTATATCGAGAACATCTCACTGCCACCCGCAGTTGAAGCGGCGCTGGACAAGCGGACATCGATGGGGCTGGCTGGTGATCTGGGTAAATTCACCCAGTATTCAGCCGCTGAGGCGATGACAGCCGCGGCCAACAATCCCGGTCAGGGCGGTGGCATGGGCGCTGGCCTTGGCATGGGAATGGGCATGGCCATGGCACAGCAGATGTCGAACATGGCAGCGGGTCAGCCGAGCGGTCCGTGGGGCGGTTCCGCCCCCGCTGCCCAGCAACCTGCGGCGCATACGGCGCCTCCGCCGCCTCCGCCAGTGGAACACGTCTGGCATATCGCCGTTGACGGGCAAACCAGCGGGCCATTTTCCAAGGCCAAGATGGGCCGCATGGCGACAGAGGGAGAGATCACCCGTGACACCCATGTCTGGACCGCGGGTCAGGACGGCTGGAAAAAGGCGGGTGAGGTACAGGAACTGGCACAGTTGTTCACGATCCTCCCGCCCCCCCCGCCCGGAGCCTGAAGTGACGGAAAGCTTAGGCAGCAACGTTTAACGCGTATCCGCAACCTTTCTGAAAGAGCAAACGAATGTCTACTTTGGACCGCTACTCAAAGCCCCAAATCGTATTGCACTGGCTGATCGCTGTGATCATCATCGGCGAATGGATCAGCAGCGATGGCATGGGACGGGCCCTGCACGCCCGGCTCGAGGGCAACACGGTCTGGACAGAAGGGGCCACCCCTCATGTCTGGCTTGGCTGCATCGTCTTTGCGCTGATCCTGGTCCGCATCCTTCTTCGGTGGCGACAGGGCGCGCCTGCCCCTGTCGAGGAAAGCTCGGCCCTGTTGGCGACCGCTGCGAAACTGGGACATCTGTTGCTGTATGCGCTGATGGTCGCGGTGCCAATCTTCGGCATGTTGGCCTGGTTCGGGGGAATCCATGTTGCTGGTGAGGTCCACGAAACCGTGGGCAATGCCCTGTTGTTCGTCGCATTAGGTCACGCTGCCTTTGCCATCTGGCATCATTTCATCAAACGGGACGGGGTGCTGAACCGGATGCGCCTGTCCTCTGGCCGATAACGCAAATTCGAGGCTTCAATGGCCCCTACCGACCCTAACATTGTAGACGGACACCGCTTTCCCTGCGATCAATGCGGGGCGGATTATCGGTTCAATCCCGGTGATGGTACGCTCACCTGTGACCATTGCGGTCACTCAGAGGCAATTGGCGCCGGACCGTGGGGCGGTGCCAGCCTGAAAGAGCTGGATTTCAACAGTGCGCTTTCGGATCAGCTGCCTGATGATGAGATCGAGGAAACGCGTGTTCTGATCTGCCCCAACTGCGCGGCTCAGGTTGAATTCGACCCGGCCACGCATGCAGCCGAATGCCCCTTTTGCGCAACCCCGGTGGTCACCGATACCGGCATCAGCCGTCATATCAAACCCCGCGGTGTGCTGCCTTTTGCGCTGGATGAGCGCACGGCGCATAAAGCGATGGGAGACTGGCTGGGACGGTTATGGTTCGCCCCAAACGGGTTGAAGGATTATGCCCGCAAAGGGCGCAAGATGCAGGGTATCTATGTTCCATACTGGACCTTCGATGCGGATACGAAATCCACATATCGGGGCGAGCGCGGCATAGTTTACTATGAAACACGCAGTGTCATGCGCGATGGCAAGCGTGTACAGCAAAGGGTCGCCAAGGTGAGATGGTCCCCGAAATCGGGCCGGGTCGCACGGTTCTTTGATGACGTTCTTGTTCTGGCCTCTCAGTCTTTGCCCAAGAAATATACCGACGCGCTGGAACCCTGGGATTTACCCGCGTTGGAGCCATACCAGCCTGAATACCTCGCCGGTTTCCGGGCCGAGGCCTATACGGTCGAACTGAATGACGGCTACACCGAGGCCCGCGCACATATGTCCCGCGTGATCGAACGGGATGTACGCTTTGATATTGGTGGCGACCGGCAGCGCGTTCATGCGGTTGAGACCGATGTGCGGGATGTGACCTTCAAGCATGTCCTCCTGCCGATCTGGATGGCCGCCTACAAATATCGGGGGCAGACGTACAGGTTTGTAGTAAACGGCCGCACCGGGCGCGTTCAGGGGGAACGTCCCTGGTCAGCGCTCAAGATCTCTGTCGCCGTGTGCCTTGGCCTTTTGGTAGCTGCCGGTGTTGGCTACATGGTGGCAACCGGTCAGCAATGACGTGACCGGCTAACCGCATCAGCACTTGAACATCCGCCAGTCTGACCTCATCCTGCGCCCTGTCAACGCCGATGGGGAGGCCTGTGTGACACTATCCGCTCTGAACAATCTACTGGATCAACGGCATTCCTGCCGCGCCTTCCTTTCTGACCCGGTGCCAAAGGATCAGATTAATCAGATCCTGACCAGCGCAGCCAGCGTTCCAAGCTGGTGCAATGCGCAGCCCTGGAACGTGACCATCACCAGCGGGCCAGAGACCGATAAGTTTCGGAAGGCTCTGCAGGATGAGGTAACCGCGGACACGCCATCCCCGGACCTGCCCTTTCCTGCCTCCTATTCGGGCATCTACCAGGAACGCCGCCGTGAATGCGGCTGGGCCCTTTACGAAGCCGTTGGCGTTGAACGCGGAGATCGCGCCGGGTCCACCCGGCAGATGATGGAGAATTTCGCCCTTTTCGGAGCGCCCCATTGTGCAATCATATCCAGCCCAACGGAACTCGGCGCTTATGGCGCGATGGATTGTGGTGGCTTTGTTACGGCCTTCACCCTGGCGGCGCAGGCTCTGGGCATAGCGACAATTCCGCAGGCCGCAGTGGCCAGCTATGGCCCTTTTCTGCACCGATATTTCAATATCCCGGATGACCGTCTGATCCTATGTGCGATCTCTTTCGGCTATGCAGACAAAGACCACCCGGCCAACGGGTTTAGAACCAGTCGCGCCGCGCCCGACGCGTTTGTCGACTGGATCGGCTGAACATCAACAGGAGGAACCAGATGCGCACGCTGTTGCAGAGGGTCTCGCAGGCAAAAGTCTCGGTCGAGGGTGCGGTGATCGGGCAAACCGGTCCGGGCCTGCTGATACTGGTTTGCGCGATGCAGGGGGATGACGACCAAAAGGCTGAACAGCTAGCTGCCAAAGTCTCAAAGCTGCGGATATTCAAGGATGAGGCCGGCAAGATGAACCGGTCAGTTCTGGATATCGGCGGCTCGGCCCTTGTGATCAGTCAGTTCACCCTTGCCGCTGATACCTCGCGCGGGAACCGCCCGGGGTTTTCTGAAGCGGCACCGCCAGAGGTTGGAAAGCGCTTGTATGAGACCTTCGCCCAACGGCTGAGCGGCCTTGGTGTCCCCGTCGAGACCGGTCAATTCGGGGCGGATATGGCCGTCGAACTGGTCAATGACGGCCCGGTCACGATCTGGGTCGAAAGCTGATGGAGCAAAGGCAAAAGGCAACCCGAATATGGCAGGCCGGAGTCGACGCGGTTAGTGGATATGCGGCGACGTTAACGGCGCTGAATGATATCGAGGCGCCCGACCAAATTTTAGCTGTCGGCAAAGCTGCGGCGGCGATGACCCGCGCAGCGCTGGACCATTTCGGCCCCCTCCCCGCGCTGGTTGTCACCAAAGATGGCCACGGGGACGCCCTGCCTGACCATGTCAGGGTGATCGAGGCCTCTCATCCCGTTCCTGATATCCGCAGTCTGCAAGCGGGCCGCGAACTGCGTGAGATGGTCCAGTCGATGGGATCGTCTTCGCATTTGCTGCTGCTGGCTTCGGGCGGGGCCTCGTCTTTGGCCGAGGACCTTGTAGCTGGCAAAACGCTGGCGAATCTGGAGCAGTTGAACCGAAAACTGCTGTCGGAAGGGTTGAATATCTCTGAAATGAACGCCGAACGGCGCAAACTGTCCCAAATCAAAGGGTCTGGCCTGTTGGCCCAGTTCAAAGGAGCGAAGGCGACTGTACTGGCGATTTCCGATGTGCCCGGCGATGACCTGAACGTTATCGGATCGGGCATTGGCGCACTTCCTGAGCCGCGCGATTTTCAGGGAGTTGCTCGCATCGTTGCATCGAACAAGCATGCCCGTGCTGCCGCCGTCCGACAGGCCATGGCCGAGGGCGCACCCGTTTTAGCGAATGAGGAATGCCTGCACGATGACCTGAAAAGCATAGCAGCCCGTTTGGGGCCACAGCTGCGCAATATGCCCGAAGGCGTCATGGTTTTCGGTGGAGAGCCAACTGTCGTGCTGCCCAGAAATCCAGGCAAGGGTGGGCGCAATCAGGCCCTCGCTTTAGCGTTGGCCAGAGAAATCGCGGGTATTGCTGGGCTGACGCTGCTTGTCGGGGGCACCGACGGCACCGACGGGCCGACCCAGGCCGCGGGGGCGATTGTTGACGGGACCACCTGGGGCGATGGTGCGGAAAAGGCGCTGCGGGATGCTGACAGCGGCAGCTATCTGGAACGCGTAAATGCTCTTTTCGTCACCGGACCGACCGGTACCAACGTAATGGACCTTATTGTCGCAATCCGAAGCTGATTTGACGATTTTCACCTGCACCAAAACCTTTTTGGCCCCGAGACTGACCGAATGAATCCAGCCGACAATTCGCTACTCGACATCGAAGACCTGCCAGATATCGGCATTCGCATGCCGGATGGGTGCCGGCTTTCAGCCCGGATATGGAAGCCGTCGAATGCAGAAAGCCACCCTGTACCTGCCATTCTGGAGTTCCTGCCCTATCGCAAACGCGACGGCACTGCGACACGAGACGCCCTGACCCATCCATGGTTTGCCAAGCGCGGCTACGCCTGCACCCGCGTGGACATGCGCGGCAATGGTGACAGCGAAGGGCTGATGGAGGATGAGTATACCCAGCAGGAACTGGACGATGCAGTTGCAACTATCGAGTGGCTGGCGCAGCAACCGTGGTGTTCTGGTTCTGTAGGCATGATGGGGATCAGTTGGGGCGGTTTCAATGCATTGCAGGTGGCGGCACTACAGCCAGAGGCGCTGAAGGCGATTATCACGCTGTGCTCGACCGCCGACCGGTATGCGGACGACATCCACTACAAGGGTGGCTGCCTGCTGAACGAAAATCTCGGCTGGGGTGCGACCATGTGGTCTTATTCATCGCGCGCTCCCGATCCGGCCCTGCGTCCGAACTGGCGCGAGCTGTGGCTGGACCGCCTTGAGAACGAGCCCTTTCTGCCCTCTGTCTGGTTGCGCCATCAGACGCGAGATGACTATTGGCGTCACGGGTCAGTCTGCGAGGATTTCAGCGCTATCCGGGCGGCGACTTTGGCTGTTGGCGGCTGGGGTGATGCCTATAAGAATACGGTGCCTTTATTGGTTGAACAGCTTGATTCTCCGGTCAAGGGGATCGTCGGACCTTGGGTTCACAAGTATCCGCATTTTGCTGTTCCGGAGCCCCGAATCGGATTTCTGCAAGAAGCCCTGCGTTGGTGGGACCATTGGTTGAAAGGCCAGGATACTGGCGTCGACCAGGAACCCGACTATCGCGCCTATCTTATGGATGGGGTACGCCCCCAGCGCTGGTACAAGGAACGGCCCGGTTGCTGGATAACCGAGGATAAAGGCGCGACCTCGCATCTTCCTATTCAAACTCTGAATATCTCTAATGCTGGGCTGGACCAACCCGGACCGCTGGACATGTGCATCCGATCCCCCCAGACCTGCGGGATGGAAGGTGGAGAATACTGCGCCATCTGGTTGGGGCCGGATATGCCGGGCGATCAGCGTGTGGATGATGCATTTTCGGCCTGCTTCGACAGCGCCCCACTGGCCAATGATTTGAACATCGTGGGCGCGCCGCAAATATGCCTGCACATCAGTGCCGACCGTCCCCATGCCCAGATGGCCGTGCGCTTGAATCACGTCCATCCCGATGGGGCAACAACACGCATAACATACGGTGTCCTTAACCTGTGCCATCGCGATACCCATTCGCAACCGACCGAATTGGTCCCTGGCAAGGTTTACGAGGTCACGCTGGATCTGGACCATATCGCTTATCGGGTGCCAAAGGGACACCACTTGCGGATTGCGGTATCCAGCGCCTATTGGCCGCTGATCTGGCCTTCGCCCGAGTCTGCAGAACTGCATCTGACCGAAGGCCAAATCAAGCTGCCCATCCGTCACGCGGCTAGCGAGGCATATGTATTCCTTCCCCCGGATGCCGAGGCCGCACACGACATCACGACTGTCCGAGACAGCCGGAACTCTCGACAGGTCGAAACTGACATGAATTCGGGGGAAACTCATCTGATTATAGAAGATGACTTTGGCCTTGTTACAGACAACCACCACGGCCTGACACATGGCGGAACAGCCTTTGAACGTTGGTCGATTCGCCCTGATGATCCGTTATCTGCACGCGGATATTGCCATTGGACACAAGAGATAATCCGTGACGGCACGGAGCTGCGTACAGAAACATCTTGCGAAATGTGGTCAGACGCCGGAAACTTCTACCTCTGTGCTGAACTCAAGGCATTTGAAAACGGCAGTTTGGTATTTTCAAAGACTAAGGAGGATACCGTACCGCGTAATCATATGTGAAATTCAAGCAGGTCTGAGCCGGACTTTTTTCTTGCTCGACCAACCGAATTGCGCCTAACTTGACTGGCGCGTCAATAAAAAAACCCGTCAGGGGCTGACGAGATAAATCACTGGGAGATATCTGAATGAACGAACAAATCACTCACATGGCCAAGCAGGTTACAGCTGGCAAGCTGACCCGCCGCGAATTTATGGGGAAAGCTGCAGCACTTGGTGTGTCTGCTGCGATGGCCAGCACAATGTTTGCCGATGCTGCACGCGCGGCTGGCCCGAAAAAGGGCGGTGATCTGAAATTTGGCCTGCAGGGCGGGGAATCCACCAACTCGCTTGACCCGGCCACCTATGCCAGCTCGGTTCCGTTCCAGAACGGCAAGCAGTTCGGCGACCAACTGGTCGAGGTTGCGCCCGATGGATCGATCGAACCGCGCCTTGCAGAAAGCGTCGAAGGCAGCGCGGATGCCAGGGTCTGGACCTTCAAACTGCGTCAGGGCGTGGAATTCCACAACGGCAAGACCATGACCAGCGAAGACGTGCTGAAAACCATGGAGCGTCACTCGAACGAGGATTCCCAATCCGGTGCTCTGGGAATCATGCGCGGCATCGAATCGATGAAGGCTGATGGCGACAATTTCCAGGTTACGCTGAATGAACCAAATGCCGACCTGCCCTATCTGATGGCAGACTATCATCTGATCATCCAGCCGGATGGCGGCATGGAAGATCCTGGCGCAGGGGTTGGCACCGGCCCTTACCAAGTGGAAGTCAACGAACCCGGCGTCCGCCACGTGTTCAAAAAGTTCGCCAACCACTGGAGCGATTACGGCAATTTCGACAGCGTCGAAGTGGTTGTTATCAATGACGCTACCGCCCGGACCGCCGCGCTGCAATCCGGTCAGGTCCACGCGATCAACCGGGTTGAGCCCAAGATTGCTGATCTGCTAGGTCGCGCACCGAACCTGACTGTGCATTCAACCGCAGGCCGTGGCCACTATGTGTTTATCATGCATTGCGACACGGCACCGTTTGATAACAATGAACTGCGTTTGGCCCTGAAACACGCGATTAACCGTCAGGATCTGGTCGACAAGGTTCTGCGTGGCTATGGCTCGATTGGGAATGACATGCCGATCAACGCGGCCTACCCGCTGTTTGACGGTTCGATCCCGCAGCGTGAATTCAGCATCGAAAAAGCAGCTGAGCATTACAAGAAGTCGGGTCATGACGGCTCGCCAATCATTCTGCAGGTCGCTGATGGCGCCTTCCCTGGTGCAGTGGACGCGGCCGCCCTGTTCCAGCAGACCGCGGCTCAGGCTGGTATCCCGCTGGAAATCAAGCGTGAACCCAACGATGGTTACTGGTCCGAGGTTTGGAACGTACAGCCGTTCTGCGCCTCGTACTGGGGTGGCCGTCCGGTGCAGGACCAGATGTATTCGACCGCGTATCTGTCGACCGCAGACTGGAACGACACGCGGTTCAAGGTTCCGGCCTTTGACGAGATGCTGTTTGCAGCCCGCGCCGAGCTGGACAATGACAAGCGCAAAGACATCTACAAACAGATGGGCATGATGGTCCGCGACGAAGGCGGCGTAATCTGCCCGATGTTCAATGATTTCGTCGAAGGTGTCAGCAATCAGCTGGAAGGTTGGGAAAGCGACCCGACCCAAGAGATGATGAACGGCAACATGTCCCGCAAGATGTGGTTCTCCTGATAAGGACCACGGATCATGCATCCTATCATCAAATTGGTTTCCCAGCGCCTTGCGCTGGGACTCCTATTGCTGTTTGGCGCTTCGGCCCTGATTTTTGGCCTGACCGAAGCCCTGCCCGGAGACGCCGCGCAAGCCGTCCTGGGACAGTCCGCAACTCCTGAGGCTCTTGCTAACTTACGTGAGGAAATGGGGCTGAACCGCCCTGCCCTGACCCGATACGCCGAATGGCTGGGCGGGATCATTCAAGGCGATCTGGGCCAATCGATGACCAACAAACTGGATATCGCTGAAAGCATCGGCAAGCGCCTGGGCAACACGCTGTTCCTGGCTTGTGCCGCCGCCGTCGTCTCCGTACCACTCGCTATCTTCCTTGGCTTGTTGGCCGTCCGCTATCGCAACCGCATGCCGGACAAATTGATCTCGGCTGTGACCTTGACCACGGTTTCGATCCCCGAATTCCTGATCGGCTACGTGATTATCTATTTCGTTTCCGTAAAACTGGGCTGGTTTTCCTCGCTTGCGATGATCAACGATTCGATGTCCTTCGGTGAAAAGCTCTATGCAATCGCCTTGCCGGCCTTTGTGCTGACGCTGGTGGTATTGGCACAGATGATGCGGATGACCCGCGCCGCAATCCTAAACCTGATGCAGTCGGCCTATATCGAAACGGCTGAGCTGAAAGGTTTGTCCAGTTTTCAGGTCATCGCGCGACATGCCTTCCCCAACGCGATTTCGCCCATTGTCAACGTTGTTATGCTGAACCTGGCCTATCTGGTCGTGGGCGTCGTCGTGGTCGAAGTGGTGTTCGTTTACCCTGGCATGGGGCAATATCTTGTGGACTCGGTGACCAAGCGTGACGTGCCTGTGGTTCTGGCCTGCGGCGTTGTCTTCGCTGCGGTCTATATCGGGCTGAACATGGTTGCCGATATCGTGTCCATCCTTGCCAATCCAAGACTGAGGCACCCGAAATGATGAAGAATCTTCCTATTTCGGCCATGATCGGTCTGTTTTTCACCGGGCTGTACTTTTTCGTGGCGCTCGCCGCACCTCTGATCGCTCCTTACGGCATGGCCGAGGTGGTCGGTGATGTCTGGGAACCGTCCAGTGCCAAACACCTGTTGGGTACGGACAATATAGGGCGCGATCTGCTAACTCGCATGATCTATGGCGGGCGCACGACCATCTTTATCGCTGCTGCTGCCACAATCCTCAGCTTTGCCACCGGCACCACGCTGGGATTGCTGGCCGCTGTTCTTGGTGGCTGGGCCGATCAGGTCCTCAGCCGAGCGGTTGACCTGGTCATGTCGATCCCGACACTGATCCTGGCGCTGGTCATTCTGGCGATTGTCCCGGTGACTGTCCCGATCCTGATCCTGGTGATGGGCCTGCTGGATGCCACACGCCCCTATCGCCTGTCGCGATCAGTCGCTGTGGATATCAATGTGATGGACTATGTTGAGGCTGCCAAGCTGCGCGGTGAGGGTCGTATCTGGATCATCTTCCGGGAAATCCTTCCCAATGCTCTGTCGCCTCTGGTGGCCGAGTTCGGATTGCGGTTCATCTTTATGGTTCTGTTTATCTCGACCCTCTCGTTCCTGGGTCTGGGCGTCCAACCGCCGCTGGCGGATTGGGGTGGAATCGTGAAGGAAAACAAAGACGGTATCGTCTATGGCATCGGCGCGGCGCTATATCCGGCTGTTGCCATCGCGACCCTCGCCATCTCGGTCAACCTTGTTGCTGACTGGGTCCTGAACCGTACCACATCGCTGAAAGGAGGCCGGGGATGAGTGATACCCTTCTCAAGGTCCGCGACCTCAAAATCGGCGCGACCGTCTATCCACCGGGTGAAAAACCCCATGATATCGAAATCGTGCACGGGGTCAGCTTTGACCTTGAACGCGGCAAGGTGTTGGGGCTGATCGGTGAATCCGGGGCCGGTAAATCCACCATTGGTCTGGCCTCAATGGCCTATGGCCGTGGTGGTGTTGAACTCACCGGCGGAGAGGTTTGGGTTAACGGGCGCGATATCCTGAAAACCCCGCATAGCGATATCCGCAATCTGCGCGGAGGCGAAGTAGCATATGTTTCGCAATCCGCCGCAGCATCGTTCAACCCAGCCAAGAAGATCATGGATCAGGTGATCGAAGCCGCGGTGGAGCACAAGAAGTTTTCGCGTAAAGAGGCCGAAGCCCGCGCGCGGGAACTGTTCGCCAAGCTGGGGCTTCCCGATCCGGACAATATTGGTGATCGCTATCCGCACCAAGTTTCGGGCGGTCAGCTACAGCGGTGTATGACAGCGCTGGCGCTTTGTCCTGAGCCTGATCTGGTGGTGTTCGACGAACCGACAACTGCGCTGGATGTGACCACCCAGATCGATGTTCTGATGGCCATTAAGGAAGCCATTCGTGATACCGGCGTTGCCGCGCTCTATATCACCCACGATCTGGCAGTCGTTGCGCAAGTCAGCGACGACATCATGGTTCTGCGCATGGGTAACACGGTCGAGTACGGCAACACCGATCAGATCATCAACAACCCGCAGGAAGAGTATACCAAGGCGCTGGTCTCGGTCCGCTCCATCGAACATGAAGAAAAGAAGCCAACTTCCGAACCAGTGCTGACAGTTGACGGGATCACTGCGCGCTATAAGGGGCTGAATTTCGACGTGCTGCACAACGTCAATGTCGAGCTCCATCCGGGCCAAACATTAGCGGTTGTGGGCGAATCCGGTTCTGGCAAGTCCACGCTGGCACGGGTGATCACCGGGCTGCTTCCACCGCGCGATGGCGAGATCAATTTCGCCGGACGCAAGCTCAGTGGCGATCTGAAGGGCCGCAGCCGTGAAGACCTGCGTGAGTTGCAGATGATTTATCAGATGGCAGACGTGGCGATGAACCCGCGTCAGACCGTCGGCACTATCATCGGGCGCCCGCTGGAGTTCTACTTCGGTATGCGCGGCGCGGAAAAACGCAAGCGGATCGTGGAACTGCTGGATGAGATCGAGCTGGGCGAAAAATACATGGACCGCTATCCGGCGGAACTGTCTGGCGGCCAGAAACAGCGTGTTTGCATTGCGCGTTCATTGGCGGCCAAGCCCAAGATGATCATCTGTGACGAGGTCACCTCGGCGCTGGATCCGCTAGTCGCGGATGGTATCCTCAAACTGCTGCTGGACCTGCAAAAGATCGAGGATGTGGCCTATCTGTTCATCACCCACGATCTGGCAACAGTGCGCGCGATCAGCGACAGTATTGCGGTGATGTATCAGGGCCGAGTCGTCCGCTACGGCCCCAAGTCGCAGGTGCTGAGCCCACCGTTTGACGACTATACCGACCTACTGCTCAGCTCTGTCCCCGAAATGCATCTGGGCTGGCTGGAAGAGGTCGTCGCCCACCGCAAAATGGAAAGCGCCGGGAACTGATCCCGGCCCTTCCTGTAAGTTTATGAAATCCCGGCGCCATTCGATCAAGGTGTCGGGATTTTGCCATTTGGGGCGGGATCAGGCAGCCAGACCGCACCGAATCTTTTAGGGTCGGCTGAAGCAATCTGAAAAAGGGTCAGAGCATGGACCGCAAACTTCTCCTCATCATTCTGGACGGTGTTCCATGGCGCAATTTCCGTCGTTTGTTCGGCAATCTGGAAGGCTGGGTCGACACCGGCGAGGCGCGCGTTTGGAAGAAGCGCGCTGTGCTGCCGTCAATCTCGGCAAGCTGCTATGCCTCGATCCATACCGGTGTTACACCGCAGGAGCATGGCTGTACCGGCAATGGCAACGTGTTCCGCCTGAGTCAGAAGGACATCTTCAGCCAAGTGCGCGAAGCCGGCGGCGTGACTGGGGCTGTGGCCCACAGCTTCTGGTCGCAATTTTTTAATCGCCATCCATTCGACTATGTCCGCGATGTTGAATACGACGAGCCCAACAGCAAAACGATCAATCATGGTCGGTTCCACACGATGACAGGCTATGGCAAAGCCAACCAGATGACGCCCTGTGACGTCGATCTGTTCGCGACGCTGACAAATCTCTGCCTACGCCATGGCTTGGACTATGGATTGCTGCATACCAGCACTTTGGACAGCATGGGTCACAGATTCTTTCATGAATGTGAAGAGATGGACCATGCCTGTTTCGTGATGGACGAAATGCTGGCCCCGTTTATCCCGCGCTGGCGGCAGTTGGGTTACGACGTCATCGTCACCGCAGATCACGGCCAGGACGATCGTGGCCATCACGGTGGGCGTGGCGCATTGCAGCAGGAAACCGCGCTGTATTACTTCGGTGACGCCGAAGGCCCCGATGCGGACGCTGTGATCGACCAGCTACAACTGGCGCCCACGATTCTGGGCCGTTTGGGTGCCCCGGTTGCCGAAACCATGAAGGGTCAGCCCTTCTTGAAGTAGGGGATCAGTCGTAGGGCCAGATCTGCTGGCCCAACGCCTCTATCGCCACCGAGATCCTCTCGAAGCTGTCCGCCGCACGTTTGACCATGGTGCGCGCCCGCAGATAGCCGTGCACAAGGCCGGGTTCATTGATGCAATGAGCCTGCCCACCTGCAGCCCTGATCTGCTCGCAATAGATCGCACCATCATCACGTAAGGGATCACAATCTGCAGTTACCACCACGGTTGGGGGCAGCCCCGAGAAATCCGTGTCATGCAATGGAGCGAAGGTCGGGTCGTTTTCCGGCACATCTCCACCACAGCGCACCTTCTCGTAAAAACTTACATCCTCCAGCGTCAGCAAAGGCGCATGGGCATGTTCCTTATAGGAACCACGGGATGAATCTCCGCCCAAGCCTGGATAGATGAGGACCTGACCAAGAAGATTGTCGAACTGCGTCCGTCCGTGCTGTGAAACTGCGGCGGCCAGATTTCCACCCGCGCTGTCGCCCGCCAGAACGAAAGGGTCCTGGAACTCTTGCACCGCCCAGTTGGTTGCAGCCCAACTATCGTGAAACTGGGCAGGATGAATATGTTCGGGGCTCAGGCGGTAATCCACGGCAATCACCCGATACCCAGTTTGTGCACAAAGTTCGGCACAGACATCGTCGTGACTGTCCAGCCCGCCGACGACAAACCCGCCGCCGTGGAAATAGATCACCGTCCGGCTTGGATTGCCTGCGGTGTAAATGCGAACAGGCACGCCATCGGCGCGCCTGTCTTCTGTTTCAACACCCATTGGGCGAGGTTGGCGAAAATCCTTGCACATTACGTCATAGACGCCGCGCTGATCTTCGATCGACAATTCGACCGCGTCATCAGGATAGCTTTCAGCCGTTCGTCTTATGAACGCCCAGGTTTCTTCATCGATCAGACGTTCATAGTCCATAGCCCCTCCGCGATCAGGCAGCCCACTCCCATGGCCGGGTGAACGATCCCAGCACTTTGCTGACATCGTCGTCCGAGGAACCGTTGGCGTCAAGCTGCGCGACAAGTCCGCGCTTTTTATCATCCAGAACCGAAACCACACGCGCAGCAACGCCTGCGTCTTCAAGCGCACCATTGTAGATGCGTGTGATCGCCTGCTTACGTAGCTCGGGCTTAAAGACTTTGCCCACTGCCGTCTTGGGCAGTTCGTCCAGAATGGTCATGTGCTTAGGTTGCGCGGCACGCTCGTGAACGTGAACTCTGCAGTATTCCATCAGCTCCTGCTCTGTCACACTGGCCCCAGAGACCAGTTCGACAAAGGCACAGGGCACTTCACCCGCATGGGCGTCTGGTTGACCGATCGCACCGGCAAATGCCACGGCTTCATGCCCCAACAGCGCCTCTTCGATCTCGGCCGGGTCGATATTGTGCCCGCCGCGAATGATCAAATCCTTGGCACGACCGGTGATCCACAAATAGCCATCATCGTCAAACCGGCCCAAATCACCGGTGCGCAGATATTTGTCATAGTGGAACAGGCCCACGTTCTTTTCGACCTCTGTATACGTGTTGCCCGCAAATACGCCGGGGTTCGAGATACAGATCTCACCAATCTGATCAGTTCCACATTCGGTCGGACCGTCGGGCCCATCCTGCAGGATTTTCACATCCGTATAAGGGAACGGAACGCCAATCGAACCGATCTTCTTTTCGCCATCCACCGGGTTGCACGACACAAGGCAGGTGGCTTCGGTCAGGCCATAGCCTTCGACTATAGTGACGCCGGTGGCCTCTTCAAAGCGACGAAACAGTTCAACCGGCAAAGGAGCCGAGCCTGAGAAGGCCGTTTTCACTGACGAGATATCAGCGTCGACAGGGCGCTGCATTTTGGCAGAGATCGCTGTCGGAACCGTGATGATAAAGCTGACTTTCCAACGCTCGATCAGTTTCCAGAAATTGTCGAAAACGCCATCCCCGCGATATCCTTGAGGCGTCGGGAAGACCACATGCGCACCCGAACTCACCGCAGCCATGACGATCACATGCACAGCAAAGACGTGGAACATGGGCAGTGGGCACATGACCACATCGTTTTCGTCGAACAACAAGGTGCCACCACACCAGCCATTATAGATCAGGCCGGAATATTTGTGTTGTGCAACCTTGGGCATGCCGGTTGTACCACCAGTATGGAAATAGCACGCAACACGGTCTGATTTACTGTCTTCGAATGTCAGTGTCTTGGACTGTTTCGCCAGCTCTTTACTGAAATTCAAATAGTCCGCATGAGCCAATTTAGCCTTGTCGCCCATTTTGGGACGCACAAGGGGGACGATCCACGATTTCGGAGGCGTCAGATAGCGATTCAGGTCGATTTCCAGAATTGTGTTCACACCGGGCGCGTGGCGTACGGCCTCTTCCACCTTCTGTGCAACATCGGCTTTGGGAAATGACTTTAGCGTCACAACAACCTTGGCTTTCGTCTCGCGCAAAATTGCTGCGATTTGCTCGGGCTCCAACAACGGGTTGATCGGGTTCACGATCCCTGCGACGGCCCCTCCCATAAGGGTCACCAGAGTTTCGTTGCAGTTGGGCAGAACATAGGCCACCACATCGTTTTCACCGATACCCAGAGATCTGAAAAGATTGGCGGCCTGATTGACCTTACCCAGCAGATCAGACCACGTCAGTGTCTCGGCCTTATCGGTTGGGCCGGAAAACAGCTGAAAGCTAATGGCCTTGTGGTCGGGGAACTTGGCCGCCGTTCGAGAAAGTAACTGATGAAAGGTTACCGGTACGTCTCGATCCTCCCACGGCATTTCATTTTCTATTCTTGCCTTATCGTCTAATCCCGCGAATGCCATTAGTTCCTCCCTGTACTTTTACTGCGTCACGCGCAGGCTCTCATCTAGGATGAAAGTAAAACCCGCTCATGTGCAAGTAAGGGCTTAACGGCAGAACAACCCAGAATGTAGAATGACGCTGGGGCGCAAAACAAAATATCTCGCCATCAGGTTACTCTGCTGCAACACCATCGGTAAATTGCAACCGTGCCAAACGCGCGTACAGCCCATCCTGCGATACCAGATCGTCATGCGTTCCCTGCGCAACGATCTGCCCGTTCTCCAGGACGATGATGCGGTCGGCTTTTTTCACGGTTGCCAATCTGTGCGCAACAATCAGCGTCGTCCGCCCTGCACGCAACCTGTCGACAGCCCCTTGCACAGCGCGCTCGCTTTCAGCGTCCAATGCCGATGTCGCCTCATCCAACAACAGGATCGGAGCATCGCGCAAAATGGCGCGGGCGATGGCGATCCGCTGCTTTTGTCCCCCGGACAGCATGACGCCTCGCTCTCCTACAAAGCTGTCATAGCCTTCGGGCAGCGTCGAGATGAATTCGTGGGCCGCAGCTGCGCGGGCTGCGTCTTCAACCTCGGCATCCGTCGCATCGAGCCGCCCAAATCGGATATTTTCGCGCGCCGATGCTGCGAATATCGTGGGATCCTGAGGCACAAGTGCCATATGACGGCGGAAATTGGAACGATCCAAATCTCGCAGGTCAATGCCATCCAAACAAACGCGTCCCGAGTCAGGATCATAGAATCGCTGAATCATCTGGATCACGGTTGTTTTTCCGGCCCCCGAGGGGCCGACAAATGCGACGGTTTCCCCGGGGTTGACTGTCAGCGACAGTTCATTCAACGCCACGACATCTGGACGCGCCGGGTAGCGGAAAGTCACATCGTCGAACTGAATCTCGCCGCGCACGGGCGCGGGGAAAACTTGCGCCTGGCCGGGATCGTTCACGGTGTCCTGAGCATTCAACAGCTCGACCAACCGCTCGGTCGCACCGGCCGCACGCTGCAATTCGCTCCAGATTTCGGACAGGGCCGCAACCGAACCGGCCATGATGATCGAATAGATCACGAACTGGATCAGAACGCCCTCGGTCATGACACCATTGCGGACATCATTCGCCCCCATCCACAACACGCCCACGATTCCGGAAAACACCAGGAATATAACGATGACGGTCAGCACGGCCCGGGTCTGAATTCGGCGCAGCGAGACAGTATAGGACGTTTCGGTCATCTCACCGAATTGATTTCGGCTGGCCTGCTCATGGGTAAAGGCCTGAACGGTTTGAACCGCGCTCAGCGCCTCGCCGGCATTGCCTGATGAGGCTGCGATCCAGTCTTGGTTTTCCCGGCTAATAACCCGCAGGCGCCGCCCCAATACCAGTATCGGAACCACAACCAGCGGAATCAGCAGCAAGACCATCCCGGTCAGCTTGGCCGAGGTCAGCAGCATCAGCACAAGCCCGCCCAGAAACATCAACATATTGCGTAGAGCGATCGAGACCGACGAGCCCAGCACGGATTGAATCAGCGTGGTGTCGGTCGTGATCCGGCTCAGCACCTCACCCGTCATGATACGTTCATAGAATTCGGGGCTCATCCCGATGACGCGATCAAAAACGGCTTTGCGGATATCGGCGACAACGCGTTCACCCAGGCGCGTAACAAGCGCGTAGCGGATGCCTGTTCCGACGGCCAGAATCGCGGCGATGCCCAGCGCCGCCAGAAAGTACCAATCCAGTAGCTCTCCGTCTTCGATCCGAAAGTTGTCGACCACACGGCGGACAGCCAAAGGCAATGTCAGCGTCATGCTGGCGGTCAGAACCAAGGCCAAAGAGGCCCCAATCATTTGCAATCGATAAGGCTTCATGAATGGCCAGAGCGAAGCCAGAACACCGATCTTCCTGGACCTGGCCCGTTCCTCAGCCGCACCGGGTGCGGGTTTTGCTGCTGGACTGGCTGAGACGGGTTTTGCCATGTCAGGCCCTTACTTCGTGTTCGAATTCCGGTATCCCGCTTCTTGGCGTCTACAACCCGCCGGGTCAAGCGGTGCAGCCGAATGGCCCAAACGAAAGGCTATTTGACGCAGATTTTTGGGGCTGATTTGGAGCGGGCGGCGGGAATCGAACCCGCTTCATCAGCTTGGAAGGCTGAGGTAATAGCCAGTATACGACGCCCGCTCAGCGGTGGCTGGTTTATGCCATGCCCAAGGTGTCGTCAAGCACAGTTCGCACGCGAAATTCAAAATCATATGACACCCGGGGACGGACCCCGGCGCATCGGTAATCCCGGGGTCGTTTCGGCAGCGGGCGGCTTATTCAACGCGCGGCATTCGCCCATTCGCAAGATTCAAGATCCGCCGAAATACGGATCATGGATGCCAGATTCTTACTGGAAGATTCGGCCAAACCAATCAACTTCGCAGGATAGGTCGTTGCGGCGCTCAGCGCATCCTTCAGCGGGACACCGGCATTTTTAACAAGGATGCGAACAGCCGTCGTCAGATCCAGGTCAGCCCCTGCCAGCGTTCCATTTTCAAGCGTCAGGCGGCCATCCGTTCTGGTAATACGGCGCCCTTCAAGGTTGAATTCGGCATCCTCTGTTCCGGCAACAGCCATGGCATCGCTGACCAGAAATATCCGGGCCGGGCCGGTCTTTGCCGCCCATGCCGCCCGCATGACCTCAGGGTGTACGTGTATACTGTCGGCAATCAGACCCGCAGACAAACCCGCATTAGCCAGCGCCGCCCCCACAAGACCAGGCTCGCGGTTTCCAAGCTGGCTCATGGCGTTGAACAGATGTGTGACACAGCGGGCGCCCGCCGCAGCATAACGTTGACAGGTCGCAAAATCCGCATCGCTATGACCCAGAGACACCAGAATTCCGGCCTCAGCCAAAGAGGTAACCTGTCGCTCAGACACAGCTTCTGGCGCCAGGGTTACTTTGAGGCAAGGCAATCGGCTGGCCGCGGCTATTAGGGTGGTCAGATCCTCTTCATCCATCGGGCGGATCAGCGCGGCGTCATGCGCCCCTTTTCGCGCCAACGAAAGATGCGGTCCCTCCAGATGCAGTCCAGCGACACCGGGAACACCGACATCCACAGCCTTGATCGCGGCCTCTATTGCCTGCTGGGTCTTGGCCGCAGTGTCGGTAATCAGGGTGGGCAAAAAGGATGCGACGCCAAGCTTTCTATGCGCTTGAGAAATACGCTGGATAGTCTCGACAGAAGGGTCATCGTTGAACATGACACTACCACCGCCATTGACCTGTAGGTCCACAAATCCGGGGCAGAGAATATCACCGTTCAGATCGACCTGCTGCCCGGCGATTTTGGTTCCGTCTGCCGGGGTGATCTCGGACAAATTACCTTGGCGAAACACAACCGCCTGCCCCTCCAGCAGGTGTGTGCCGTCGAAATAGGCGCCGTTTCTGAATACAACCGTCTCAGAGGTCATACAGTTTCCGTAACTTTCTTAAGGTGACGCGGGGCATCAGGGTCAATTCCGCGATTGCAGGCGACCGATTCAACCATGCTATAGAACGATGTGATGGCGCTGATGGGATCGGTCAGCCAATGGTCCGTTCTGACGACCGGCAGAGGCTGCGCCCGTTTCACCGCCGAGGTTGCGGCAAAAACGGTAGCCCCTTTTGCCGCCAACGCATCAGCCGCTTCTGCCGTTGTTTGTTCAGCGGCATCACCGGCGGCGAACACAATGGTAGGAAACCCTTCTTCAACGATTGAGACCGGCCCGTGCAGAACTTCGGCAGTCGAATAGCTCTCGGCGTGGATCTGGCAGGTCTCTTTGATTTTCAGCGCCGCTTCATTCGAGATCGCCAGCGATGGACCGCGACCCAAGGTAAACAGGGACCGGCCGGAAATCGCATTGGCGGCCGGGGTCCAGTCGCATTGGGCAGCCTTCCCAAGATACCCGGGCAGTAACCATATGGCCTGCTTCAGCTCTGCCTCATCCGCGATTTCCGCCAGCAACCACAGCCCCGCCACCAGAGACGTCACAAAGGTCTTAGTTGCTGCCACACTCAATTCCGGTCCCGCATGAAGAGGCAGGACGGCATCCGTGGCATCTGCAAGGTGGGATTCCGTATTGTTCGTAATGGCGACCGTCACGGCACCAGATCGTTTCAGCGCGCGCGTCATGCCAACGATGTCCGGGCTTTGTCCAGATTGCGACACCGATATGCTCAATGCACCCTGCGCCCGAAGCTCGGCACCATAGATCGAGTTGACCGAAGGCCCGACCGAGGCAACAGGAAGATTCAGCAACAGTTCGCATGCATATTTCAGATAGGTGCAGGCGTGATCCGAAGATCCTCGCGCCACCGAGACCAGAAAACGCGGGTCTGCGTCGCGCGCCAACTGGGCAGCGTGGCGGATATTGTCAGCCCCATTGCTTAGCAATCGGTCTACGGCATCAGGAATTTCCAGTATTTCCTGACGCATCTTAGAGAGTTCTACGGACATCTAGTTCCGTCCTTTCCGGTTACAACCGCAATTCAGCAACAAAATCATACGCATCGCCGCGATAAAGCGAGCGTGTCAGTTCGGCGACGCGTCCGTTTCTGAGAAAAGAAACACGTTCAATATTCAGCCCAGCGGCTCCCTCGGGAACATCAAGCAGTTCAGCCTCACGCGCGGCCAAATTCAGGGCCGAGATCTTCTGAACCGCCCGAACAGGACGGCGGCCCAGCCGATCCAAGACCTCGTACAGAGAGGTGGTCACTTCGATCGGGTTGGGCAAGATATCCAAAGGCAACGCCGCTTTTTCCAGCGCCAGCGGGCGGCCATCGGCTTCGCGCAATCGGTAGATACGAGAGATTTGCTCACCCTCGGACAAGCTCAAGGCGGCAATCTCTTCTTGGGTCGGCGCAAAGACCCCCCGCTCCAGCCATTTCGACGCGGTTTTCATTCCACGGCTGGACATGTCTTCGGTGAAGGATGTCAGATGCGTCAGCGATTGTTCGACCCGTGGCATGCGCTCGCGGATGAACGAGCCCGAGCCCTGACGCTGTTCGATCACGCCCTCCTGGACAAGCTCTTGAATCGCCTTTCGCACGGTGACGCGCGAAAGGTCCGTGATCTCGACAAGTTCTCTCTCGGAAGGAAGCGACGATTTGGGGGGCAGAACACCCATATCAATGCCCTCCTGCAGCCTTCGCCGCAGTTGGACATATCTCGGCCCATTATCAGCGGTCAGCCAGGAATCCGAACGCAGAAAATCAGCAATGCTCATGTTCGACCTCCTTTGCCAAGGCGAGCGCCCCGTCGAGCGGTTCTCCTAACGGCGCGCGCAGGTCGGATTGCATGTTTTCGGGCAGATACGACGCGTATTGACCACCAATACCGCCCGTCAGGCACAGCGCGGTTCCCGGGTTCCACCCCAAATGCGTGGCGGTATCCGCCAGATAGGCAGCACCTGCCCGCATGATTTGTTGCGCAACCACGTCGTCATCTTGGGCAGCCATGGTCACTTTTGGTGCAATCGCACCAAACTGCGCAGGGTCTGCAGCCCCCGCAAAGCGAACGATCCCGGCAGGTCCGTCATGCTCGGACAGCAAAGTGGTCAAAAGGTCCGAACGGGCCTGCGTTCCATCAAACGCACGCAATGCCAAGGACAATGCCATCCTTCCAACCCACTGGGCCGAGGCTTCATCCCCCAAGACCGAGCCCCAGCCACCGGCAAAGCGCATGTCTCTACCAGTTTGTCTGGCCAGAAATGAGCCTGTACCACAATGGGCAATCAGCCCGTCCTGCGCACCCAGCGCCCCGCGCAAGGCTGCGGGACGATCATCCTCTATCCGGGCGTGCTTTAGACCAAGCGCATCCCTCAAACGAGTTGCGATCGCCTGATCCGTGACCCCAGCCAAACCAACAAAGGCAGGACTTGCCAACAAGCCCTCAACCCCGATGCCAAGCTTGCCAGACAGCCGGTCTAACCCCAGCTTTATCTGTGAAACGCCAGCCTGAAAATCAGTCGAGACGTTTGCAGCGCCAACTTCAACGCTGTGAGCGATTCCAGCAACTTCACAGGCCACACGACAGCGCGTTCCACCGCCATCAATGGCCAGCACAGCATTATTCAGGGACTCAGTCATGACAATACCAATACAATACCTATTTCGATTAGAAAAGCCTCGTTTTATGCTATTTTCGCCAATATCTCGATTTTTCCTTTAAAATCAGCACCCAAATAATACCGAAAAGAAAATGTTGGACAGGTGGTATTAAATAGGTATTGTAATCGGGAAACCTGGGAGGGGATTCTCTTGACGCTGCCGTCAACCGAACAACTGCACCGCGACGCCGCCAGCCTGAGCCGCGAAGACCTGACAGGGTCGGCGCTGTTGCTGGCCGAGGGGCAGATCGCTGCGGCAGCGGCGGTGCGCTCGGCCACACAGGCTATTGCATTGGGCGCCGCTGCGATGGCCAGGACGCTCCGGTCGGGCGGCATGTTGCACTATGTTGCGGCAGGCTCGTCCGGTTTGATGGCGGCGGCTGACGCGCAAGAGCTGGGCGGAACATTCTCGATCACGCCAGACCAGTTGCGAATCCATATGGCTGGTGGTCTTCCGACGGGTGTCGAGATGCCGGGTGATTCCGAAGACGCCGACGGTGACCTGCGTGAAGCGCTGAACAGTTTGTCAGCCCAGGACACGGTGATCGCCGTATCCGCAAGCGGGTCGACCCCCTACACGATGACAGCCGCAGGCATCGCCCGTGCAAAAGGCGCGACCTTGATCGGCATCGCCAATAACGCCAACAGCCCCCTGCTGATACAGGCCAACATCCCGATCCTGCTTGCCACACCGCCCGAATTGATCTCTGGATCAACTCGGATGGGCGCGGGAACGGCACAAAAGATCGCCTTGAATATGCTGTCGTCGCTGATGGCGCTTGACCTTGGCCACGTACATGGCGGCATGATGGTCAACCTGCGCGCCGACAATGACAAACTGCGCGCCCGCGCGGCCGGAATCGTCACCCGCATTGCCGAGGTGGACACAGGCGCTGCAAAGCGCGCACTGGAAGCAACGCGCGGTGATGTGAAGCCCGCCGTGCTTGTCGCCGCAAAAGGTGTTTCGGCATCCGAAGCCACCGAACGCCTACGAACATCAGACGGAATCCTAACGGCCGCACTGGCCATAGAATAATAACCATCAATCGGGAGAATATGGATGACCAAGAATAGCTTGAAACTTGCTCTGCTGGGCACGACGCTGATGGCGTCGGCTGCCTATGCGGAAGATGTGACCCTGACCATCGAAAGCTGGCGAAATGACGACCTGACGCTATGGCAGGACCAGATCATCCCTGCGTTTGAGGCCAAACACCCCGGCATCAAAGTGCAATTCACACCCTCGGCCCCGGCAGAATACAACGCTGTCCTGAACTCGAAACTGGATGCGGGCTCGGCTGGCGATCTGATCACCTGCCGTCCTTTCGATGCATCACTGGCCCTCTATGAGGCCGGCCACCTGAGCGACCTGTCGGGTGTCGAAGCGATGGGCAACTTCTCGGATGTGGCCAAATCGGCCTGGCAGACGGATGACGGCTCGGCCAGCTTCTGCGTTCCCATGGCATCGGTGATCCACGGGTTCATCTACAACAAGGACGCGTTTGCCGAACTGGGCATCGAAGTTCCCACAACCGAGGACGAGTTCTTTGCCGCCCTCGACAAGATCAAGGAAGACGGCACTTATATCCCGATGGCGATGGGCACCAACGACCAGTGGGAAGCCGCCACTATGGGTTATAACAACATCGGCCCGAACTATTGGAAAGGCGAAGAGGGCCGCCAGGCGCTGATCGCGGGCGAGCAAAAGCTGACCGATGAAGCCTGGACCGCCCCCTATGCCACCCTGGCCCGTTGGGGCGCTTATCTGGGTGATGGATATGAGGCGCAGACCTATCCCGACAGCCAGAACATCTTTACCTTGGGCCGCGCAGCCGTCTACCCTGCGGGATCCTGGGAAATTTCGGGCTTCAATGCGCAGGCCGATTTCGAAATGGGCGCCTTTAAGCCCCCAGTCCAGAATGCGGGCGATACGTGCTATATCTCGGACCACACCGACATTGGCATTGGTATGAATGCGGCCACCGCGAATCCCGAAGCTGCCGAGACGTTCCTGGCCTGGGTCGCAAGCCCGGAATTCGCCGAAATCTTCGGCAACGCCCTGCCTGGCTTCTTCCCGCTCTCGAACACTCCGGTCGAGCTGCAGGATCCGCTGGCCAAGGAAATCGTAGGCTGGCGCGAAGAGTGTGAATCGACCATCCGCTCGACCTATCAAATCCTGTCGCGTGGCACACCGAACCTTGAAAACGATACCTGGGGCGCTTCGGTTGCCGCCATCAAAGGCGCAAAATCCCCCGAGGAACTGGGTGCCGAACTGCAGGAAGGCCTGGCCTCCTGGTACGCTCCGCATCAGTAAGCTGATCCATACCCGGGCGGTGCCGACCGCCCGGGTAACTCCGACACCCCTTTGAAAGCAATCCCATGACCCGCCCCCGCATCCGCTGGCATATCGTTGTATTTCTGGCACCTGCCGTACTCGTCTATACCGCTGTGATGATTTTCCCGCTGTTCAACACACTGCGCCTTGCACTGTATACAGAGGTTGATCAGGCTCGCGTGTTTGTCGGATTGCAGAATTTCCGGACGCTGTTTTTCGATCCCAACTGGTCGGATCAGTTCTGGAATGCTCTGGGTAATAATTTTTGGTTCTTCCTGATCCATATGTTGGTTCAGAACCCGATCGGCATCGCGCTGGCCGCCCTTCTCAGCCACCCCCGCCTACGGTTTGCCGCCCTGTATCGCTCGGCGATCTTTATTCCTACGATCCTCAGCTTTGTGATCGTGGGCTTTGCCTGGAAACTGATCCTGTCGCCGATCTGGGGCATCGCACCTTCGATGCTGGATGCGGTTGGGCTGAAGTCCCTCTTTGCACCGTGGTTGGGCAAAGAGGAATACGCACTGACCACGCTGGCGCTGATCTCGGTCTGGCAGTTCGTAGGCATCCCGATGATGCTGATCTATGCCGCCCTGCTGACCATCCCCGAAGAAATCCTTGAGGCCGGAGAGATCGACGGCATCACCGGGGCCTCGGCCTTCTGGAAGATCAAACTACCGCTGATCCTGCCCTCGATCGGGATCATCTCGATCCTGACCTTTGTGGGAAATTTCAACGCATTCGACCTGATCTATGCCTCACAAGGCGCGCTGGCGGGGCCGGATTTCTCAACCGATATTCTAGGTACTTTCATGTATCGCACATTCTTCGGCTTCCAGTTGCAACTAGGCGACCCGCATATGGGATCGGCTATCGCCGGGGCCATGTTCGCAATCATCCTGGTGGGCGTCTGTATCTATCTGTTTGGCATCCAGACCCGGATGCGCCGGTATCAACTGTGAGGGCAAACGGATGAACAAAGCACGCCATAACCCCCTCAACACCGTAGCGATGCACGCTGGGCTGATCCTGTATACACTGATCGCTCTGTTCCCGGTCTTTGTGATCCTGATCAACAGCTTCAAAACCCGCCGGTCGATCTTTCGCGAACCGCTGGCCCTGCCCAACGCAGACAGTTTTTCGCTGATCGGCTATGAGACGGTGATGAAGCAGGGGGATTTCCTCCTCTACTTTCAGAACTCGATGATCGTCACCGTGGCGTCGTTGTTCTTTATCCTGCTGTTCGGTGCCATGGCGGCCTATGCGCTGTCCGAGTACCAGTTCAAAGGCAACCTGCTGATGGGCCTGTATCTGGCACTGGGGATCATGATTCCGATCCGCATAGGCACTGTCGCAATCCTTGAGATGATGGTGGCGACCGGGTTGGTGAACTCACTTTGGGCGCTGATCCTGGTCTATACGGCACAGGGTTTGCCGCTGGCTGTGTTCATCCTTTCCGAATTCATGCGGCAGGTCAGTGACGATCTGAAAAACGCCGGGCGCATCGACGGGCTGTCGGAATATACGATCTTCTTCCGCCTGGTGCTGCCACTGGTGCGGCCCGCCATGGCGACGGTGGCGGTGTTCAACATGATCCCGATCTGGAACGACCTTTGGTTCCCGCTGATCCTGGCCCCCGCCGAAGAGACCAAGACCCTGACGCTGGGCAGCCAGGTCTTTATCGGTCAATTTGTCACCGACTGGAACGCGGTCCTGTCAGCCTTGTCGATGGCAATCCTGCCGGTCCTGGTTCTCTATGTCATATTCTCGCGCCAGCTGATCCGCGGCATCACGTCAGGGGCTGTCAAATGACACGTGTTCTGATCGCAGGTCTTGGCAATATGGGGTTCAGCCACGCGCTGGCCCATCACCATCACCCTGACGTGCAAATTGCTGGGCTGGTGAACCGATCCGGGCGCGTGGATCACCCCTATCTGGCGGATTATCCTGCCTATTCGGATTTCGAAACCGCGCTGGCCGAAACAAACCCGGATCTGGTCGTGATCGCCACCTATTCCGACAGCCATGCGGATTATGCCTGTGCGGCGATGGAAGCCGGGGCGCATGTCTTTGTAGAGAAACCGCTGGCCACCAATGTCGCTGATGCGCGGCGCGTGGTCGAAACCGCCATCCGACTGAACCGCAAGCTGGTTGTTGGCTACATCCTGCGCCACCACCCCTCGTGGGTGCGGCTGATTGCCGAGGCCCGCAACCTGGGTGGGCCTTATGTATTCCGCCTGAACCTGAACCAGCAATCCAACGGTGCGGAATGGGAGACGCATAAAGCGTTGATGCAGACCACCTCGCCCATCGTGGATTGCGGCGTTCACTATGTCGATGTGATGTGCCAGATCACTGATGCCCGGCCCGTCCGTGTCCACGGAATGGGTCTTCGGCTGTCCGATGAGATCGCGCCCGACATGTACAATTACGGGCAATTTCAGGTGGTTTTCAATGACGGCTCGGTCGGCTGGTATGAGGCCGGCTGGGGGCCGATGATGTCTGAAACCGCGTTTTTCGTGAAGGATATCGTGTCGCCCAACGGTTCTGTCTCGATCACGGACGGCAACAAAGGCGCATCCGCAGATATTGATGGGCACACAAAAGTCGGCGGCCTGCTGGTCCACACACCGCAAGGCGACCATACGATCGATATGCCGGATGAACCTGGCCATCAGGATCTGTGTGATGCCGAACAGTCCTATATGCTGCGCGCCATCGCTGAAGATATCGACCTGACACGTCATATGAATGACGCTGTCCAATCCCTTGCCATTTGCCTGGCCGCAGATGAAAGCATCCGCACTGGCCAGCCCGTTTCCTTTGAGGAGCAAGCGACATGACCGCCCTGACGCTGAACAAAATCAATAAATCCTTCGGCAATGTGCATGTCCTAAAAGACATCACGCTTGAAGTCGAAGACGGCGAGTTTGTCGTCTTTGTCGGCCCTTCGGGCTGTGGCAAATCCACCCTGTTGCGGGTGATTGCGGGGCTCGAGGATGCATCGTCCGGTGAGATCAACATTGGCGGGCAGCAGGTCAATCTGGTGCCCCCATCCAAGCGCGGGATCGCGATGGTGTTCCAAAGCTATGCGCTCTATCCGCATCTCAGCGTTCGGGGCAACATGACCCTGGCGCTGAAGCAGGAAAAGCAGCCCAAATCGGAAATCGAAGGCCGCGTGGCCAAAGCCAGCCGGATGCTGAACCTCGAGCCCTATCTGGATCGCTTCCCCTCGGAATTGTCGGGCGGTCAGCGTCAGCGGGTTGCCATTGGCCGCGCCATCGTGCGCGAACCCAAACTGTTCCTATTTGATGAGCCTCTGTCCAATCTGGATGCCGCGCTTCGCATGAATACGCGAATCGAGATCGCCAACCTGCACCGAACGCTGGATGCGTCGATGATCTATGTTACCCACGACCAGACCGAAGCCATGACCCTGGCCGACAAGATCGTTGTTCTGCGTGACGGCCGGGTAGAACAGATCGGTAGCCCGATGGAACTGTATAACAATCCCGCGAACCAGTTCGTGGCAGGGTTCCTCGGCTCGCCGTCAATGAATTTTCTGCCTCAAGGATTGCTCAACGAAAGCGGTCAGAACACGATCGGCATTCGGCCCGAGGATCTGTTCCTTGCAGATGACGGCCCGCTCACTGCACGCGTCAGCCATGTTGAGAAGCTGGGCGGAGACACAAATGTCATCGCGCAGATCAACGAACACGCCATAACCGCCCGGCTGTTTGGCCAGCATGCGATATCCGAAGGGCAGGAATTGCGACTCGCCTATTCTCCGGACAGGGCCTATCGGTTCAATCCAGAAGGTCAGCGCCTTACCTGACCGCTTTTTCACTGGCAAATTACTAATAAAACACGCTGTGATCAGTCCGTTTTGACGGGCTGGTCCAATCGGCGTATCCTAACGCATCCCGAGTAAATCTGTTTCCTGAGTATCCCGGCGCCATCGTTATTGGCGCTGTTATCACCCTGTCACAAATGCCCCCTAAATCCGTTTCATCGACTTTTCACAGACAGCCAGGAGCAATCCATGAAAGACGTTGACCCTACCACACTTTCCGCCGACGACTGGGACGAGCTGCATTTCCCCCGCCCCGAAGAAAACGACTTTGACCGTGTCGTCGAAAGCGCCATTTCCCGCCGTGGATTTCTGTCCGGCGTCGTGGCCTTCGGCTCTGGCGCGGCTGCGTTGGGAACCGGCCTGCTTGGCTCGACCTCGGCGCAGGCACAGGCTGCATCCCGGTTCGCTTTCACCCCGATTGCCGCACAAACTGATGGCACCGTCCATGTGCCTGAAGGGTTTGAGTGGAAGATCTTGATGCGCTGGGGCGATCCGCTGTTTTCGGATGCCGATGGCTATGACCTCGCCGAGGGCGGCCCGGTCGAGAACTCGGACCGCATCTTTGGCGAGAATACCGACGGCATGGAGACCTTTAACTTCCAGGGTCATGAGCTGATTGCGATCAATCACGAATACCCGAACGGTAAAATCAACCTGCCAGCCGCGCAGGAAGGTGTTCCGGCCAGTGCTGACGACGTGCGCAAACTGCAGAACCTGCAAGGCGTGACCGTGATGGAAATCACCGAAGGCCCCGAAGGTTGGTCGGTGGTCAAGGACAGCCCGTTCAACAGGCGCATCCACCACAACACGCCGATGGCTATCGTCGGCCCCGCCGCTGGCCACGACCTGCTGAAGACCGAGGCCGACCCGGCCGGCACAACCTCGCTGGGCACCATGAACAACTGCGGTGCAGGCAAGACGCCCTGGGGCACCTATCTGACCTGTGAAGAGAACTTTAACGGCTATTTCGGCTCCAGCGACGAAAACGCCAGCTACGATCAGAAGGTTGCGGACGGCTTCAAGCGCTATGGTGTCAAAGCCGAAAGCTGGAACGGCTACGAACTGTTCGATCCGCGGTTCGATACCTCCAAAAACCCCAATGAGCCGCACCGGGTGGGCTGGATCGTCGAAATCGACCCGACCAAACCGGACAGCACCCCGGTCAAACACACTGGTCTGGGTCGCTTCAAGCATGAGAATGCCGAGGTGACTCTGGCCGCTGATGGCCGCGTGGTTGTCTATATGGGCGATGATGAGCGGGGCGAGTATCTGTACAAATTCGTCTCGAACGGCACCTATCAGCCCGGCGGCGAAACCCAGAGCCTGTTGAACGACGGCACGCTTTATGTGGCGAAATTCGATGACGACATGACAGGCACCTGGCTGCCGCTGACGCCGGATGCAACAGGCATGGATGCGGCGGATATTGCGATCTTCACCCGATTGGCGGCGTCCAAGGCGGGTGGCACGACCATGGATCGCCCTGAATGGGTGGCGTCCAGCCCGGTGGCGGTCGAAGCCTATTGCTGCCTGACCAACAACAAGAACCGCGGCGTGAAACCAAATGCCGGGGGTGACGATACGTCGACCAATGGACCCAACCCGCGTGAGGCCAATAGATATGGCCAGATCGTTCGCTGGAAACCGGATAATGACGACCACGCAGCCGATGCGTTCGTCTGGGATCTCTATGTCATGGCCGGCAATCCGACGGTGCATTCTGACGCCCGCGCCGGGTCGGCCAATGTGAACGAGGGCAACCTGTTCAACTCACCCGACGGGATGACCATCGACTCGACCGGTCTGGTCTGGATCCAGACCGACGGCAATGACGACAATGAAGAAGACTTCGCAGGCCACGGCAACAACCAGATGCTGGTCGGCGATCCGGTCACAGGCGAAATCGCCCGTTTCATGACCGGTCCAAACGGGTGTGAGGTCACGGGTCTGGCCTGGTCCAGCGATCTGCGCACCATGTTTGTCGGCATTCAGCATCCCGGCAGCGAATGGCCGGATGGAGGCACACCGCGCTCGTCGGTGATCACGATCAAGCGCACCGATAACGGGCTGGTCGGTTAAGCTGTTCCAGATTGTCCCCGGTCCTATGGGTCGGGGACGTCTATTCCTCAGATATCCTCACCGGGCGGCTCCAACGGTCCGCCTGGAGCCATCAAGTGGCGCTCGGACAGCCAGGGATTAAGCTCCAAAGCATGTGACAGTGCCGCACGGGCTTCATCTATCCGATGCAAGCCAAGCAGCGTCAGGGCGCGCCCGCTGATCGCCGCGACATGGTTCGGAGACAGCTCGATCGCCTTGTCCAGATCCGGCAACGCAGATGCGAAATCCTGGCTAAGATAATATGCAAAGGCGCGCTGATTGTACCCCTCGGCATAGTGCGGGCAGTATTCGATGAGCTTGTCAAACTCCTCGATGGCGCCCCGAAGGTCCCAGCCACTGCGGCGGGTCATGCCCCGGTCCAGCACGGCCTGCGCAACAGCGTCGGGCGCATCGGTCCACAACTCCCATAATTGATTGGAAAATGTCTGGGCTTCGGCCTCGTTTCCAACATCCTGAATTTGCGCGATTACGGCCGAGATGCTTTCAGTATGATCCGGCGAGGACGGGCATTCTTCAGACCAGGCGACACCCGGAGGGGCCGCCAACACTAGCAGAGGGAACACAAAACGCTTCATACGCGTATGGTGACGCGCTTGCGCAATTCGTCAACCCACCCTGTCCAAAGCGCCTGAAACAACGGTTTCCTTAACTGCCTCCATCGCCACAAAGGTCGAGGTATTCGCCACATGCGGAAGCGAGGATATCTTCTCAGCCAAAACGGCGCGGTATTCCGACATTGAACCAGTGCGGATTTTCAGCAGATAGTCGAAATTCGACGCGATCATATGAGCTTGCTCGATTTCGGGCACCTTGCGGACTGCGGCGTTAAACTCGGCCAGTGCCTTTTCTCTTGTGTCGGTCAGGCGCACCTCGACAAAAGCCACATGGTCCAACCCCAGTCGGATCGGGTCCAGTAGGGCGCGATACCCGGTGATCACCCCGCTAGCCTCAAGTCGCTTTAGACGCGCCTGGGTTGGGGATTTCGACAGCCCGATCCGCCGCGCTAGGTCGGCAACTGATATGCGCCCATCCTCTGAGAGAATCGCCAAGATCGCTCGATCAAACCGATCCAAATCCGGAAAGTTCATTTGCACGGCATTATCCCCTAAATACAGTCCATCCGACCAGATGAATTAAAAAATACGGCAATCGTCCTGAGAAATCGACATTATATTCAACAAAAGCCTGGAGGATTCATGTCACACAGCCTGAGCACCCATATCGACAGCCAAACCTACGCTGATCAAACCGCCGTTCTCGACAATCTTATCGATCATGCCGCGCTGTCTGAAACTGATCGAGCCCAAATCTGTGCGGCAGCCGCCCAGCTTGTGCGTGATATTCGATCCAGTACATCGCCGGGCATGATGGAGGTGTTTCTGGCCGAATATGGCCTGTCCACCGATGAGGGCGTGGCGCTGATGTGTCTGGCCGAAGCGCTGCTGCGCGTGCCGGATGCCGACACGATCGATGCTCTCATCGAAGACAAGATCGCGCCGTCCGACTGGGGCAAGCATCTTGGGCAATCCTCCTCGCCGCTGGTGAATGCCTCGACCTGGGCGCTGATGCTGACCGGTAAAGTTCTCGACGACGGCAAGCCCTCGCCTGTCAGTGCCCTGCGTGGCGCGATCAAAAGACTGGGTGAACCGGTTATCCGCACGGCCGTCGGGCGCGCGATGAAGGAAATGGGTCGTCAGTTCGTGCTGGGCGAGACCATCCAGTCGGCCATGGAACGTGCCAGCGGGATGGAGGCCAAGGGCTATACCTATTCCTACGATATGCTGGGTGAAGCCGCACGGACCGAGGCCGACGCGGCCCGATATCATTTGTCTTATTCCCGTGCCATCACCGCCATTGCAGAGGCCTGCACCCATGATGACATTCGCGCCAATCCAGGCATCTCGGTAAAGCTGTCAGCGCTGCACCCTCGGTATGAGTTAGCACAGGAACAGCGTGTGATGGCCGAGCTTGTTCCCCGCCTGCGCGCCCTGTGCCTTTTGGCCAAAGCCGCTGGCATGGGCCTGAATATCGACGCCGAAGAGGCCGACCGCCTGTCGCTGTCCCTGCAGGTCATCGAAGCGGTGATGGCTGAACCTGCGCTGGCAGGATGGGACGGGTTCGGAATTGTGGTTCAGGCCTATGGTCCGCGTGCCGGAATCGCTCTGGACGCGCTCTATGGAATGGCCGAGCGCTATGACCGCAAACTGATGGTGCGGCTGGTCAAAGGCGCCTATTGGGATACCGAGATCAAGCGCGCTCAGGTAGAAGGCGTCGAGGGTTTTCCGGTGTTTACCAGCAAGGCCGTGACCGATGTTTCCTATATTGCTAATGCGCGAAAATTGCTGGGCATGACCGACCGGATTTATCCGCAGTTTGCCACCCATAACGCTCATACGGTCAGTGCAATTCTGCAGATGGCAACTGATCAGCCTTTCGAATTCCAGCGGCTGCACGGGATGGGGGAAACCCTGCACCATCTGGTTAAGGACGCAAACAAGACACGCTGCCGCATATATGCGCCTGTCGGGGCCCATCGTGACTTGCTGGCCTATCTGGTGCGGCGACTGCTTGAAAATGGTGCGAACTCTTCATTCGTGAACCAAATCGTGGATGATACTGTTCCCCCGGAGGAGGTTGCGGCCGATCCGTTTCTGACTCTCCGCGAACCGGCGCGCGCCATCCCAACCGGACCCGAACTGTATCAACCCGAGCGGCCCAATTCGCAGGGGTTTGACCTGCGGCACATTCCCACTTTGGACCGGGTCAATGCCGCGCGGGACGCGTTTCGAACGCATCACTGGTATGCGCCCCCGTTGTTGTCCGGCGATGCGCGGCCCGATGACGATCAGCCCATCGTCAACCCCGCACAGTCGCGGGATCGCCCCGGTGCCGTTGCCCCGGCCAGCGCACAGGATGTCGAGCTTGCTTTGACTGCAGCCACCCCCTGGCAGGTAGTGGCAGATCAACGCTCGCAGGTTCTGAATGCCGCCGCCGACCTTTACGAGACCCATTTCGGTGAGCTTTTCGCCCTGCTGGCCCGTGAGGCTGGTAAGTCCCTGCCCGATGCAGTCGCCGAACTGCGCGAGGCGGTAGATTTCCTGCGCTATTATGCGGCGAATATACCCGACGCAGAACCAGCGGGTGTGTTCACCTGCATCAGCCCGTGGAACTTTCCGCTGGCCATTTTCACCGGTCAAATATCCGCCGCTTTGGCCACTGGGAATGCGGTGTTGGCAAAGCCCGCACCGCAGACACCATTGATCGCGCATCGCGCCGTTGAATTGCTGCACGAGGCCGGAGTGCCACGCAGCGCGCTACAGTTGCTGCCGGGCGGTCCATCGGTGGGCGCAGCCCTGACCTCGGACCCGAGGGTGTCGGGAGTGGCCTTTACCGGCTCGACCGGGACCGCCCTGAAAATCCGTGCGGCCATGGCCGGAAACTTGCGGCCGGGAACGCCTCTGATCGCGGAAACTGGTGGCTTGAATGCGATGATCGTGGACAGCACCGCCCTGCCCGAACAGGCGGTTCAGTCCATCATCGAAAGCGCGTTCCAATCAGCGGGGCAAAGATGTTCGGCCCTGCGCTGTCTCTATGTCCAGGAAGACATTGCCGATGATCTTCTGACCATGCTGACAGGGGCCATGGACGCGCTGCTGGTTGGCGATCCCTGGTTGATTTCAACCGATTGCGGCCCCGTGATCGACGAAGATGCCCGCCTTGGAATCGCTGATCACATCGCATTGGCACGGTCCGAAGGGCGTGTCCTGAAAGAGATGTCCGTCCCTGGTGACGGCACGTTCATCGCCCCAACCCTTATCGAAATCCCCGGCATTGCCGAGTTGGAGCGCGAGGTGTTTGGCCCCGTCCTGCATGTAGTGCGGTTCAATTCCTCGGAGTTGGATCAGATCATCGCCGATATCAACGCCACAGGATACGGGCTGACCTTTGGCCTGCACACACGGATCGACGACCGCGTTCAGCACATCACCGAAGCTGTTCATGCCGGAAACATCTACGTCAATCGCAACCAGATCGGCGCCATAGTTGGATCGCAACCCTTTGGCGGCGAGGGTCTGTCGGGGACCGGCCCAAAGGCGGGCGGGCCGAACTACCTGACCCGTTTCTGCGCCCCGGACCGGCAGGTCAGTCCCGAGCAATGGTCCACCGATATGACCGATCTACCATTGCCAGAAGGAAAATCTGCTGAGATCAAGGCGCGGTTGCTGCCCGGTCCGACGGGTGAATCGAACCGCCTGAGTGAATTCTCACGCGCACCGCTATTGTGTATGGGCCCCGGAGTTGAAGCCGCACAAGCGCAGGCCAACGCGGTCAAAGCACTGGGCGGGCGGGCTATCACTGCTATCGGCGCGTTAGACCTGCACCGGCTTGAAAACCTGACTGGCTTCTCGGGCGTATTGTGGTGGGGCGACGACGCAACCGGTCAGGAAATCGAGCGTCATCTGTCCCGGCGTGCAGGCCCAATCATCCCTCTGATCCCCGGCCTGCCAGATCGCACCCGCGTTCTGGGAGAACGACATGTCTGTGTCGACACCACTGCTGCGGGTGGGAATGCCGCATTGCTGGGGGGTGCGGCCTAAACAGGCCTTGACGCTGGGCAGCCAACCGCCCAGCGTCGCACCATGTTTCCAATTCGTGACCATAACCCTTCGGGACGCACACCGTATGTCATCTATCTGTTGATGGCTGCAAATATCCTGATTTTCCTCAGCTATGCGGGAAGCATGGAGAACCAGCGGCTGATCACCCAGCTGTATACCGACTATGCGGTGGTGCCCGCCCGGATTACGGACGGCTATACGCTTGAGACCCTCGTGACCTCGATGTTCCTGCATGGCGGCTGGATGCATCTGGCAGGAAACATGCTGTTCCTGTGGATCTTCGGCGACAACCTCGAAGACGAAATGGGCCACCTGCCCTTTCTACTGTTCTATCTTGCCGCCGGTATCGGGGCCGGTCTGATCCACGTCGTCACAGCGCCACAATCTCTGGTCCCTACGATTGGTGCGTCTGGCGCAATAGCTGGCGTCATGGGTGGCTATTTGTTGATGTTCCCCAAAGCGCGCGTGGACATCCTGCTTGTTCTGGTGATCTATTTCCGTGTCTTCTCGATCCCGGCGTTTGTCATGCTAGGCGTGTGGCTGGGTATGCAGTTCATTGGGAGCCTGTCCAGCAACCCCGACGAGGGCGGCGTCGCCTATTGGGCCCATACCGGGGGCTTCCTTGTTGGTTTGCTCTTGTGCATACCCCTTTGGTTGCGGCGCGGCGCGAGTGACTATTGGAACCGCACCCATGGGCATCCGCCCCATCCAGAGCACGAATACAAGCTGTCACAATCCCGCATCCCCCGCATCCCGCGCCGGTAAGCGCCCACCGCTGAGCAAGGTAACCTCTTGCGCGGCGGCTTGTACCAATCGGCCCAATTCCGGCGCGCGTTCAGTGCTGAACCGGGCGGTAGGGCCAGATACGGAAATGCCCGCACAGGGTTCCCCCCGGTCGTTGAAGATGGCCGCACCGATGCATGACATCCCCTCGTATCGTTCCTCCCGATCATGCGACCACCCGCGGGCCCGGGTCTGATCCAGATCGCTTTGCAGTGCATCACCGGGCACCAGTGTTTGAGGCGTGAAGACCTTTGTGTCCAACGTGCCCAGCGCTTTGATCAATGCAGCCTCGTTCAACGCGGCCAAGATCGCCTTACCGGTGCCCGAGGCATACATCGGTGTCCGCGCGCCCGGTGGAAAAAAGGCCCGGATCGGATTGGCCGTTTCGACCTGCCCCACAAACACCACTTCGGCCCCGTCCGGAACGGCTAGATTCGCCGTCTCGCCGCTATCTTGCATCAGCCGGCGTAAAATGGGCCTTCCGATTTCGATAACACCATTACGGCGTAGAAAGGACGCTCCGGTGCGATAGGTCTCGATCCCGATCATCCATTCTTGACGCTCTTCATCAAAGGCGACGAAACCGTGCTTCTGCAGCGTCACCAGAATTCGGTGTGTTGTGGCCGTGGGCACATCAACTTCGCGCGCCAAATCGCTGAGTGCTGCGCGTTCCAGACGGGCCACTGTGGTCAAAACGCTCAGCGCCCGATCCAGCGATTGCATGGTCCCGGCCGAGCTTTCCTTGAACAGCGATTTTGGTCTGCCGCGTGGCCTTTTCTGCGTTTCCATCCCAGGCATTTCCTTTCAGCTGTCCAGAGTTTCTCGCGTCCGGATTTCTTGCACGTAAAAATGAAAAACGGAAAAGTTTAAAATATCAGTAGCTTAATATTTATCTTCAATAAATGAAAATATTTTTCAAGAAAATTGCGTAATGCAGCTTTTTCCCGGACACTTATCTCCAAAGCAGAGGAACAAGCCATGTCGAACCAAAACCCGGTTTTCATTCCCGGCCCGACCAACATACCTGATAGATTGCGCCTGGCCATGCAGGTCCAGACGCAGGATCATCGCGCGCCGGACTTTGTCCAGACATTTGCACCCGTACTGGAAGACACCAAGAAGGTCTTTGATACCGCTGCGGCCCAGATCGTTATCTTTCCCGCCAGCGGCACAGGTGGATGGGAGGCTGCAATCACCAACACGCTCAGCCCCGGTGATAAGGTCCTGATAGCGCGCTATGGCGTTTTCAGCCACCGCTGGATTGATCTGTGCACACGTCACGGGCTTGACGTTCAGGTCATCGACTGCCCTTGGGGCAGCGGCGCTCCCGCTGACCAATTTCAGACGGTTCTGACTGGGGACAAAGCGCATGAAATTCGCGCCGTTCTGGTCACTCATAATGAAACGGCGACAGGGGTGCTTTCGGATATCGGGGCTGTAAGGCGGGCGATGGATACTGCCAATCATCCGGCGCTTTTGATGGTGGACTGCGTCAGCTCTTTGGCCTCTGTACCGTTTGAGTTCGACCGCTGGGGCGTCGACATCGCGGTTTCGGGATCGCAGAAGGGATTCATGCTGGCCACTGGCATGGCCATCCTTTGCGTCAGCCAGAAAGCGCTGGACGCGATGGAAACCGCAGAGCTGCACCGGACCTTTTTCGATTTCCGGGATATGATGGCGGCCAATGCGACCGGAGGGTTTCCCTATACACCACCTCTGCAACTGATCTACGGGCTGCGTGAAAGCCTGAAGATGCTGTTTGAAGAAGGCTTACCGAATGTTTACGCCCGTCATCATCGGCTTGCCGAGGGCGTCCGGCGCGCCGTCGATGCTTGGGGGCTGGAACTGGTTGCTCAATCGCCAGACCTTTACTCGGACACGGTCAGCGCAATCTACGTGCCCGAAGGGTTCGACAGCAACATTCTGACCGACCATGCCTTTAACACCTACGGGATGTCCTTTGGTGTTGGCTTGGGCCAGTTGCACGGCAAGGCGTTCCGTATTGGGCATCTGGGCAGTCTGACAGATGCGATGGTCCTGTCCGGACTCTGTACGATCGAGATGGCAATGGCCGATCTAAGCTATCCGATCACGTTGGGCTCTGGCGTCGCCGCAGCCCAGGAACACTTTCGCGCCACACCCGGCAACCGAACCGAGGCCGCGGCGTAAGGAGAATGACAATGTTGGATCACCCCTCTGCCGCGGATCTGACGATCGAGGACATGCGTGTCGCGCATGATCGGATCAAACCGCATATCCGCCGAACTCCGGTCATGGTTTCGGACCACCTGAATGACCTGACCGGCGCGCAGCTGTTCTTCAAATGCGAAAATTTTCAAGAAGCCGGGGCCTTTAAGGTGCGTGGGGCCTGCAACGCTGTATTCGGCCTTGCAGACCATTTGATGCCCAAGGGTGTCTGCACGCATTCCAGCGGCAACCACGCCTTGTCTTTGTCTTATGCGGCCGGCCGCCGCGGCATTCCGTGCAACGTGGTCATGCCGCGCACAGCCCCGCAGGCCAAGAAGGACGCAGTTCGCCGATATGGCGGTACAATCACCGAATGTGACCCTTCGACAAGCTCGCGCGAAGCAACATTTGCCGAGGTTCAGGCCCGAACCGGTGGCGAATTTGTTCACCCCTATAACGACCCGCGTGTGATTACCGGTCAGGCCACCTGCTCCGCCGAACTGCTGGAACAGACTGGTGGTATGGACGCCGTTATCGCGCCCATCGGCGGTGGCGGCATGATTTCAGGCACCTGTCTGACGGTTTCGAACCTTGCGCCCGAGACCGCAATTTATGCAGCGGAACCGGAACAGGCGGATGACGCCTACCGGTCCTTCAAGGCCGGGCATATCATCGCAGATGACGCCCCCAAGACAGTCGCGGATGGGCTGCTGGTGCCCCTGAAAGAAAACACCTGGCATTTCGTATCCAACCACGTGACCGATATTTTTACCGCCTCGGAAGAGGAAATCATCGAAGCGATGAAACTGACCTGGAAGCACCTGCGCGTGGTGATGGAGCCGTCTTCGGCGGTTCCTCTGGCAACCATTTTGAAGAACCCAGAGGTTTTCCGAGGCAAGCGCATTGGCGTCATCGTGACCGGTGGCAATGTAGACCTGGACAAACTGCCCTGGCTGAAAGGGTAAGGAGAAACAACATGAACAAGACCGTAAATTTTGAAGACCTCGAGGTCGGCTTCGACATCCCTGCCGCGATCGGCATGGACGAAAGCGAGATACAGACGCCTTGCCTGATCCTTGATCTGGACGCGCTAGAGAGCAACATCCGAAAGATGGGCGATTTCGCAAAGGCCCATGGGATGCGCCATCGTGTTCATGGCAAGATGCACAAATCGGTCGATGTGGCCAAGCTGCAGGAACGGATGGGCGGTTCGGTCGGCGTCTGCTGTCAGAAAGTGTCGGAAGCCGAGGTATTTGCCCGTGGCGGCATTACGGACATCCTTGTATCCAACCAGGTGCGCGACCCGGCCAAGATTGACCGACTGGCACGGCTGCCCAATTTCGGCGCGCGTATCATTGTCTGCGTGGACGATATCGACAATATCTCCGACCTGTCGGCTGCCGCTTCGCGTCACGGCACAGAACTGGAAGTGTTCATCGAGATCGACTGCGGCGCAGGGCGCTGTGGTGTAACCACGACACCGGCGGTCATCGAGATTGCCAAAGCTGTGCAAGCAGCGCCAAATCTGAAATTCACCGGCATTCAGGCCTATCAGGGTGCGATGCAACATCTCGACACCTATGAGGCCCGTAAAGAGAAGCTGGATGTTGCCATTGCCATGGTCAAAGACGCTGTCGCCGGGTTGAAAGCAGAAGGGATCGAGTGCGAACTGGTTTCGGGCGGCGGCACCGGTTCCTATTATTTCGAAAGTAACTCGGGCGTTTACAACGAATTGCAATGCGGCTCTTACGCCTTCATGGACGCGGATTATGGGCGGATTCTGGATCAGAACGGCCAGCGGATTGATCAGGGAGAATGGGAAAATGCGCTGTTCATCCTGACCAGCGTCATGAGCCACGCCAAAGCAGACAAGGCCATCTGCGACGCCGGTCTCAAGGCGCAGTCGGTCGATAGCGGCCTGCCATTTGTGTTCGGGCGTGATGATGTCGAATACCTCAAGTGCTCGGACGAGCATGGGGTTATCGGGGATCCAGACGGCGTACTGAAAGTCAATGACAAGCTGCGGTTGGTGCCGGGCCACTGTGACCCCACCTGCAATGTCCATGATTGGTATGTGGGCGTACGGGGCGGCAAAGTCGAAGCCCTGTGGCCGGTCTCGGCCCGCGGGAAAGCCTTTTGAGATGAGGGATGTTATGAAAAGCGACGGCCTGCTGATTGTAGGCGAAGATCTGTGCGAGAAACTGGTAGGACGCCAGCAGGCCTTTGACGCTGTACAAGCTGTGTTCGGTGCGATGGCTAAAGGTGGCGCGTGGAACTTTCCCGTTATCCGCGAGGCTTTGGGCCATGCCGACGCACTCTATGGGTTCAAATCGGGATTTGACCGCGACGGTCAGGTGCTGGGCCTCAAATCCGGTGGATACTGGCCGGGCAATGCGGCGAAGGGCCTGACCAACCACCAATCCACAGTGTTTCTGTTCGACCCCGATACCGGGCGATTGTCCGCGCTTGTCGGGGGCAATTACCTGACAGCGGTGCGCACAGCGGCCTCTTCGGCGGTTTCGATCGCGCATCTGGCGCGGCAAGACGCAAGAGTACTTGGTATGGTCGGGGCCGGACATCAGTCAACTTTCCAGCTGCGGGCGGCGGCGGAACAGCGCGACTTCGAAAAGGTCATTGCCTGGAACCCGCATCCCGACATGCTGCCCCGCCTTGCAGCTGTGGCCACTGAGGTTGGGTTGGAATTCGAGGCCGTCAGCCAACAGGAGCTGGGCGCACAGGCGGATGTGATCATCACCATCACCTCGGCTTTTGAGCCGCTCTTGATGAAAGACTGGATCAAGCCCGGCACGCATCTAGCTTGCATGGGCACCGACACCAAAGGCAAACAGGAGGTTGACGCGGATCTCGTCGCTGCGGCGACTGTCTTTACCGACGAGGTCGCCCAGTCCGTGACAATCGGCGAGGCCCAACATGCCATCAGCCTTGGCGCCTTGACCGAGGATGCAATCGCGCCCATCGGCGCCGTCATCAATGGCGACCACCCCGGTCGGACAAGCGACGATCAGATCACTCTGTTTGATGGAACCGGGGTCGGGTTGCAGGATCTTGCAGTCGCCTCAGTCGCTGCACGATTGGCTGAAGAGGCCGATCTAGCCCAGCGCGCGACCCTCTGAAACGAAAAAGCGCGCCTCAATCGGGCGCGCTTGCTTGACCTGTCTGTTGCTGGCTCAGCCCCGGATGACCTTGGAAAACTGATCAAAGATGGGCTCGTTGGAACAGATGACCTCGCCGTCCTCCAGCACGTTACCTTCCGGGTTCAAAGCCTGCACAAAGCCACCAGCCTCTTTCACGATGATGATCCCGGCGGCAACATCCCAGGCATTCAGACGGCGTTCCCAAAAGCCTTCATACCGGCCAGCAGCAACATAAGCCATGTCCAGCGCTGCTGCGCCCCACCGACGTACACCGGCGCAGACTGGCATCAGACGTGCCAGATCCTGCAGGGTCGCAGGCAAGTCAGACCGTCCGCCAAAAGGCAGCCCGGTCGAAAAGATCGACTCGATCATGCGGTGACGACCCGAAACGCGGATACGGGTGTCGTTCATCCATGCGCCTTCGCCATTTTCTGCAAAGAACATCTCGTCCTTGGCGGCGTCATAGATCACACCGGCAACAATTTTGCCTTTATGTTCCAACGCGATCGAGATCGCCCAGTGCGGCAGGCCGTGCAGAAAATTCGTGGTGCCATCCAGCGGATCCACAATCCAGCGGCGGGTGGGATCTTCGCCGGCAATCTCGCCGCCCTCTTCGGCCAGCCAGCCATAGGTCGGGCGCGCGCCAAGCAGTTCCTCTTTCAGGATCGCCTCGGCTGCAATGTCTGCCTTGGACACAAAATCCCCGGCGCCTTTCATCGACACCTGAAGGTTCTCGACTTCACGAAAATCCTTGACCAGTGAACGCCCCGCTTTGCGCGCGGCTTTGATCATGATGTTGAGGTTTGCACTGCCAACCATTGTCCAAAGGCTCCTGTCCGGTCAAACCGCGCGTATACTGGGGCAATGCGCCCTTGCCAAGAGGAATGATACGCATAGCAGACCCGCGTTTTGTGCCTATTGCTCCTGCAGCTTGCGCGCCTCGGTTTTGGCCAGCTTGATCAGCTCTTGCACAAAGGGTTTCTCAAGGTCCTCGGTGCGCACTGCAGCATAAAGGCGACGTGTTACGCCCGCCTTGGTCAGCGGGCGGGTAACATAGTCGGAATTATACTTCACCTCACGCACGACCCAGTCCGGCAGCACCGAAATCCCCCGGTTCGACGCGACCAGCAACAGGATCACTGCGGTCAGCTCAACCTGCCGGATCGCGGCCGGTTCGACCCGCGCAGGGATCAGCAACTGGCTGAACACATCCAGCCGTGTGCGTTCGACCGGATAGGTAATCAGGGTCTGGCCGCGAAAATCCTCGGCCTCAATGAACTCTTTCTGGGCAAGCGGGTGTGTTGAAGCCGCGACAAACACCGCGTCATAGTCAAAGAGTTCGATGAATTCGACACCGGGCAGATCTTCTGGGTCCGAGGAAACGACCAGATCGACCTCTTCTTTTTGCAAAGCCGGCAAGGCATCAAAGGCCAGGCCGGGGCGGATATCGACATCCACATCGCCCCAGGATTTACGAAAGGATTCCAGCACCGGGAACAGCCACTCAAAACAGGCGTGGCATTCAATGGCTATATGCATACGGCCCGTGCGCCCGTCGCGCAAAGAAGAGAACTCCTGCTGTGTTGCCTCGACCTGCGGCAGGATCTGCTCGGCCAGGCGTAACAGCCGCAAACCGGCCGCCGAAAGTTTCATCGGTTTGGACCGGCGCAAGAACAATTCGACCCCGGCTTGATCCTCTAGGCCTTTGATTTGATGGCTCAACGCGGATTGAGTGATGTTCAGTTGATCTGCGGCACGGGCAAGCCCGCCACATTCATGGATCGCCTTGATCGTACGCAGGTGGCGGAATTCGATATGCATTGCGCGGAACTCATGTTGTTCTTGAATAATATGAGTTTGTCTCACAATGCGTAAGCTGGCACAAGGGTCAGAGATTTCACCCGTGAGGCCGAGATGACAAGACCAGAAGTTTCATTTGAATTTTTCCCGCCACAGACACTTGAGGCTTCATTCCGCCTTTGGGATACGGTGCAAACACTGGCACCGCTTGAACCGCGCTTTGTTTCTGTCACCTATGGCGCGGGGGGCACCACGCGCGAGCTGACGCGCGATGCGGTGGCCACACTGCACAAGTCCTCCGGCCTGCCTGTTGCTGCACATCTGACTTGTGTGGATGCGTCACGTCAGGAAACACTGGAAATCGCAGATACCTTTGCTCGGGCGGGCGTGGAGAACATCGTCGCCTTGCGCGGCGATCCGCCCAAGGGTCAGGATCGGTTCGCGCCGCACCCGGAAGGGTTCGCGGACTCGGTCGAATTAATCGAAGCACTGGCAGAAACCGAGATGTTCAGCATCCGTGTTGGCGCCTATCCAGACAAACACCCCGAAGCACGGGATTTTTCCGCCGATATCGACTGGCTAAAGGCCAAGCTGGACGCTGGGGCCGACGAAGCCCTGACACAGTTCTTTTTTGAGGCCGAGACCTTTTTCCGTTTCCGCGATGCCTGTGAAAAGGCAAGGATCGACAAGCCCATCGTTCCGGGCATCCTGCCGATCGAAAACTGGAAAGGGGCGCGCAACTTTGCCCGCAGATGCGGGACACATATTCCGGATTGGATCGAGAATGCCTTTGAGAAGGCCATTCGTGACGACCGCGAAGACCTGCTGGCCACCGCGTTGTGCACAGAACTTTGTTCAGACCTGATCGAGGGCGGAGTAGACAAGCTCCACTTTTACACCCTGAACCGGCCGGAACTGACCCGGGATGTGTGCTTTGCCCTTGGAGTCACACCAAAGGCCGAGCTTCAGAACGTCGCTTGATATCCGCTTGTTTCAGACTGTGCACCCGGGGCCAAAACCCCGGGTGTTTTTGTGGAACAAGTTGGGATTGCCCTGCCTAACAGGGGCCACTTGAACAATCCAACTGAAGCCTTATTCATTGTCGCGGTAAACCGTTCAATTCTGTTACAAATTTGACTTTAGCAGCCGCCCATTCATTGTGGGGCCGTATAGTTTGTTTATGAGTGAATTTAGTATGGAACCTTTTGACAAGGTTAGTGCCCGCGCCAATGCATTCGGCACACTTGGTCTGGCTCAAAGCGCCAGTTCAGATGACATTCGAGAAGCGTGGCGCGACATCGCATTCGAAGCCCACCCCGATAAGAATGGCGGAGACGGTGCGGCCTTGGCCAACGCCAAGGCGGCCTATGATTTGCTGCGCAGCGAGGGGCTGGCCGGGAAAGGTCTGGCGGGCTCGGCGGCGGGGAAACCACGCCGCCCCCGGTTGCGCAAACGCGTTATTCAGCTGGAAACCCAAGATATTGATGCCTGTCGTGCAATGTTGAATACGGCGCTGCCGCACTTGCAGGACTCCCCGGACACCCCAGTGGACAGTCAAGATGCGGATCGCCTGCAAGAGGCTGACCACATTCCGGACGCTGTCGGCTTGCATGGCCGCAACCTGACTTATTTCATTTCCGCACCTGTCTGCGAAGGTGCTAACCGCGTCGCATTGCCGACGAGTGTTCTTGCTGGCTCCAAGCGCGTCAAGACAGAGATTCTAAGCTTTCAGTCCAAAGATGCGGGCACGGGCGAAGTTGTCGTACCCGTTGCGCTTGCGACCAAGAAATTTCCGGGCGCCCGCAGCGTGCGGATCAGATTCAACGCCGACCAGCAAACGCAGGATGAGTACTGGTTGACCGGATGACAAACAAAAGCCCGGCAAATCAATGCCGGGCTTTGCATCCGTTGCAGAAATCTCAGTTTGCGACCGGGCCTTCGGAGGTAAACTTCGGGATCACGCTGCTGGAGGCCCCGTCGGCCTCGATGCCCGGCCAGTTTCCTTCAGCCAGATTTATATTGCCGGGAATATCTTCTTCAAAAAACCCGACAACCACATCGGTAATGTTTAGATACAGCTTGTCATCAACAATCCGCCACAGGTTCGGGTTCGCAGGCACCTTACCGCCGCGTGACACGCCATAGGCGCAGTGACCGTCATATTGCGGCGCATAATAAGCAGGGTTTTCCAAGAACTTGTCCCGGTTCTCTTCGGTCGAGAATGCCCAGGTAACGCCGTTGTATTCGGCCGTAATATCTGACCTTCCGCGGACGGCTTCGGGCTGTGATTGACCGACAGCAACCTGATCCAGACTGCGATAGGCAACCACGTCATATCCTGACACCGCATAGCCGGTGCCGTCCACATACTGATCACCTGCAAGGGCAGGCATGGCAAATGCCAAGGTCGCAGCTAAGGTCCAGGCAAGTCGTTTCATAAGGGCGGTCCTTTTTTATTGGATGGGTGATCGGCCCGGAATACGGGGCTGTGCAGAGAATAGGTGATTCCTCGATCGAACGCAGTCCCGCTCGCGTCGCTGTGACATCGAATGAGAAAACGTGAAGTCTTTTGCACTGAATGTTACAAAATCTTCCCAACGGGCAGGGTTGGACTTTGTCCTTTGCAATATTAGCTGTTGAAGCGAACGGATAATTCACCCGAACTTTGCTGAGAAAGGCAAGAAATGAGCGAGCAATCGACCTATACGCCCCCGATGGTCTGGACATGGGACAGCCAAAACGGCGGACAATTCGCTAATATCAACCGCCCGATTGCGGGGGCAACTCATGACAAGGATTTGCCTGCTGGGCGCCATCCTCTGCAGCTCTATTCGCTTGCCACTCCGAACGGGGTAAAAGTAACCGTCATGCTGGAAGAGCTTCTGGCGCTAGGCCATGAAGAGGCCGAGTACAACGCCTGGCTGATCAACATCGGCGAGGGAGATCAGTTTAGTTCGGGCTTTGTCGAGGCCAACCCGAACTCGAAGATCCCTGCCCTTTGGGATCGGTCCGGTGAAAAACCAGTGCGCGTGTTCGAAAGTGCCTCGATTCTGTTTCACCTGGCTGAAAGGTTCAACGCATTTCTACCCGAATCCGGGCCAGAACGGACAGAGGTGATGAACTGGGTTTTCTGGCAAATGGGCAGTGCACCATATCTGGGTGGCGGGTTTGGCCATTTCTACGCCTATGCGCCCGAGAAATGGGAATATCCCATCAACCGCTTTGCCATGGAAACCAAGCGGCAGCTGGATGTTCTGGATCGGGAGTTGTCCGAGAAAACCTATATCGCAGGCGAGGATTACTCTATCGCCGATATCGCGATCTGGCCCTGGTACGGACAACTGGTTCTTGGGCGCCTGTACAGCGCAGCCGAGTTCCTGGACGTCGAATCCTACAAGAACGTCATGCGCTGGGCCAAGGAGATTGACGCCCGTCCCGCCGTGAAACGTGGTCGCATGGTCAATCGTGCCTTTGGCGAAAAGCATACACAGCTTCACGAACGCCACGAGGCCGGCGACTTTGAAACGCGTACACAGGACAAGCTGGAGCCAGCAGCCGAGTAAACAAACCGGGCTTCGCGCATCAATCTGCGAAGCCCCATTCTACCATTACTTGAGCAAAGGCGGTTTGTCCGGATCGCGCCCAGGAGCGATATGCGCATTCACACGCGCCTCAGGCTGCGGCAGATCGTACCGCAAACCCACCCGCGCCAAAGACGCTGCGGCCGTGTCACTTGATTTGAAAAAACCTACGTCCATTGCCCCAGCTTCGACCCCGGAAAAGGTAAGCGCTTCGGATGCGGCCTTGGCCAGAGCTGCCTCTGCCCCTTCGACGGCATCGACAAAACCCAGCAAATGCCCGAACCCACCTTCAGCCGTTTTGGTGCTGACCAGATAGGCGGCTTGCGCCAACCCAATGGCCGTAGCCAGCTTGGCGTCCAAAGCTGTCAGCAGTTCGTCGGGCAACCCCGATGGAGCCAGGAACTCGGACAGGTGCTGTTGCACCTCTTCGGGACCATGCTGCAAAGTTTCCACCAACCAGCCCAATGCCTCGGGCGGGATCAACATCGAGGACGGGGCAACCTCAAGGTTCAACCCCAGCCCGATCCCCTGCCCCGACAACATAGACGATAAAACCCGCCCCGACAGCGCAACATAGGGCACCGGGCGGTCTGCGAAGCGGGCCAGCCGGTCTTCGCGATCGAATGCCAGCACAAAACGCCCGTCTGCCACATCGAACAATTCGGGCGAAATATTCTCGTTCTTTGCCTCTTCCGTCAGCATCAGGAACAGCTCACTGTCAGCCAGCCGTTCAAAGAAACGCAGACGGGCCGCATCATCCTGCGGAGCGGCCTCAGCCGCGGCATGGGCGGCGTCCAGAGCCGAAATCTCAGTCATTCAGAACCTCTTGCACCCGTGCACGCAAAACCGGCAACAGATCGGCTTCGAACCACGGATTTTTCTTCATCCATGCCGTATTCCGCCAGGACGGATGAGGCAAGGCAAAGACCCGCGGCGCATAGTCCCGCCAGTTGCGGACGGTTTCGGTGACTGACCCACGTGACTTCAGGTGATATCTATGGGCGTGCCCCCCGACAAGAATGGTCAACGGCACAGGCCCAAGATCCGCCATGACCCGATCATGCCAAGTCTGACCGCATACTGGCGGAGGAGGCAAATCTGCCTTGCGCGCATCATAGCCGGGAAAGCAAAACGCCATTGGAACGATCGAGACACGTGAACGGTCATAAAACAGCTCCTCATCAACACCCAACCACGCCCGAAGCCGATCACCGGAAGGGTCGGTAAAAGGGCGACCCGACGCATGCACACGTGCCCCCGGAGCCTGACCACAGACCAAAATAGGCGTGTCTTTGCGGAACCAGACAATGGGTCTTGGTTCATGCGCGGTTTCGGTTGCCGCAAATCGGTCGGCACAAATACGGCAGGCCTCTATTTCTTTTTCGAGTGGGTTCATGAGATCGCAATCAGTGCCGCATCAGGTGGTTGGTGTTCTGAAAGCAAGATAGGTAACACACATCCAGACGCCAACAGATGCAAAAGTCACATTACCAAAAACGACCCCCGGAACGCATTGATCATTTGTTTCATAATTCGACATAATGTGGCCTATATGGCGCCGTAGAGGTACCGTTCTTTCGCCGATCCGAACGGCGCAACAACAAGATAAACCCGCAGGCCTTGGATGCTTGAGTTTGAAAATGTCAGCAAGTCCTTTTGGACCGGGACGCGCCGAAAGGTGATTCTGGACAGAGTGTCTTTTCGCGTCGAACTTGGCACATCCATCGGCATTCTGGCCCCGAACGGTACCGGAAAAACCACCCTGATCAACATGATGGCCGGACTAGAGAAACCCGACGAAGGGGTCATTCGCAAATCCTGCCGCGTCTCTTTTCCGATGGGATTTACCGGCGGAGTTTCAAACAAGCTGTCGGCTCTGGAGAACTCGCGCTATATCGCCAAGATCTATGGTATGGACCCGGACTATGTCGAGGCATATTGCAGTTGGCTGTGTGGCCTGGGTGAATATTTCAATCAACCGCTGGCGACCTATTCATCCGGTATGCGGTCGCGGTTCACATTCGCGTTGATGCTGGCTCTGGATTTCGACATGTACCTCATCGACGAAGGGATGCCGGCCACAACGGATGTTGAATTCAACAAAAAGGCAGGCGACATTCTGCAGGAACGGCTGCGCACAACAACACTGGTCATCGTCTCTCACAACCCGGCCCTGCTTGAAAAATTCGCGCGTCAGGCGGCGGTATTAGTGGATGGTCAGCTTCACTTGTTCGAAACCTTGGAAGAGGCAAAGCAGTTATATGACTACCAAACCCAGGGCTGATAAATACAACTGGCGCCGCAAACGGCGGTCTGCGGGAAATGCCGAAACGCGCGAAGACGCGATCTCGCGTATTCGCCAGGCCACAAAGGCGCCCGGCCCAGAAAATGAACCGCCAGTAGGGACCGAGATCGACGCTATCAAACGCGAGGGACTGACCGGCCGCCAACTGAGGGTGGCACGTCGTCTTGCCCAGAAAAACGGTCTTGCGGCGACTTCGGACTATGATGCAGTTCGGTTGTTGCGCAAAAAGGGAATTGATCCGTTTGAACGCTCCAGTCTACTGAACCTTGCCTCGGAAAAGAAAACTTCGGACGAGCAGACGAATGATCGCGTCACGATCCACCTGCCCCAGACCGTGAAAGATGCACCAGAGAACTTGCCCGGACCCGAGATGAGCCCGGCCGAGCGGCGTGAACGTGAAATCGGACAGATTCAGAGGGACATCGCCCGCCGCCGCCGTCGCAAACTGTTAGCTCTGTTTGCGCGGCTTGCGGCTTTTGTCCTGCTACCTACCTTTGTCGTGGGTCTCTATTTCTATCGGATCGCGACCCCAATGTACGCCAGCAACTCTGCCTTTCTGATCCTTCAGGCGGACGGGGGCGCGGGCTCTATTGGAGGGCTTCTGGCAGGGACCCAATTTGCGACCACGCAGGATTCGGTTGCCACTCAGGAGTTTCTGGAATCGAAAGATGCGCTTGAACTTTTGGACACAGAGGCCGGTTTCGCTGATGTGTTCAAACAGGACTGGATCGACCCCATTCAGCGATTGTCCCCGGACGCCAGTCTCGAAGAGGCTTACAAGCTGTACAAACGCATGATCACGGTCGGATATGACCCGACCGATGGCCTGATCCGGATGGAGGTGGCGACACCCGACCCCCAGACTTCGGCCGCGTTTTCCCGAGAACTGATTTCCTATGCCGAGCAACGGGTAAACGCTCTGACCGAAAAGAAACGCGAAGACCAGATGAAAGATGCCCGGGAAGGGTTTGTAAGCGCTCAGGAAGAACGCAAGAAAGCTCAGGAAGACCTGATCGAGCTTCAGCTGCAAGGCGCAATCCTTGACCCTGAAAGCGTCATTGCCGGGTTGCGGGGCCGCATAAACGAAATCGAGACGCTTATTCAGGACAAAGAACTGCAGCTTGCAGCCTTGTTGGACAATCGCCGCCCAAACAAAGCCAAGGTGGATGGCGCACAGGCCGATATCGCACGGCTTACGGTTGTGCTGGAGGAATTGAACGCCGAAATGCTGGATGTCTCTGCCGGCGAGAATTCGCTGGCCAGGCTGAGTGTTCGGATTCAGATGGCACAGGCCGATCTGGCCGCTCGGGATATGATCCTGCAATCAGCTATGCAGCATATGGAGACAACCAGGACCGAAGCCAATCGTCAGGTTCGGTATCTGACGGTTTCCGTCAATCCTGTTCCCAGTCAGGAACCCAGCTATCCGCGCAAGTTCGAAAATACGATTTTGGCTTTCCTGTTGTTTGCTGGTATCTACCTGATGATCTCGCTTACCGCGTCGGTCCTTCGTGAACAGGTATCCTCGTAAGACACATGAAACATGTAAAAATCTCCGATCTCACGGTCGGCAATGATCTTCCCCTGACGATCATCGCCGGTCCCTGCCAACTGGAAACTGCCGATCATGCCCAAATGATCGCAGGAAAAATGAAAGAGGCCTGCGACGCCGCCGGGGCGCAGTACGTCTTTAAAGCCTCGTACGACAAGGCGAACCGAACTTCGCTGTCGGGTGCGCGAGGTATGGGAATAGACACAGGGCTCAAGGTTCTGGATGACATCCGCAAAACCTTGGGTATTCCAGTGCTGACTGACGTACATACCGAAGCCCAGTGCGCGATTGCGGCCGAGGCTGTGGACGTGCTGCAAATCCCTGCCTTTCTATGCCGACAAACAGATATGCTGCTCGCAGCTGGCGAAACCGGCAAGGCGGTTAATGTCAAAAAAGGACAGTTTTTGGCCCCATGGGAGATGGGCAACATCGTGAGCAAGGTAGAAAGCACTGGGAACACAAACATCCTGCTGACAGAACGCGGAACTTCGTTTGGATATAATACGTTGGTCGCTGACATGCGCGGCCTGCCGCAGATGGCCAAAACGGGATACCCGGTCGTAATGGATGCCACACACTCGGTACAGCAGCCTGGCGGCAAGGGTGGTTCTACTGGTGGGCAGCGAGAATTCGCGCCTGTGATGGCCCGCGCTGCGGTTTCGCTTGGCATCGGTGCGGTTTTTATCGAAACCCATCAGGACCCTGATACTGCACCTTCCGACGGTCCTAATATGATCCCATTGGACCAGATGCCGCAGCTCATCGATACATTGATGCGTTTTGATGCGTTGGCCAAGGCCAACCCTATCCAAATCTGAACAAGAGTATTCCCATGACCAAACCCAACCCCGAGGTGACTCCGAACACCTGGAGCTTTCTGCGCGACGCAATGATCAAGCCAACCGGCTTTCGCGAATATGATGCCCGCTGGAAATATCCAGAAGAGATCAACCTGCCAGGTATGACCGCACTGGGGTTGGGTCTGGGCACACAGATGCGCAAGCGTGGGATTGAACCCGTGATTGCTGTAGCCAATGATTATCGTGATTATTCTCTGGCCATTAAAAATGCCCTGATCCTGGGCCTGATGCAGGCGGGAATTCAGGTAAAGGATATCGGTCCGGCGCTTAGCCCGATGGCCTATTTCGCTCAGTTCCATCTGGACGTTCCAGCCGTGGCCATGGTCACGGCCAGCCACAATCCAAATGGCTGGACCGGGGTCAAGATGGGGTTCGAACGTCCCCTGACCCATGGCCCGGACGAGATGTCAGAGCTGCGAGACATTGTTCTGAATGGCGAAGGGCAGACCCACGCGGGCGGGTCCTACGAATTCGTTGACGGCGTGAAAGAGGCCTATATCGACGATCTGGTCGGCGATTTCAAAGTATCGCGGCCTCTCAAAGTGGTCTGTGCCACAGGGAACGGCACCGCATCCGCCTTTGCTCCTGAGCTCTTTGAACGCATGGGGGTCGAAGTCGTGCCCAGCCATAACCGGCTGGATTATACGTTCCCCCATTACAACCCGAACCCAGAAGCGATGGAAATGCTGCACGACATGTCCGATACCGTGAAAGCCAGCGGTGCAGACATGGCGCTGGGGTTCGATGGTGACGGTGACCGCTGTGGCGTTGTGGATGACGAGGGGGAAGAGATTTTTGCTGATAAGGTCGGCGTGATCATGGCCCGCGATCTGGCCAAGATTTACCCCAATGCCACCTTTGTCGCCGACGTGAAATCAACCGGCCTTTTTGCCAGCGACCCCGAGTTGAAGGCCCGCGGGGTCAAGGCAGATTACTGGAAAACCGGCCACAGCCACATGAAGCGGCGAGTCAAAGAGATCAACGCGCTGGCCGGGTTCGAAAAGTCGGGGCATTACTTTTTGGCCGAACCGATTGGACGTGGATATGATTGCGGCATGCGCGTCGCGGTTGAGATCTGTAAACTGATGGACCGCAACCCGGACCAAAGCATGTCCGACCTGCGAAAAGCGCTACCAAAAACATGGTCGACACCGACCATGTCCCCCTATGCAGCGGATACCGAAAAATACGACATACTCGACCGTTTGGTCGCAAAGCTGGTCGCCAAATCCGAGGCCGGAGAGACGCTAGCAGGTCGCCCGATCAAAGAAGTGGTCACTGTCAACGGTGCCCGAGTCATTCTGGACAATGGCAGCTGGGGGTTGGTGCGCGCCTCGTCGAATACGCCCAATCTGGTGGTCGTCTGCGAAAGCAGCGAAAGCGAGGAAGAGATGCGGGCCATTTTTGCGGATATCGACGCGGTTATCCGAACCGAACCGGGTGTCGGAGATTACGACCAGACCATCTGAGCGTTGGTGTCGGGGCGCTGGCCCCGACACTTCAATTTCCGCCAAACAGCTTAAGCAGTCCTTTCTTGGCCTCGTCCTCAAGCTTGTTCTTCAGCGCGTCCTCGACGCTGTCACCGTCAGTCCCGGCCGTACCGGTATCGCCGCCTATCTTGTCGATGACTTTCTTTTTGACATCATCCTCAAGCTCTTTGACTTTTCCTCCGGCAGCCGCTTCGATCACCTTGGTCAGGTCCGGCTTGATCGACGGATTGCTCCATGGTCCAACTATACGCACCGGAACCGACAGGCCCTCTCCCGAATTCGCACGCAGAGCTACCGGCGTGAACAGATAGTCGATATTGCGCGCTCCGATCCCGACTTTTCCTTTGCCATCCGCGCGGAAATTGTCCAGCGACATCAACAGATCGTTGTTCTGCAAAACGCCCTTATCAATGGTGAAGCTAGCCGTCAGGCTGTTGAACACGGTGGTGCCACCCGAACCTTTGCCTCGTCCCATCAGACGATCAAGGTCAAAACCCGATATCAGCCCCTTTCCTACATCCAAGCGGCCCTTACCGCTGAGCGAGCGCATGATCTGATTCTCGTTCTGGCCAACGCCCAGAAACTCGAATGATCCCGACCCGGTCCCGGACAGCCGCTCGACCCCGACCAAGGCTGTCAGAGCTAGTTTGAGGTCAATGCCCTTGGCCTTTATCTTGCCGCCAACGGACAACCCATTCCGATTATTGGCCACCACCTGCCCGTTCAGCGTTCCGGAAAACAAGGTTGCCGGGTTCATCTCCAATGCAGCCCGAGACCGGTCCAGCCGCATTGTCAGGTCGCTGGGGCCAAGCGTCAGCTCGGGCAGCGCGATAGATTTGGCTGTCAGTCGAATTTCACCATTGGCCAAAGCCAGCGCCGAGGCGTCGATCGGTTCCCTTGACCACCCCTCCGAGGCAGCACCCGAGCCGGAACCGCCGGAACTGGACGAGACCGTCTGACCACTTTGATTATAGCGAGAAAGATCAAGATCACTGGCATCCAACCGAGCAGTGATCTGTGGCGGGTTGGAAATGACAATATCAACTTCGCCTGTAAAACGGTTACTGTCGAGTGAAGCCACCAGATCGCGCACAGATATGCGACCATCTCTGGTATAAGTCATCTGCCCCGACACGTTCGCAGCGCGGCCCAACCCGTGCGGCACTCCAACGCCCTCCTGACCGAACGCGGCCAGCATTTTTTCCGTGTCTTTGGTTTTCAACTGCAGCTTGCCGTCCATCTCTCCGGCAAGGTTGACGCGCCCGTCAAATCCGATGTCACCACCAGGGGCCGCAAGTGCAAGTTCAATCTCGGATGCCGCGCCCGTAGCATAAGCCGGCAAGTCGGGTATCTTGATATCCACGCGGGCCTCACCGCCCGGAACCGGCATTTGTGCATCCAGAACCAAGGGGGCCGAGACTGCTGGCCAACTGGCAGACAAATCCACATCTGCGACATCAAATCGGGCCGATCCATTTTCAACAAAGATCAGACGCGCCTGAGTCAGTTTCAGATGCTCCAGTGTCACCGCGCGCGATGCATCGGCCGGTTTTGATCCACCCGAGCCGCTGGCTGTCGGGGCGACGGCCGTGTCAAACTCCCAGTTTCCGCGCCCGTCTGACAGTTCAAGTCTGAGGGTCGGATTCTCGGCAATAATCCGTTTGATCAGCACATCGCCGGACAAAATGGCCAAGGTATCGACCCCAACCGCCAGGCTTTCGGCGCTCAGCATCGGCTCAGACCCCGCCCACGAGGCATTTCCGAAGGAAACCGCCCCGGTTTCCATGCCCAGCACAGGCCAGAAGGACAGCTTAACGCCCCCCGACAGTTTCAGATCACGCCCGGTTTGTGCCTTGACCTGCTCGGCCAGAATGGTCGCCAACTTGTCGCCCGGCATCAGCAGCAACGCGCCGATGACAAGACCGACCACAGCCACCAAAAGGAACAGGATGCGCATTAGCCATTTCATTTTCTGCTCTCCGACTTATTTGGCACGCTATAAAAAGATCATTCAAAGACGGCAGCGCATTTGCAAGGGGAAGCTTTCCCCACTATATGCCGCGCCATGACCACAAACCCGCCAAACCTCCGCCCCGACCTGGCACCTGCTGCCCGGATCACTGATACACCACGTCCGAACCAGCCGACCATCGGCATGGTATCGCTGGGTTGCCCCAAGGCTTTGGTCGACAGCGAGCGGATTCTGACGCGCCTGAGGGCCGAAGGATACGGCATCTCGCCGGACTATTCAGGCGCAGATGCCGTGATTGTGAATACCTGCGGATTTCTGGACAGCGCCAAGGCGGAGTCTCTGGATGCCATCGGCGAGGCTTTGGTAGAAAACGGCAAGGTTATCGTAACCGGATGTCTAGGGGCCGAACCCGATTACATCCGCGAGCATCACCCGCGTATCATGGCCGTCACCGGACCACATCAATACGAGCAGGTGCTGGATGCGGTACACAAGGCCGTGCCGCCTGATCCCGACCCCTTCGTGGATCTGCTGCCTGCGGCCAACGTTCAACTGACGCCGCGCCACTACAGCTATCTCAAGATATCAGAGGGCTGTAACCACAAGTGCAAGTTCTGCATCATCCCCGACATGCGCGGCAAACTGGCCAGCCGTCCGGCGCATGCGGTTCTGCGCGAGGCGGAAAAGCTGGTCGATAACGGTGTGCGCGAATTGCTGGTGATTTCGCAGGACACCTCGGCCTATGGGTTGGACCGGAAATACGATGTGAACCCCTGGAAAGACCGTGAGGTACGCAGCCATATCACCGATCTGGCGCGTGAATTGGGTCAGTTGGATGCCTGGATTCGTCTGCACTATGTCTATCCCTACCCGCATGTACGTGAACTGATCCCGCTGATGGCGGATGCGGGCAGCAACGTGCTGCCCTATCTGGATATCCCTTTTCAACACGCACATCCGGATGTTTTGAAACGAATGGCCCGCCCCGCTGCAGCTGCCAGAACATTGGACGAGATCGCTGCCTGGCGCGCGACCTGTCCTGACATCACTCTGCGATCCACCTTTATCGTGGGCTATCCCGGCGAGACCGAGGCTGAGTTCCAGACCCTTCTGGACTGGATGGACGAGGCGCAACTGGATCGCGTCGGCTGCTTTCAGTACGAGAACGTCGAAGGAGCCCGATCCAACGACCTTCCTGACCATGTGCCCGCCGATGTCAAACAAGACCGATGGGAAAGGTTCATGGAAAAGGCTCAGGCGATTTCCGAGGCCAAACTGGCCGCCAAGGTCGGCCATACCCTGCAAGTCATCGTGGATGATATCGACGATGAGGCCGCGACCTGTCGCACCACCGCAGATGCGCCCGAGATTGACGGCAATCTGTTCATCGACGAGGGGTTTGAGGCCCTGAAGCCGGGCGACATTGTCTCGGTCGAGGTGGACGAGGCCGGGGAATATGATCTATGGGGCAAGCTTCGCTAACCACACCTACCTGAATTGACCGACCCAGCGGCAGTCAAAAAAGGCTCAACAGCCCGATAACCCAGGCCAATCCGCCAGCCAAAGCAGTCAGTGCCACCGCAGCGCTGGCGGCGTCTTTGGCTTGCCCGGCCAATAGATTGTGTTCGGTCGAAGTATGATCCACCGCCCGTTCGATCGCCGTGTTGAACAGTTCAGCCACCAGAACCAACAGACCGATCACCAGTATCAGAGCCCTAACGCCATCGCTCAGGGGCAGCCACAGGGCCAGACCCGCAGAAACAAGATTGGTGCAGACCCAAGCGCGGAACGAGTATTCACTGTGCCAAGTGGCAGCCAATCCCTGCCAGCTCCAGCGGATGCGGTCCTTTAGATGGGTGACAAGTTTTCTCATGTGACCTCGGTAATTCAATAGGTCAAACAGAAACCCGAACACCGTATGACAGGCAATAAAAAAGCCACCCATAGGGCGGCTTTTTTGTTCGATTGTGCGGGCGGCTATGTCGGAATCCGCCCGCGAAAATCTTATTGAGCAGTCGGATTACATACGGTCTGACCTGCTTCGGTCGTCGCCAGATCTGTCCCTGCCGGGCAGCTCGGCGTGCCGTATTTGTCATAATCTGGGGTAATGTATACCGGTGTCGGCTCTTCCTGTTGCGAGCAAGCAGCCAGAACCAGGGCAAACGCACTAACGGCAGCAAATTTGAGTTTCATGTCCGTCATTCCTCTAATTAATTTCTGTTATTGCCCTGAACATGGGGCCGACTTCACAATACGGTGTGGTTGGTAATTTTGCAATAAAATCAACAGCGCGTTTGCGAAAGCAGGCAAAACCATGCCGGGGGGATTGCCCATGGAATGGGTGCCGCGTGGCAGCTACTGCTTTCGGCACATCTGTTCAGGCGATAAACTGGGGAAAGTCAGCGAACGGAGAAATCAGATGCCAGAAGGTCCTGTCATCGCGCAAAAAGCGCCCTATCCAATCGAAGTAACCGAAGGAAAAAGCTATTTCTGGTGCTCGTGCGGCCGGTCCAATCGGCAGCCATTTTGTGATGGATCTCACAAAGGAACCAGCTTTGAACCGGTCAAGTTCACAGCTGATACCAGCAAGAAACTGTTCTTCTGCGGCTGTAAAAACTGCGCTAACCCACCGTTTTGCGACGGGACACATTCCAAGATCTGATCACTTCAGCCGGTTGAAAACCTGGCTATTTACGCAGAACCCGGGCGCTGAACGAGGATCAGATTGCTGTGCGGCCAGCCATATCGTGCATTTCTCGTGACAGTCCGAGGCCCGGCAACGCGTTACCATCTCGGCGTATTCATCCGGCCTCAACCGCCCGTCGGACATGGCTTCGGTCAACGAGATCTTAAGGCATCGGGCAACAGATCGAGTCAGCCAAAAGTGCTTTTCCACGTCGCCCAGTACAGCGTGTTTCATCCCAATTCCTGCATTTGTATTACTTTCAACGCGGCGAATTGATGTTTGTTCGGGCAGGTTTGTGGTGCTCCTGCAACATCTGGATGTCTTTCCATCCAATCCGGACAGGCAGCCGCCCAGCCACATCCCTGACACAGGCGGATCATTTCAGCCCAGTCTTCCTGACTTAGCCGACCTTTATTGTGGGCCCGCACAATATCCGTACCCGTAGTTTGCCCCATCCTCAACACAAGGCGCAAATGAGTCATGAGGTGTCCAAGGCGCGGCATTGCGGCCCCCCTAAGGGATCAACTTGCTTAACAAATCCTGGTTCCGGCAATATTCGGGGGTCTGCGCTGCCAGAACCGGTTGATTCAAAAAAGATTGGCAATGGCCCGGGTTCGGGCAATCGGTGCATCGCAGAACCGCATCGGTAATCTGATCCACCGATATATGTCCAGCGATTGCAGATTCCTGCAGATCCACCCCCAGCTTGCCAGCCATACGGTCAACAAGACCAGCATGATGCCTAAGCGTTTCGCGATCGGGCATTGGCATTCCTTTCCGTTTCGCTTTGTCCGATCAGACTAGCAATACGAAACAGCCCAAGCCTTGACGCAGGTCAAAGTCCCAATTCCAGTTCGTCCAGATAAGCCCGTGTTGCATCCTGCACCCGTCGGAATCGATCACCGCCCAGCTTTTTTCCGCCATACCATCGAGTGACAATGACGATATGACCGCTCAGTTCGGCCCTTTCCAGCATGCGCAGAATCACCATTCCGGCACCGCTTTCCCCGTCATCCGCCTTGAGCGCACCAGTGGGCAGGATTGCGGCCCAGGTATTGTGCGTGGCCTTGGCATAGCTTTTGTCAGATTTCAGATCCTGCAGGACAGCAGCCACCTCGTCACGGGAACTGACCAAAGCGCCGGACACGGCATATTTCGATCCGCGGTCCGTCAAGACAACCCCCAACCGTTTCAGTCCCGTCATTGTGTCAGCCCAAGCTGCCGCGAGGTTTCCAAAACAATTTCGACGCGCTGAGCATTCGGTGGATGGGTGCCTAGAAAACGATCGCCCGGGTCAGGAATTCGGGCAAAATAGCGGGCTCCTAACAAGGGATTATAACCTGCCCGGTGCGTGATGATCGTTCCCAACCGGTCCGCTTCCAGTTCAAAGTCCTTGACATATATCTGGGCACCCACCTGCGCGCCCAGTTTCTGCGCCTGTTCAAGATCTGCGTCATTTGCCCCCGCTATGCGTGCAAGCTCGCCAAAAATCGCGGCACTTTCTCGTGAGTTTTCGGACTGGCGGGGAATATGGCGCAGGATGTGATGAGCAGATTCATGCCCCATCACAAAGGCCAGTTCATCGGCGTTTTCCACCGATTGAATCATCGCGCGGGTGAAGATTATGACTGGTTGATTGTCGTCATCCAAGGTTTGAAAAGCATTTGCTGGTGCGCGAGGGTTCAGATCAACCACGATCGAAAAATCGCAGTTGCTGACATTACTGCGCCGCTTGCACTCTGCGCGCGCCACATCCCCGACCCTTTGACTGATTTCGCGAAAGGTCAGCACATCGACCTGAAAATCAGTTGAAGGTTGTTGCCATTCCTCTACCGGCTGAACGCGTAGCGAACCAGTGTCACAGGCCGAAAGAACCAGACCAAATATCAACAAGATCAGGCGACGCATACTATTTCCTTTGGTCCGGTCATGCCTTTTCTTCGAACATAGCCCGACACTAGGCGGTTCGCCACCGGACGATTTCCCACGAACGGGTTGCATTGCAATGTTCCGCCCGGCAAGCTGGAAACATGTTTTCGATTGAGCATGAATTCGACTCGACGGTCATAACCCTGGTGGACGAAGGCGAAAAGCCTTTGAACGAGGATGTGGTCATTAACAATTTTGCAGAATGCGTAACGCTGGAACAGTTGGATCCGCGCACTGACCAGATTCAGAAAATTACGCTTTCGCCCGAACAGGTTCGCGATCTTGCGGCTGCGCTGGATCTGCCCGAAGGCGTTTACCAAATTCGCGAAACTCCCGATCAGGTCTGACACGCAAAGACCTTATCACGCGATGTCTGGCCGCGTTTCAGGATCAGTGCAGAGGGCGCAACCCCAAGTGCCACCGCCAGAATCTCACGCGTGGCAGCATTTGCCCGACCGTTTTCGGGCGGTGCCGTGACATATATTCTGATCACCCCGTCCTGAACCACAATCCTGTCTGCAGCAGCTTTCGGAGTCACCTTGACCACAATCTCGGCATCGGGTGCAAAGCAGTCGCTGAGGTCGGGAAGATTTCTGAGTTTCGGTCTGGCCATCGGCACCTTCTGTTAACAAAGACCCTTGCGCGGTTGGGCGGGGAATGAAATTGATCCAACCTGTCCAGCCAATTGCACTTGAAACTCGCCAGACGTTCAACCAGATACAGACTGCCTATGTAAAGGAAGTTAACATATGTCCTTGAATAACCCGGCCGCTTTTGAGTTTCTGCAGACCCGGCGCTCGCGCCCAGCTAAGACGTTGATTGAACCTGCCCCCAACCGTGAGCAGCTGATGCCCCTGCTGACCGCAGCAGCCCGCAGCCCGGATCACGGAAAACTGGAACCCTGGCGGTTCATCGTGCTTGAAAAAGGCGCAATGGGGCGCCTGTCGGGGCTGACGCAGGAATGCGGTGAGGCGCTTGGCAAATCCCCTCAAGACATTGAAAAAGCGCGCGGACAGTTTGATTTAGGCCATCTCGCCGTCGCTGTGATCGAGGTTCAGAAGCCTTCGGAAAAGATTCCAGCCATCGAGCAGACCTATTCAGCTGGGGCTGTTTGCCTTGCTTTGCTGAACGCTGCTTTGACCGCAGGATGGGGCGCGAATTGGTTGTCTGGCTGGCAAACCCACGATCCAGAATTCTGTCGCAAGGCGTTTGGATTGCGGGATAACGAGAGTGTTGCCGGTTTGATCCATATCGCGACCGAGGGCTCGACCCCGCCCGACCGCCCTCGCCCGGATGTTGATGCCCTGACCGAATGGGTCACAGAATGATCATCCTCAACGCCTTTTTTTCAGCGCTTGGTCAGATCGGAGACCCGAAATTCCGCGGGGTCCTGCTTCGGGGCATTGGTCTGACCATTCTTATGCTGATCGCAGCCTGCGCCGGTGCAATTTGGCTGATCAACCGGCTGTCAGGGGACGAGATATCGCTGCCATTCATTGGTGCAGTTCCCTGGCTGAATGACGTCCTCAGCTATTCCGGCATTTTCCTGGTGCTGATCCTGCCAGTGTTTCTGATGATTCCCGTCGCCTCAGCCATCACGTCTGTGTTTCTGGACGATGTCGCGCAAGCTGTAGAGGACAGGCATTATCCGAGCCTGCCCACGGTTCCACGCATCCCGATAGGCGATGCGATCACTGACGCGCTTGGCTTTATGGGCGTGTTGATCCTGGCCAACCTTCTGGCGCTGATCCTTTATGCGATCTTCACGCCACTGGCCCCGTTTATCTTTTGGGCGATGAACGGATTTCTGCTGGGGCGTGAGTATTTTACGCTGGCAGCCATGCGCCGTATCGGGCGTGAGGGCGCGCGAAAACTGCGAGCACAACATTCGTCAACAATTTGGCTTGCGGGCACGTTGATGGCCATCCCACTGTCTATTCCGCTGGTGAACCTTGTGATCCCGATTATTGGAGCTGCTACATTCACGCATATCTTTCATAAGCTGTCAGGGCCAACGCCCTGAAGCTTAGTTTCGCGGTTCCATTTGATTTAGCCAATCGAAATCCCGTACCGAAATCACGCCCGAAATAATGATCCCTGCAATGATAGCCCAGAGCACGACCGACACCCCGGTGGTGATCCATAACTTTTTCTTCATGTGATGCACTTCCGGGGCCCCTGAATGGGTGCCGGGAACGACCTCGCCCAAATCACCCTGGGTCTTGATGCGGATCGGCAGAATCACCAAAAGCGTCATGAACCAGATGACGGCAAACAGAACCAGTCCTGCAGTGATCGTCATGTGTACACCTCCGGTGTTTATACTTGTTCCAACTCGACCAGACAGCCGTTGAAATCTTTGGGATGCAGGAAAAGAACCGGTTTCCCGTGCGCGCCGATCTTGGGTTCACCGCTACCCAGCACCCGGGCGCCGGTTTCTTTCAGGTGATCACGCGCGGCAATGATATCCTCCACCTCATAGCAGACATGATGGATTCCGCCGGCGGGGTTCTTCTCTAGAAAACCGTTGATCGGGCTGTCATCGCCCAGAGGATAAAGCAACTCGATCTTGGTGTTGGGCAATTCAATGAACACCACAGTAACGCCGTGATCAGGTTCATCCTGCGGCGCGCCAACCTTGGCACCTAAAGCGCTGCGGTACTGTTCAGACGCCGCCACAAGATCAGGGACGGCAATGGCAACGTGGTTTAAGCGGCCAATCATGGAACTCTCCTACCTTCTGCGTTGCAGCGGTTATGGGGACAGATCAGGCAAAGGACAAGTGCGCCAAATTGCCGTTAACCCCGTGTTAGCCAGAAGTTCCTAGCGTGAAGCATCTGCTGAATAGGAGTTCTGCCATGGACGATTCGAGCCCCTTCGCCTCACCCGCGCAGCCGACGGCCACGCGGCCGCTGCTGGGACAAACCATTTTGGTTGTTGAGGACAGCCGCTATGCCTGCGATGCCATCCGCCTGATGTGTTTGCATTCAGGCGCGCGGATCAGGCGGGCCGATTGCCTGAAGTCCGCCCGACGCCACCTTCAAATCTATCGGCCTTCGGTGATCTTGGTGGATATGGGGCTGCCAGATGGCTCTGGCGCTGATCTGATTGCCGAACTGGCCATGACTACGCCCCGGATCGGAGCGATTCTGGGCATGTCAGGCGACGACAATTCAGAAACCCTTTCGACAGAGGTTGGCGCGGACGGGTTTCTTGCCAAGCCGCTTAACTCACTGTCCTATTTCCAGTCGTCTATTCTAAGTTGCCTGCCGGAAGACCGCCGCCCCTGCACGCTCCACGCCGTTCGGGATGAGGTGATATGCCCCGATCCTATGGCCTATCAGGACGACATGGCACATATCGCCGATGTTCTGGCCGGACCGAATGACCATCGGTCACTGGACTATGCGGCTCAATTCCTGCGCGGCGTTGCCCGTGATGCTGAAGATACGGTTCTGGCCGAAGCCGCCCAGCAGTTGGCAGCCTCACGCGCCGCAGGTATGCCCATCACCGCTCTGACAGCCCAGGTTGCGGGAATAGTGCAGGCCCGTCTGGAACAGCGCGAGGCTATCTGAAGTGACAACCGCATATCTAATTACCGCATCGCTCCTTTGTCTGTGGGCATACAGACAGACACGCGTCAGCGCGCGTGACATTCGGAACAGCCGTGAGAGGAAAAAGGACCATTTCCTGTAAACCCGCTATCAGAGAATTGGGAATGGGTTGAAAACAGAAAAAAACCGCCACAGGCGACTGTGGCGGGTTTTCTATCAGTCCTGCGGGATAATCCGCAGGCCCAACTCCATCAGCTGGTCCGAGGCCGGGTCGGACGGTGCCTGCATCATCAGATCCTCGGCGCGCTGGTTCATCGGGAACATCATGACCTCGCGGATATTGGCTTCATCGGCCAAAAGCATCACGATCCGGTCGATACCAGCTGCACAGCCACCGTGCGGCGGGGCGCCATAGTGGAAGGCGTTGAACAGCGCGCCAAAGCGGGATTTCACCTCATCCGCGCCATAGCCAGCCAGCTCAAAGGCCTTCAGCATGATCTCGGGCTTGTGGTTCCGGATCGCGCCCGAGACCAGCTCGTATCCGTTACAGGCCAAGTCATATTGATAACCGCGCACGTCCAGAGGATTGCCGTTCAGCGCCTCCATCCCGCCCTGCGGCATCGAGAAGGGGTTGTGTTCAAAGTCGATCGCACCGGTTTCTTCGTCTTGCTCATAGATCGGGAAATCGACGATCCAGGCAAAGGCAAAGCGGTCTTTCTCGGTCAGGTTCAGTTCATCACCGATCACATCGCGCGCCCTGCCGGCCACCTTTTCAAAGGCTTTCGGTTTGCCGCCAAGGAAGAACGCAGCGTCTCCGACGCCCAGACCCAACTGCTGGCGGATCGCCTCGGTCCGTTCAGGGCCAATGTTTTTGGCCAGTGGACCGGCGGCCTCCATCCCTTCGCCCTGATCGCGCCAGAAGATATAGCCCATACCGGGCAGACCCTCTTTCTGGGCAAAGGCGTTCATGCGGTCGCAGAACTTGCGGCTGCCACCCGTCGGCGCAGGGATAGCGCGGATTTCGGTGCCATCCTGCTCCAACAGCTTCGCGAAAATCGCGAACCCAGACCCGCGGAAGTGGTCGGAGACCACTTGCATTTTAATAGGATTCCGCAGGTCGGGCTTGTCGCTGCCATACCACAAGGCCGCGTCCTTGTAGGAAATCTGCGGCCAGTCCTGATCGACTTTACGGCCGCCGCCGAACTCTTCGAACACGCCGGTCAGAACGGGCTGAATCGTGTCGAATACGTCCTGCTGCTCGACAAACGACATCTCAAGGTCAAGCTGGTAGAAATCGGTGGGTGAGCGGTCGGCGCGCGGGTCTTCGTCCCGGAAGCAGGGCGCGATCTGGAAATACTTGTCAAAGCCCGACACCATGATCAGCTGTTTGAACTGCTGTGGGGCCTGCGGCAGCGCGTAGAACTTGCCCGGGTGAAGACGTGACGGAACGAGGAAATCGCGCGCGCCTTCAGGCGAGGACGCCGTGATGATTGGCGTCTGATACTCGCGGAAGCCCTGATCCCACATCCGGCGGCGCATCGAGGCAACAACGTCCGAGCGCAAGGTCATATTCTGCTGCATCACTTCGCGGCGCAGGTCCAGATAGCGATAGCGCAGGCGCGTTTCCTCAGGGTATTCCTGATCGCCGAACACCATCAGCGGCAGCTCGTCAGCGGCGCCCAGTACTTCCAACTCGCGCACGTAAACTTCGATCTCGCCCGTGGGCAATTTCGCGTTCACCAGATCAGCGGCGCGCGCTTTGACTGTGCCATCGATACGGATACACCATTCCGAGCGGACTTTTTCCAGTTCGGCGAATGCCGCGCTGTCGCCGTCGCACAAAACCTGTGTGACGCCGAAATGATCGCGAAGGTCGATGAATAGAACGCCGCCGTGATCTCGGACCCGATGCACCCAGCCAGACAGGCGAACGGTTTCACCGACATTGGCGGCGGTCAGAGCGGCGCAGGTGTGGCTGCGATAGGCGTGCATGGATCATATCCCTTCGGGCGCAGAATTGGTCGGGCCGATACACCGCGTCAGACTGGGAAAGTCAAGGCAAGTCGCACCGTCAAAACGGCCTTTGCACGTTGCCTGAGTAGAAATAGATGCCCAGACCCACCGCAAAGATGATGTTCCCCGCGATGGCATGCAGCAGAACCGCATAGAAAAACGATCCGCGTTTGCGATAGGCCCAGGTAAACAGCAACCCTCCGGCAAATGTCATCAGAGCTACGATCCAGCTCCAATACATCAAATGCGCAAGCGAGAAGAGCGATGCATTCAGCAGATAAGCTGTGCGTCCATTGGGCAGGATTGCGTGGTAGCGACGAAAGAACAGCGACCGGAACAGCAGCTCTTGCGGCAGGGCGGAAACGAATGGGTAAAACACCCAAATCATCGCTAGCAGCTCGGGTTGGTTGTGCAACAGGAAAAAGGCATCTTCGGGACGGGTCAGTCGTACTAGCGCAACACAAAACAGGGTCATTCCCACAGCAAAGCCGGCGACTTCGGGCCAGGACCAGTTGCGCCAGTTATATCGCAATTCAGCCCAAGCAAATCCGTGCGTGAAATGCAACAACACGATCCCGATGGCCGTAAAGGTAAACAGCGATGGAAACATCCAGTTAGGCGGGAAAAGTACGGCGATCAGCACAGGTATGGCGATGAAGAACAAACCGAATTCCAGTCGCAACCAACGGGAAGGTGCTGCGGCTTCAGCCCAATCGGTTTGCTTGTTCACAGTACCGCCAATTCCGCCCAGATCAGGCCTCGCAAGGAATTGCCCATCCAGAACCTTTCCGCGCTTTGCAGGTCGGTCATGGTCAGCACCGCCTCGCTGACTTTATTATTTTCCAGCAAGTCTTCGCGCAAGATCCCGGGAAGCAAGCCGGAGGACAAGGGCGGCGTCAGGCAACGACCATCGGGCATGTCCAGAAAGATGTTAGTGATGGTGCCCTCGCACACTTCGTCACGCTCATTCAGAAACAGCCACTCATCTACGCGCTCGGGCAGTGCCGCCCGGGCCCGGTCATAAACATCGCGCTGCGTCGTCTTGTGCTGCAACCAGATATCAGAGGCGGCAAGCCTCGTATTGGAAACTGCGACCCGCCAGACGGACGGGTTATCCGCCAGTGCACCAGTTGTCACGCCAAACCCGCCACTGATGTCCATCGTCAATCGACAGCGCAACGAGATTGAACCCGCAACTTGGTCAAGCGTTGCAATCGCGCGCCCTGCATCGAAAGGAAGCCCCAATGCCCGTGCCGAACGCTCCATCCGGGCTAGGTGTTTTCCAACACGCACAAACCCGCTCTCTGGCCGGAATGCCAGCGTTTCGATCAGACGGAAGTCAGGGTCAGCTGGTGGGCGAAACGTGCCTTCCATAGCGCTTCCTCATATTCGGATGGGGCAGTGCTGTCCCAAACGACGCCCCCACCCACATTCAGCGTGGCCTTGTTGCCGTCGACCATCAGCGTGCGAATAGCCACGTTGAACTCGGATCGCCCGTCTGGCGCGGCCCAGCCGATAGCACCACAATAGATATCGCGTGGCCAGGGTTCGAGATCGGTCAAAATCTCCATCGCGCGAATTTTGGGCGCGCCTGTGATCGAGCCGCAGGGAAATAACGCGTTTAGAATATCGGAAAGTTCAGCCCCAAGATGCAGCTGCGCCTGCACCAGCGAGATCATCTGATGCACGGTTGCATATGTTTCGACCTTGAATAGCTCGGGTACCTTCACGGACCCCGGCAGCGCAACCCGGCTGATGTCATTGCGCAGAAGGTCAACGATCATTAGGTTTTCAGCGCGGTTCTTCTCGTCTCTCGACAAGAAATCGCGGCGGCGCGCGTCCTCGGCCATGTCTTCGCTGCGGGGTTGTGTGCCCTTCATCGGGCGGGTTTCGATCGTCCGATCTGCACCGGTGCGAAAGAACAACTCTGGCGAGCGGCTGAGCAAATCGGGCAAATCATCCTGCTGAACCAGCGCTCCGTGACCGACCGGCTGGCCCACAGCCAACGCCGCATAAAGCGCGGCGCTATCCCCTTGCAATGTCAGGTCAATGGGGAACGTCAGGTTGGCCTGATAGATATCCCCTGCCCCGATCGCATCGTGGACCAGCTGAAAGGCGCGTGCATATCTTGCCTCGTCCCAGCGCGGTGTGAATTCGGCAACACCGCCTAGGGGTGCGGGCAGATCGCACTGGCCTGGCGCATCATAGGCGCCGAAACACAGCAGTGGCAGGCGGCGGTCAGTAGGCATCCGGACCAACAGGCGGGGTTCCAACGCATATCCAAGCTCATAGCTTGCATAACCGGCCAGCCAGGCCCCATCCGCGCGTGCCTCATCCAGCGCCGCCAAAGCCTGTGGCACGTCTTCCGCTTTGTCTGCGCGGATCACCCGGTCTGGCCGTTCGAAATAAGTTCCCGATCCGGCCGGCCCCTGATCAAAACGAATACGCACGTGCATCCTCATTTGTCGTGCTGCGCGGTATAGACAATACGGCGGTAAGGGAAAGAGGGGAAAGCGGCAATTTCGCCCCTGTTTCCGATACCTCTTGAACCTTTTGGCGCGGTCCCTATAACGCAGAACAATTTGGGCACGCGGGCGGTGCCCTGACTCGCAGTTAACCGAAGGAAACAGGCTATGCCGAGAAGAACCGACATCCAGTCGATCATGATCATCGGGGCGGGCCCCATTGTCATCGGTCAGGCCTGCGAATTCGACTATTCAGGCGCACAGGCCTGTAAAGCCCTGCGCGAAGAAGGATACCGGGTCATTCTGGTAAACTCAAACCCAGCTACAATCATGACCGATCCCGGTCTGGCCGATGCCACTTATATCGAGCCGATCACGCCCGAAGTTGTCGCCAAGATCATCGAGAAAGAACGCCCCGACGCCTTGTTGCCCACAATGGGTGGGCAGACCGGACTGAACACCTCACTTGCACTGGAAGAGATGGGCGTACTGGACGAGTTCGGTGTCGAGATGATCGGTGCGACCCGCGACGCCATCGAAATGGCCGAAGACCGCAAACTATTCCGCGAAGCGATGGATCGGCTTGGCATCGAAAACCCCAAGGCCACCATCGTTACCGCCCCCAAGCGCGACGACGGCTCCACCGATCTTGATGCTGGCGTCCAGATTGCCTTGGGCGATCTGGAAGACATCGGCCTGCCTGCCATCATTCGCCCCGCCTTTACCATGGGCGGCACCGGCGGTGGTGTGGCTTATAACCGCGAGGATTATATTCACTTCTGCCGCTCGGGCATGGATGCCTCGCCGGTAAACCAAATCCTCGTCGATGAGAGCCTGCTGGGTTGGAAAGAGTATGAGATGGAGGTGGTACGCGACACGGCCGACAACGCCATCATCGTCTGTTCCATTGAGAATATCGACCCGATGGGTGTGCATACCGGCGACTCGATCACTGTGGCCCCTGCCCTGACACTGACCGACAAAGAATACCAGATCATGCGCAACGGCTCCATCGCCGTTCTGCGCGAGATTGGGGTCGAGACTGGCGGTTCGAACGTACAATGGGCGATCAACCCCGAAGACGGCCGAATGGTCGTGATCGAGATGAACCCCCGCGTGTCGCGTTCGTCCGCGCTGGCGTCCAAGGCGACCGGGTTCCCGATTGCGAAGATCGCGGCCAAGCTGGCTGTTGGCTATACGCTGGACGAGCTGGACAATGACATCACCAAGGTCACGCCCGCCTCCTTCGAGCCAACCATCGACTATGTCGTGACAAAAATTCCGAAATTTGCGTTCGAAAAGTTCCCCGGCTCTGAACCTTACCTGACCACGGCGATGAAATCGGTGGGTGAGGCCATGTCCATTGGCCGCACGATCCACGAATCGATGCAAAAGGCGCTGGCCTCGATGGAATCCGGCCTGACTGGCTTTGATGAAGTAGAAATCCCCGGCCTGAACGTTGGTGTCTGGGACGAGGTCAGTGACAAAGTCGCGGTGATCAAAGCGATCAGCAAGCAAACCCCCGACCGTCTGCGCACCATCGCGCAGGCCATGCGTCACGGTTTGACCGATGATGAGATATTTGGGGTCACCAAATTTGACCCTTGGTTCCTGGCCCGCATCCGCGAGATCATCGAGGCCGAGCGTCAGTTGCGCAAAGACGGCCTGCCGGTGACCGAAGAAGGCATCCGCAGGCTGAAAATGCTTGGCTTTACCGATGCGCGCCTGGGCAACCTGACAGGCCGTGACGAAGGCAATGTACGCCGCGCCCGCCGCAATCTGGGTGTTAACGCAGTATTCAAGCGCATCGACACTTGCGCTGCCGAGTTTGAGGCGCAGACGCCCTATATGTACTCGACCTACGAAGCCCCTATGATGGGTGATGTTGAGTGCGAGGCGCGCCCGAGTGACCGCAAGAAGGTTGTTATCCTGGGCGGCGGCCCCAACCGGATCGGTCAGGGGATCGAATTCGATTATTGCTGTTGTCACGCCTGCTTCGCACTGACCGATGCGGGCTATGAGACCATCATGATCAACTGTAACCCCGAAACGGTTTCAACCGATTATGACACCTCGGACCGGTTGTACTTTGAACCGCTGACATTCGAACACGTCATGGAAATCCTGACGAAAGAACAGGAAAACGGCACTCTGCACGGTGTGATCGTTCAGTTCGGCGGGCAGACCCCGTTGAAACTGGCCAATGCGCTGGAAGAAGAAGGCATTCCGATCCTCGGCACCACGCCCGACGCCATCGACCTGGCCGAAGACCGCGAGCGGTTCCAGGCGCTTGTCAATGATCTGGGCCTGAAACAGCCCAATAACGGCATCGCATCGACCGACGAGCAAGCGCTGAAAATCGCCGAGGATATCGGCTTTCCGCTGGTGATCCGTCCCTCCTATGTTCTGGGTGGCCGCGCGATGGAAATCGTGCGCGATATGGACCAGCTGCGGCGCTATATCAACGAGGCCGTGGTGGTCTCGGGCGACAGCCCTGTGCTGCTAGACAGCTATCTGGCGGGCGCGGTTGAACTGGATGTCGACGCGCTGTGCGACGGCACGGATGTTCATGTCGCAGGCATCATGCAGCATATCGAAGAGGCCGGCGTGCACTCGGGCGATAGCGCCTGTTCGCTGCCACCTTACTCGCTGTCGAAAGAAGTGATTGGCCGGGTCAAAGAGCAGACCTTCAAGCTGGCCAAGGCGCTGAACGTTGTCGGCTTGATGAACATTCAATTCGCGATCAAGGATGATGATATCTACCTGATCGAGGTCAACCCGCGCGCCTCGCGTACCGTGCCCTTCGTGGCCAAAGCGACGGACAGCGCCATCGCCTCAATCGCCGCGCGTGTGATGGCGGGCGAGAAGCTGGCGGATTTCCCACTGCGCCCTGCATACAAAACCGTGGACGATACCAAGATCGCCGACCAGATGACGCTGGCCGATCCGGATATGCCGTGGTTCTCGGTGAAAGAGGCAGTGCTGCCCTTCGCCCGGTTCCCCGGCGTCGACACTATTCTGGGGCCTGAGATGCGCTCGACCGGAGAAGTCATGGGCTGGGACCGCGACTTCCCCCGTGCCTTCCTCAAAGCACAGATGGGTGCGGGCATGGTTCTGCCATCCTCGGGTCGTGCGTTTATCTCGATCAAGGATGCCGACAAGACCCCGGCCATGCTTGAGGCCGCACAGGTTCTGGCCGCGCAGGGCTTTGCCCTTGTCGCCACCCGCGGAACGCAAAGCTGGCTGGCCGAGCACGGTATTGCCTGTGATCTGGTCAACAAGGTCTACGAAGGTCGCCCCGACGTCGCTGACATGCTTAAAGATGGTCAGGTACAGTTGGTGATGAATACCACCGAAGGTGCACAGGCGGTCGAGGACAGCAAGGCCATCCGATCCATCGCGCTTTATGACAAGATCCCATATTTCACCACCGCCGCCGCCAGCCACGCTGCCGCGTTGGCGATAAAGGCGCAGGCCGAAGGTGATGTCGAGGTCAGGTCCCTGCAAGGCTGACCTTCCCCCCACTACACCAGAATAAAGCAAAACCCCCGGTCCATGACCGGGGGTTTTCATTTAGACAACCGGCTGCGGTGGTTTCTTGCGCCGTTCCTCCGGCAGGAAGAACACCATGTAGAACACGGGGGCCGCCACCATGGTAAGGACCGTGGCAAAGGCCAGACCTCCCATGATGGTCACCGCCATCGACCTGAAGAACGCATCCGTCAACAACGGAGCCATACCCAAAATCGTCGTGATTGCGGCCAGCATCACGGGGCGCAAACGCGAGACCGAAGCCTCTATGATCGATTCACGCAACCCCTGCCCGGTTGCACGTACCAAGTCGATCTCTTCGACCAAAACGATACCGTTCTTGATCAGCATCCCCGATAGGCTAAGCAGTCCCAGTAGCGCCGTAAATGTGAACGGCAGACCCGTTCCCAGCAGACCGATCACCACTCCGTTTACCGACATCGGTACCAACAGCCAGATAATGATCGGCTGACGAATGGCGTTGAATATCAGCACCGAAATCAGAACCATGATCAACAGGCTCAACGGCAACTGACGACCCAGGCTTTTATTTGCATCGCCAGCATTCTCGAACTCTCCACCCCATTCCAGTCGATAGCCCGCTGGCAGCTCCATGCTTTCAATAGCTGTGCGGACTTCGGAATGAACCTGCGCAGCTGTCAAATCCGGCGGGATGTCGGCCCCTACCGTAATGGTCAGCACACGATCCCGGCGGTGAACCAGCGTATTGAGTGCCTTATATTCGAACCTGTCGACCATCTGCTCGATCGGCACGAATTTCTGCGACTGGTCCGAGAATACAACCTGATCCACGATCGAATAATCCCCGTCCACCGGGCGGCGCAAGATGATCGGAATCAGACGGTCGCGCTCGCGGAACACACCACCGGTGATCCCATCGGTCGAGAATTGCAGAGTCGCCGCGATATCTTCGCGCGACACCCCTGCGGTCTGCGCCCGTTCGGTCGCATAAATTGGCTGGACAGCCAGCCCTTGTTCGCGCCAGTCGTGATAGACGTTCAGCGCATTGGGCGAGGCCGCGCGCATCGTCTGCACAGCCTCATTCGCAAGTTGCCGAAGCACCGCCGGATCGCTTCCCGAGAAACGGGCCTGAATTGGATCACCGCCGCCAGGACCAAAGACCAGCCGCTTGGTGCGGAACTTGCCTTCGGGGAACTGCGCCGAGCCAAACGCCTCGAGATCCGCCCGCAAAGCCGGAATGTCATCCAATGTTTCCGTCCGGATGATCATGTGACCGTAGCTGGGGTTCGGTTTTTCCGAAGAGTAGGTCAACAAAAAACGAGTTGCTCCTTGCCCAACAAATGTCGTGACAGATACCACATCGTCCCGATCCGCCAGCCAGTTTTCGAAAACAGCCATATCCTCGGCGGTGCGCGCAATGGGTGTGCCCTGCGGCAGGTTGTAATGCACGAAAAACAGCGGTGTATTCGAGTCTGGAAAGAACTGTTGTTTGACCAAACCAAATCCTGCGAAACAGACCACGGTAATGCCCACCAGCATTGCAATCACCATCCAACGGAACCGCAGCGCCCAGTTTAGGATCGCGCCATAAACACGGAACATGATCCCGCCATAGGCATCAATTTCACCTTCTTTGCCCTGCTTGAAGAAATAGTGCCCAAGCATCGGAGTCACCGTCAGCGCCAGGGTCCAGCTCAGCAGCAGCGATATCCCGATAACAGCAAATAGCGAAAACAAGAACTCGCCCGTCGCATCAGGGCTAAGACCAATCCCGGCAAAAGCCATGATGCCAATCACCGTTGCTCCCAACAGCGGAATTTGCGTTTTGGCCGCAGCCTCATCCGCCGCATCACGCGAATTCTTGCCGCGCAGCATTGCAATCTGCATTCCTTCGGCCACCACAATGGCGTTGTCCACCAACATACCCATCGCGATGATCAAAGCGCCCAACGAAATTCGTTCCATCTCGATCGAGAACAATGCCATGAACAACAACGTGCCAACCACGGTCAGCAACAGAGTTGTTCCCACAACCACAGCCGCGCGCCAACCCATGAACAGGGCCAAAACCGCAACAACAATAGAGACCGACAGCGCGAGGTTCACCAGAAAGTCGTTCGATGCCTGCTCAACAACGACGTGCTGCTGGTAAATCGGCAGGATCTCGACACCATAGGGGATCTGAGAATCCAACTCGGCAAATTTCGCGTCAGCACGCTTGCCGACCTCAACGATATTATCAGTCGAAAGCCCAGCGATACCCAGAGTGAAAGCTTCGGTCCCGTTGAACCGGATGATGACATTAGGATCGGTTAGGCGACCACGATGTACATTCGACATATCGAACAGGTTGATAACCTGGCCCTGCGATCCAACAGAAAGGCCAGCAATGGCGGAAACCGTATCGGATCCTTCGGCGGTTAATATCGCGGTCCGGCCATCTTCTGATCGCAATGACCCCGACGAGTTTACCGAGTCCGCATTTGTAATCGCGTCGGTAAGCGCCTGCAGAGGCACGTTTTGGTTCACCGAAATAGACAGGTCGGGTTCGATAAAGATCGCCTCTTGCGGCAGGCCCATCACCTCGACATCCGCGACACCGTCAACCGTCAGTAGTTCGCGCCGAAGAAATGTGGAAAGCTCATGTTTTTCAGCGTCCGAGAAGCCCTCGGCCGTGACCGCATAAAACAAGCCAAACACATCGCCAAACCCGTCATTGACCAGCGGATCACCCACCCCGGATGGCAGCTCCCGTGAGGCGTCACGGACCTTGGCGCGCAATTTGGTCCAGATCTCCGGCAGCTCGGTCCCATCATAGGCTGAGTTAATCTCGACCTCGATCAGCGAAAAACCGGGCTGGTTCATTGATGTGATTGTCTTGACCTCGCCCATCTGCTGGATGGCGGATTCCAGTGGCTCTGAAACCTCCAGCGCCACTTGTTCAGCCGTTGCCCCCGGATATTGGGTAGCGATGACGGCGTTTTTGATTGTGAAGGCTGGATCTTCCAGACGGCCAAGCGACAGAAATCCCCAGATACCGCCGAACAAGGCGATCAGGATGACCAGCCATGTATAGATAGGGCGATCAATGGATGCGCGTGCGATGTTCATCAATCCGCCCCTTAGTTGGCAAGACCGGTAAAGCGGCGCACCACCTGACCGTCAATCAAAACGTCGCCGCCGGCGACAACGATTTCTTCCCCGTCACTTAGGCCGTCCAGTACGTTGACATCACCGGTTTCCGTGGGCTCGATGGTAACGGGGACGCGGCGCAGTGTCCCTTGGTCAGCCCCAGTCGGAGAAAACACCATTACGCCCAGCGCCCCTTCGACATCGGCCACAATGGCTGTAGGCGGAACAAAGATTCCCCGTTTCTGGTCCTTGACCCGAACGGTCACAGTAGCCGACGAACCAGGCAGAATTTGCAGCCCTTCAGGCGGTGTCAGGCCAAATTGGATGCGGAAGGTTTGACCGACGCTTGAAGATTCAGCATCGAATTCGCGGATCTGAAGCGGGAAGACTTCGTCGCTCACCGGAAATTTCGCGGTGATGGTGATGTCATCCTGCTGGCCCGACCGTTGAAACAAAATTTCGGGTACGTCGACCTCAATCCGAAGTTCGGACATATCATGGATACGCACGATCGGGGTACCTGCGGAAACAGTGGTAAAGGCCTCGACCGCCCGGCTGGACACCAGCGCGTTAAACGGTGCCGTCAATGTCGCCTGTTCCAGGTCGTAAAGCGCGTCACGCACAGCGATATCAGCCAGTTGCGCCGCAGTCTCAGAGTCGTCCACAGCCACTTGGCTGGCCGCAGTTCCCCGCAGCCGAGACAGGCGGGCCAGGGTCCGATCCGCCTGATCTTTTTGCAGAACGGCACGATCATAGCGGCGCTGGAACGGCTCACGATCCAGCTCGGCGATCAGCTCACCCTTGGGGATGACAAATCCTTCAGCCACTGGCATTTCAACAATCTGTCCAGCCACCTGAAAGGCCAGATCAACCGTTTGCCGCGCAGCGACGCGACCAAAGAACTGACGTGTGAACCCAGGCGTGGTTTCCTTTACCACCATCAGCTTTACCGGCTTGGCAGCTTCTTCAGCCATGATTGAGCTGGAGAGAAAGATCAGGGCCACGCCCAAAGCAGAGATCAGTTTCATTTCTTCAGTCCCTCGGGAATTCCAGTTTTCAGTATGTTTTCCCGGATCTTCCGGGCCAGTCTTGCGAATTCTGCGGTTTCATCTTTGTTCAGTCCGGACGCGCGCTGAAACAGGGCGCCTGCTTGGGCTACAAGCATCTGGCGTGTTTCTGTGCCTTTTTCGGTCAAAACCAAAAGCCATGCACGGCGATCCTCTGGATCGCGTTCGCGTCTCAGATAGCCCGCTTTTTCCAAGGCATCGGCGGTCGACGTGATTGTCGAAGGAACTGACAGCATGTCAGCCGCTAAAACGCCCATGCGCCTGGGCTGATCCAATTTGATCACCATATGGCATTCCTGATGGCTCAGTTCTATTTCGATGGCATCGAAGCTCTCCTCGAGCTTCCAATAGAGCGCATACACACCCATCATCGCCTGCATCTCGGGGCTTAAGCGATGCAACAGAGTGTTATGATCATGGGCCATGGGTTGATTCCTTGCAGAATTTGACGCGTATATACTTCGAAAAACGAACTATTCAAGAACTGAAGCTCAATTTCCAACCAAGCTTAACATTCCCTCGGGTCAATCTCTCTTGAACAATACCAATCATAACGGCATTTTGGGTGAATCCAGAAATCCAGGACGCAACATGTATACGCCAGCAATCACCGGCTCGGGTGTTTTCACGCCAGATAATGTCATTACGAATGCCGAGCTCGTTTCGGCCTTCAATGCATATGCCGACAGGATGAACACCCAGAACGCAGAGGCGATTGCCGCTGGTGACGTTGAGCCGATGCAGCATTCGTCTGAAGAGTTCATTCTGAAGGCCTCCGGAATCGAGAACCGCTATGTGATGGACAAAGCGGGGGTTCTGGATCCCGACGTGATGCACCCGCTGTTTCGTCAGCGCTCTGACGATGAACCTGGCATCATGACCGAAATGGCCGTTGACGCCTGCAAGAAAGCACTGGCACAGGCTGGGCGCAACGGGGACGATGTTGATCTGGTAATCTGCGCGGCTTCGAACCATGAACGGGCTTATCCTGCAATCGCGATCGAGATCCAGCAGGCGCTGGGATGCAAAGGGTTCGGATTCGATATGAACGTTGCCTGTTCTTCGGCCACGTTCGGCATTCAGGCGGCGGCGGATATGGTCAGGTCCGGGTCGGTCAAATGTGCGCTTGTGGTAAACCCCGAGATTTGCACGGGCCACCTGGAATGGCGTGACCGTGATTGCCACTTTATTTTTGGTGACGTGGCAACGGCCACCTTGATTGAACGGATCGAGGATGCGACCGGACCGCATTTCGAGATTTTGTCGACCAGCTGCGCCACGGATTTTTCCAACAACATCCGAAACAATAATGGCTTCCTGCGTCGCACTCGGCCAGAGGGATTGACCGACCGCCGCGATATGCAGTTCATGCAAAACGGCCGTAAAGTGTTCAAAGAGGTTCTTCCAATGGTCAGCAAGCACATTGCCGATCACATGGACGCCGAAGGGATCAGCAACGCCGATCTCAAACGTCTTTGGCTGCATCAGGCGAACAAAACGATGAATGATTTCATCGGTAAAAAAGTCATGGGCCGCGAGCCCGCCCCCGGAGAGCAGCCAAACATCCTGCAAGACTATGCGAACACGTCCTCGGCAGGGTCGATCATCGCATTTTCGAAATACTCGGACGATTTCACCGATGGCGAGATCGGCCTTATCTGTTCCTTCGGAGCAGGGTATTCCGTGGGTTCGGTAATCGTGAAACGGCACGGTTAAGACAACACTCCGCGCAACTACAAATTCGTACAAGAAAACCGGGCTCATTCTACCCGGCTTGGTTGTTTGATCCTTGTTTCAGCACTGGCATCACCCCGTCCGGCGGCAAGCGGCAAAAGCCCCAGCATGCGAGCGTTCAGATCGGGTCAAGCTTGACCTAGCATGTCATGAGTATCGGTACGCACACCAAACTGGATCAAGACACGCAGCTTCCCTTGCCTCAGCTCACGCTTTCTTCTTCCAGGTGCAGCTTCATCTCGATCAGAACATGCTGCAGCAGGCTGGTTTCCTTCAACAGGCGTTTGGCCTCGTTCACCGTGATGATACCGTCTTCGATAGCAGACTGGTATTCGGTCATAAGCATGGCAAAGCGTTGGCTCAACGCGATGACATCCGAATTAACACCTCCGGTGCGAGGAGCGTCCGTGTTGCGGCCATCATATGACAGCGTAATGTTCTTGAGGTCGGCCAAAGCCGACGTCACATGCGGAAAGTTGGCCACCGCTTCAAGGCGTGCAACTGCATCAACCGGCATGAACCGATCAGCATGCTCTGCGTTATCTGAATAATATCGGCCAAGCGTGGCTTTGGATTTACCCGTGATCTCGCACGCGGACTCAATTCCAACGTCCTTGACCAACGCTTCGGTGTGCTTTTTGAGATAGGCCCCGATATCTGCCATGTTTTTACCTTTGCTACCTGCCTTCCCCACTACATCTGCCATTGCGGGGGAAAGGGAAATGAAATTTCCCATACCTGAGTCATAATTGAAATGCGATATGTTGGCTATCCCTCAGATATGCGAGGGTTTTGTGAGTGAGTGGCGGCAATAATGCCGGTAGCGAGTGATAGCGGGGCACATATTAGCCCCGCTTCGTTTAGGCCGCTTATAGGCCGAAGGCGTCGCTGTTGTGAGTGCAGGGGCTCCATCCCCAAAGAGCGTGAGCTCATCCCCTAACTGGACAACGGCGGCGTCGCTCATTTCGCCACATGAGATGGCTTGCCCAGGCGGGGCTGGCGAATTAGACCCGAGCCATGGCAAAACTTTACTTCAACTACTCGACTATGAACGCGGGCAAATCGACCGTGTTGCTGCAAGCCTCGCATAACTATCGCGAGCGCGGCATGGATACTTACCTGATGACGGCTGCATTGGATGGGCGCGCCGGTGCTGGGAAAATTGCCTCGCGGATTGGGATATCATCCGAGGCTGATACTTTTGACACCGATGATGATGTTTTCGCCATGATCGAAGCCCGTCTGGCGCAAGGCAAAATTGCATGTGTCTTTATCGACGAAGCCCAGTTCCTGACCGAAGATCAGGTCTGGCAACTGGCCCGCGCCGTAGATGACCTGAACGTGCCGGTGCTGGCCTATGGGTTGCGGGTCGATTTTCAGGGCCGGCTGTTTCCCGGGTCGGCCGCCTTGCTGGCGCTGGCGGATGAGATGCGTGAGGTTCGCACGATCTGCGAATGCGGCCGCAAGGCAACAATGGTGATTCGTCAGGACGAGAATGGAAATCCCATCACCCAAGGTGCTCAGGTCCAAATTGGTGGCAACGAAACCTATGTCTCGCTGTGCCGCAGGCATTGGCGCGAGGCCGTGGGCACCTAAACCGGATTTGGCAGCGGGCGCCCCTGAACAAAGGCCGCAACATTATCTAGCGCCATGTGCCCCATAGCGCTGCGGACCTCCTCAGTCGCGGTACCCAGGTGGGGCAACAGGGTCACGTTCTGCAAATCTATCAGAGCTTGCGGCACTGCGGGTTCGAATTCGTAGACATCCAGACCCGCACCCGCGATTTGCTTTTCTTGCAACGCCGAAATCAGGGCCGATTCATCCACTACCTCTCCCCGAGAAATATTGATCAGGATGGCAGCAGCGTTCATCGCCTGCAGCACCTGCGCATTGATCAGATGCCGGGTTTCGGCACCGCCCGGCACAGCCAGGATCAGGAAATCTACACCGGCAGCCAAAGCTTTGAGGTCTGGGACATAATCCGCCGGAAACTCTAGCTCCTTTGGGCTACGCGATTGATAGGCGACGTGCATACCAAACCCATAGTGGCAACGTCGCGCGATGGCTTGCCCAATGCGCCCCATGCCCACAATGCCGACCCGTTTGCCGGTCACGTGATGGCCCAACATCTGTGTCGGGTGCCAACCCTGCCAAAGGTTTGAACGTACCAGCCGTTCGCCTTCTCCGGCGCGGCGGGCCGTGGACAGCAGCAATGTCATGGCAATATCGGCCGTAGCGTCAGTGACAGCGCCAGGCGTATTGGTCACCGCGATTCCGGCCTGACGGGCCGCCTCCACATCTACGTGATTATACCCAACCCCAAAGTTTGCCAGCAGTTTGCACCGCGGTTCCAGCACCTCAGCAAATATCTGGGCCGAGAACAGGTCTCCCAAGGTCGGCACCACCACATCGAATTCGGACAGCGCATGCCCCATTTCCTTGGGTGACATCGGCAAGGTTTCACTGCGCATCTCTGCGTCGAACTCTGCGCGTGCACGTGCTGCGACAGAGGCGGTCATCGGTCGGGCAATGAACACACGCATCAGTGCATTCGCCCACCGGTTGGAACCTTGCCATCCGGCCCGATCAGGACGATCTCACCAGTCTCATCGGGCAATCCCAACACAAGCACTTCGGACATGAACTTGCCGATCTGGCGCGGAGGGAAATTTATCACCGCCATCACCTGCTTGCCCACCAATGAGGCGGGATCATAATGCGCAGTGATCTGGGCCGAGGTTTTCCGCTCGCCGATGTCTCGTCCAAAATCGATCCACATCTTGATCGCTGGCTTGCGCGCTTCGGGGAAGGGCTCGGCGCGGATAACCTCGCCGACGCGAATGTCGACCTTAAGAAAATCGTCGAATGTAATTTCACCCACGAGACAGCTCCTTGGACCGATCGGTTGCGGCTTTAACAGCGCGGTGCAGCAGGTCGGGAAAACCGAATTCGTCGTGCATCAGGACCTCAAGCGCGGCCTGCGTGGTTCCATTAGGCGAAGTGACATTGACGCGCAGTTGCGATGGGTCCTCGTCAGACGCCATGGCCAAGGCCCCTGCCCCGGCGACCGTGGACTTGGCCAACCTCATCGCCAGTTCATGTGGCAGGCCCTGAGCCTGACCCGCAGCAGCGAGCGTTTCTATAAGGTGGAATACATATGCAGGGCCGGACCCGCTCAGCCCGGTAACGGCATCAATCTGCGCCTCATCCTGCAATCTGACCGTCTCACCGACCGCAGATAGCAGGTTTTCGGCTAGGGCCAGATCCGCATCCGAAACAGCAGAATTTCCAATCAACGCTGTGATTCCCTGTCGGATCGCCGCCGGGGTGTTCGGCATGGCACGCACGATTGGTGTTTTCTGGCCCAACACCTCTTCGAATGTGGAGATTGAGGTGCCCGCCGCGACCGACACGAACAGGCTGCGCCCGCCGCCCAAGGCTGTAATTGCGGGCAGCGCATCGCCCATCATCTGCGGCTTTACCGCGACCAGCACAACTGCAGGCCCCTCGGGTAGCGGGGTATTGATGTTGACGCCCGACGATTTCAGCCAATCCGACGGGAAAGGGTCAATCACCCAGACTGACGAGGCAGGAAGGCCATGCTCTAACCACCCGGCAAGCATGGCCGATCCCATCTTGCCGCATCCCAAAAGCACCAGCCCCTGTTCGGCGACGCGTGACATGTCCATGATTGCCCCTCCGCTTATTTGGCTCGGGGCAAAGCTTTACGCGCGGCCGTAGGCCTCTGCAATGGCGACTTGCATCGCGTCTTCCGGGGTACGGTTGCCCCATGTGACCAGTTGGATCGCGGGATAATAACGCTCGGCGCTCAGGACCGCTGCGGTGATCATCGTATCAATCTGTTCCGGGCTGGCCATCTGACCACCCGCAAGAACCAGACCGTAGCGGTAAACCATCAGCTTCTGATTGGCCCAGTATGTGAAGGCCCCGGCCCAGCACTGATCGTTCATCTTGTTCAGCAGTTCATAAAGCTCGGTCTCGCGCGCCTCAGGTGGCTCCATCTCGAACGAGCACACCATACGCAGCGTTTCGTCATAATTCGACCAGGCCAGCGTAATCGAGTAGGTGCGCCACTGTCCTTCGACAGCCATTGCGATCTGATCATCCCCGATCCGATCAAAGTCCCAATCGTGATGTTCGGCAAGATGTTCAACAATGTCGATCGGATGAAGGTCTTCTTCAAGAAACTGCTCGGAAAGGGCCATAATGCCACCTCACTAATTTCTAGCATTTCGGGGCTGGCAGCGCCCCAGCGCTAGTTGCCTGCTCTACAAGCCGGGCTTCCCCCATAGGCCTGTACTAAATATGGTGCGCTGTGGGTGGTGGCCTGACAACCCCCATTTTTGGGGATAACAGCAATAAGTTGTGGATAGCTGGCAACGGGGATCAAAATATTGGCATCAGATGCAGCTTTGTCTTGATTAATTCCCGCAAGACGGCATGATGCACAACACCGCGCAACCCAGAACCGGATTGCGCGGCGTTTGTCTTTTTTCCAAAATTTCGCGGGGGATTATTCGCCCAGCTTGGCTTCCAACGCTGCAATGCGCGCCTCGAGCGCTGTGTTTTCCTCGCGCGCTTTCTGAGCCATGGCACGGACAGCGTCGAATTCTTCGCGTGTGACGAAATCGCGATCGGCCAGCCAACGGTCGATCATCGACTTCATGGCGTTCTCCGCCTCGTCCTTTGCGCCTTGGGCAACACCCATGGCGTTGGTCATGAGTTGGGAAACATCATCCAGAATCTTGTTGCGGGTTTGCATGGTTATCCTCCGATTTGGCGGTTGGTCTCTATATGGGGAATGATTGGCGCAGGCTCAAGGTTGACTTAACCCTCAAAGCCCGGGCAATGAGACGCACATGCAGGCTGTTCTGAATTTCCCCGATCTGTCGCCCGAACTTTTCTCGATCTCGCTGTTCGGGATGGAGTTCGCACTTAGATGGTACGCCCTCGCCTATATCGCCGGGATTGTGATTGCATGGCGCCTGGGGGTGATCGCCCTAAAGCGCCCCGCCCTGTGGCCCGACAAGGCGCCACCGATGCAACCCGCCCAGCTTGAGGATTTGATCACCTGGATCATCCTGGGCGTGATTCTGGGCGGGCGACTTGGGTTCGTGCTGTTTTATCAACCAGCCTATTACCTTTCGAACCCGATCGAAATTCTGATGGTCTGGCAGGGCGGCATGGCCTTCCACGGTGGATTGCTAGGCGTCGTCGTGGCCTCATATATCTATGCAAGACGTCACCAAATTTCGATTTTGCCGCTTGCTGATCTGATCGCGCATACCGTGCCGCCTGGGCTGTTATTGGGTCGTGTCGCGAATTTCATCAACGCCGAACTGTGGGGAAGGCCCAGCGACCTGCCCTGGGCCTTTGTATTCCCCGGTGCCGCCGCCCAAAACTGCCCGACGGTTATTGGTCTTTGCGCCCGCCACCCCTCTCAGCTTTACGAAGCCGCGCTTGAGGGGTTGCTGCTGGGCGTCCTGCTGTTGTGGCTGGTCTATCGGCGCCGCGCTTTCCTACGGCCCGGTCTGGTCACAGGCGTGTTTATGGCGGGCTATGGCGCATCGCGTTTCATTGTCGAGTTTTTCCGGCAACCCGATGCACAGTTTGTTTCGGCCGGAAATCCGCTTGGACTTGCCTGGCAAATGGGCGGCTACGGCCTGACCATGGGCCAGTTGCTGTCTTTGCCAATGATTGCCTTTGGCCTTTGGCTGGCTTTACGCGCTAAGGCCAAGTGATGACCCTCGCCAACCTCTTACAGGCTCGTATCGCACAAGACGGCCCGATGAGTGTAGCCGACTATATGACCGAATGCCTGCTGCACCCGACACTGGGATATTACACCACCCGCGACCCCATTGGCCCGCAGGGCGATTTCATCACCGCCCCGGAAATCAGCCAGATGTTTGGCGAACTAATCGGGCTCAGCCTTGTGCAATGCTGGATTGACCAGGGGCGTCCGGACCGTTTCACGCTAGCGGAGCTGGGTCCCGGGCGCGGAACGCTGATGGCTGACATGCTGCGTGCAACACAGGGCGTGGATGGCTTTCACGCGGCGGCAGATATTGTTCTGCTTGAGGCCTCACCAACCCTGCGCACCATTCAGGCAAAGACGCTGGATGCCTATGCTCCGCGCTGGATTACATCAGTCACCGATCTACCCGATTCCCCGCTTTTGCTGGTGGCAAACGAGTTCTTTGACGCTCTGCCCATTCGCCAATTCATCCGCGATGACAGCGATTGGCGGGAACGTTTGATCGGGATGAAGGACGAATCACTGGCTTTTGGCCAGGGGCCACGGTCGCCACAGATCGCTTTGAAGAACCGGCTTGAGGACACGCAGGATGGGGATCTGGTCGAGCTTTGCCCTTCGGCCATACCGATCATCACTGTGATCGCCGGACGGATCGCGACCCATGGCGGGGCAGGACTGATCCTGGATTATGGCGACTGGCATTCGCTTGGGGATACGTTTCAAGCGCTGCATGCCCACAAGCCGATAGACCCGCTTTCCAGTCCCGGACAAGCTGATCTGACCGCCCATGTGGACTTCGAACCTCTGGCGAGCGCAGCGCGAGCTGCGGGCTGCGCCCATTCGCGCCTGACACCCCAAGGCGTTTTTCTGGAACGGCTGGGCATCACCGCGCGGGCGCAAGCATTGGCGAAACCACTCAGCGGGTCCAAGCTTGAGGCGTTGATAGCCGCACATCGCCGGTTGACGCACCCAGAGGAAATGGGAAACCTGTTCAAAGTACTGGGCCTGTACCCATCTTATGCCGCATTACCACCGGGACTGGAATCATGACGCTGGAAATTCTGACTTCGGATCTCTTGTCATCCGTACGCCATGGTTTTTTCTGCCGCCGTGGCGGGGCCTCATCCGGGATCTTTGCAGGGCTCAACTGCGGTCATGGATCATCTGACCAGACCGAGGCTGTCGCGATAAACCGTAACCGCGTAGCGGATGCGATGGAGGTCGATCCCGGATCCCTTATCGGAGTCCATCAGGTGCATTCACCGACGGTCATAACTGTTGATGGTCCAATCGACGGGGAAAAGCCTAAAGCAGACGCGTTGGTTACGGCCTGTCCCGGACTGGCGCTGACCATCCTCACGGCGGACTGCCAACCTGTTCTTTTTGCCGACACCCACGCAAAAGTGATAGGGGCTGCACATGCAGGATGGCGCGGCGCGCTGGACGGTGTGCTTGAGGCCACGTTGGACTCCATGGAGGCGCTGGGAGCACGGCGCGAGAATACAGTGGCCGTCATAGGGCCCACAATCTCGCAAATTGCGTATGAGGTCGGGCCCGAGTTCCTAGAAGACTTTGCCGCTGAATCATCAGAAAACCTGCGATTCTTCGCAAATGGAACGGGTGATCGGATGCAATTTGACCTCCCGTCCTATGGGCTGCACCGGTTACGTCAGGCTGGTGTCGGGCATGCAGAGTGGATTCGTCATTGCACCTATTCGGACCCGAACAGATTCTATTCGTACCGCCGATCGGTTCATACAAAAGAAGCCGACTACGGCCGCCTGATTTCCGCCATCAAACTGTGACGCGTGCCCTGATTGTGGCGAAATCGCCGCTTTTTCGCCACATTTGTTGTGTCTATATGAGTCGCCAAAATTAGGTTTTATTGCCCTCTCTCAGATGGTTATCTGCATATTTCTGAATGTGAGCGCGGCTAGATTAAGAAAAGGAAACAACCAACTTTCTTTTGTCCCAGATTCAACCCGCGTCAGCCTTATGGCCGCCTCAATATGGCGACACGTTAGGCCCAGATTGGGTCGTTAGGCACTAAGCCTTGAACAAGTAGGACAACAGGATGAAACAAAGATCCCGCTTTCTCAGCGCTGTTCTAAAAGCGTCCAGAGAGCAAAAACTGGAGATGCCGTGGAAACGGGTTTCCAGTCGTTCTGCCAGTGTGGCGCGCCGTTTGGCTTCGCGACGCTGATTAGACAGGCCTACCAAAGCCATTCTGCCGGCTTTGAGGGTCAAGACACACAGCGGGGGTGCTCCGATCCGGTGTGTGGCGCTTCACAGACACTTTCTGTGAATGTGTTTAGGAGTTTGTGTGCGTAGACAATTTTCGTCTGCGAGTTGTGAGTTTGTCTGGGGGGTCAATGTGTTGACCAAGAGTTTGCGAAATTCCATCGCACTGCGCGGCCGTTACAGCCGACGTCTCGAAGTCGCCATAGCATTCAAGACAAAGAAAACCGATCAGGCGGGCCTGTACGGGGGTTCAGCCTTCCTGAGCGGATGTTTGAGGGGACGGAATTAGTATGACTATTCCACATTCTTTGGCCCGCGCCGCCAGAAACGCCGTCGATACGTCGACAATGCTGCGCGAGATTCCAAGAAATACAACAAAACAAAAAGCGCAGCTGCGGCGCTATGAGGTCAGTTCATTGTTGAGCAATGGCGAGGTATCCCAAACCCGCCACATCGCGCCAGCGCTGCCCATGTTCGAGGATGCGTTTTGTGCCTTTACGCGGGGTTCGCTTGTCGAAACCGAAAACGGGCCGATAGCGATCGAAGATCTTTTGCCTGGCGATACGGTTTTGACCCAGAATGGAACTTCGGAAACCGTGGTCTGGAAGGGCTCGGTGACTTTGATCCCCGGGCGCGAAGACTCGCGTGGTCGCACGCGCCCGCTGACACGCATCATGGCGGATACCTTCGGAATGCAAAAACCGATGTCAGGCGTGACTGTCGGTCCGGCTGCGCGCCTGTTGGGCACCCCAGCACATCTGCGGCACTTGTATGGCGGATCTCCTGTTTTGACGCCCGCGCACGAGTTCCAAGACGGGATGGGTGTCATCGAGATGCTACCGCCTACCCCAATCGAATTGTTTCACATCTGTCTGAAACGCCATTCGGTTATCAAGGTAGACGGATTACAGTTTGAATCATATCATCCAGGCGTAAATGCGGTTCGGATGATCAGCCATTCGCTTCGCTCAATCTATTTGAACTTGTTCGAGCATGTCGAATCGCTGAATGACTTTGGCCCGCTGCAGTTACCGCGTGCCGGAGATGGAGAGGTGGACGCAATCACTGCCTGAGTTTTAACCAGTACTGCAAAGTGGGGGCTTTATGCAGATTTTAATTAGTTGGGTGTTGTTTCTGGTTGTCACGGCGATTTTGCCGCCGTGCACCAGCCGTCACAAAAGGATGCGCTTTACGCCGTCCGGTTCATTCGTTCTTCCAGGACGTCAAACGGTACACCGGGCTCGTCCTTAGCGCCGCGTATCACAAGTGAGGTTTTAACGCTGGCCACGTTTGGCGTGGTCAGCAACTCGCCTGTTAAAAACTGCTGAAAGCTGCTGAGATCAGGAGCGACGCATTTCAGAATAAAATCCACTTCGCCGTTCAGCATGTGACATTCACGGACAAGTGGCCACTCGCGGCAGCGTTCCTCGAATGCGCTGAGTTCGGCTTCGGCTTGGCTTTCCAATCCGACGCTTGCAAAGACCTGAACCTCAAAACCCAACTCACGCGCATTCACTTCCGCATGGTATCCGCGGATAAGGCCCGAGTCTTCCAATGTGCGCACGCGCCGCAGGCACGGAGGCGCGGAAATTCCCACACGTTTCGCGAGCTCTACATTGGTCATGCGACCGTCTGCCTGCAATTCTGCCAGAATCTTGCGGTCAATCTCGTCCAGCCGTGTCGCGACCATAAAAAGCTCCTGAATTTTCGGTTGTTATATCAGCACCCAAGGGATGCGCAATAATGTTTCGCGTTTGCGCAATATTCTTTGGTTTTCCAGGTATTTTTCTAGCGCGAGTTGTGAAACGGATTCTCCGATACGGCACGAAGGGGCTTTAAGCGCCTCAAGGGGGTCGCTATATCCATTCGCCAAGGGGCCGCAGGCCCGTATCAGGCAGATCAAGTCGGGGGTATCATGGCCGAAACAAAACACACCAGGGTTCTGATAATCGGATCAGGACCTGCCGGTTATACTGCGGGCGTATATGCCAGCCGTGCGATGCTGGAACCGATCCTGGTTCAGGGCATCGAGCCGGGCGGACAGCTGACGACCACCACCGAGGTCGAGAACTATCCCGGCTTTACCGAGGTTCAGGGTCCTGATCTGATGATCAAGATGCAGGAACATGCCGCCGCGATGGGATGCGAGATCATCGGCGACATCATCAGCGATCTGGATATCTCGAAACGCCCCTTCACAGCCAAGGGCGACAGCGGCACCATCTACACTGCCGATGCGGTCATTCTGGCCACTGGCGCGCGGGCGAAATGGCTGGGATTGCCCTCGGAAGAGAAGTTCAAAGGCTTTGGCGTTTCCGCCTGCGCCACATGCGACGGGTTCTTCTATCGCGGGCAGGAGATCGTTGTAATCGGCGGCGGCAATACCGCCGTGGAAGAGGCGCTGTTTCTGACCAACTTTGCCAGCAAGGTCACCTTGATCCATCGCCGCGATGAATTGCGCGCCGAAAAGATCCTGCAGGATCGGCTGATGAAGAACGACAAGATCGAGCCCTTGTGGTTCCACGAACTGGACGAGGTCATCGGAACCGATGCGCCTTTGGGTGTCGAAGGCGTGCGCGTCAAGAATGTGAAAACCGGTGAGATTCGCGAAATCCCCTGTAAAGGTGTTTTCATCGCCATCGGCCACGCACCCGCGAATGAGCTGGTCAAGGGCTCGCTGGAAACCCATATGGGCGGCTATGTGATCACCAAACCGGGCTCCACAGAAACCTCCATTCCAGGTGTCTTTGCCGCCGGAGACCTGACAGATCACATCTACCGTCAAGCCGTTACCAGCGCCGGGATGGGCTGTATGGCCGCGCTGGATGCTGAACGGTTCCTGGCCGAGCAGGATTAATCAGGTGATCGAATTCTCCGGCCCGATCTGGAGAATTCTGTTCCTCTCACAGATAGACGCCCCTTTGGCCCCAGCACGGGCGCCAGAGGGGCGTTTTCATTATACGGGCCAATTCGCGCTTTATTCTTCGCTGAGCGCTGAGGGTGCCGAAGTCGCCATCAAACGCTATGTCTGCCCATCCGATCCACCACGCATTCTTCAAAAATGCCGGATCACCGGCGCTCGGCTGGTAGATCTGCGGGGATGCAGTGAAGCCTCGGTCGTGTGGCAGGATATCCACGAAAAAGAAGGCACCTCACCCACCTGGCTATTTTCGGATGACGCCCGCGCCAAAGGCGCCGACGGCTTGCTATACAGCTCGCGATCCCGGCCAGAACTCAGTCATGCGGTTTTGTTTAGCACCTCGCCAGAGGTAGTGTGCCTGGATGGGGATCCGCATCCCTGGTTGCCGGGGCATAGAGGCTTCGCTTGACCCCCGCTCTGCGCCGTTACAGACTCTGAGATGCGAGCAAAACGAACACAGGTGAACCGAGTGAAAAGCGTACTATGGCAAGGCGGGTGGGCTACCCGGCTGAGGATCATGAGCGGCCTGATCCTGTTCATCTTTGCCTTCTTTCACTTCATCAATATCGGTCTGGGACTGTTTCATACTGATTATCTCCACGGAATGCAGAAAGGCCGCCATGTCATTACGCGCAACAACATCGGCAGCGCGATTCTATATCTGGCCTTGCTCGTGCATTTTGGGCTGGCGCTGTATTCGTTAGCTCAGCGCAGAACCATGCGAATGCCTTTCAGTCTGGGGCTGCAAGTGGTGCTTGGATTTGTGATTCCACTGCAACTGATCTCGCACCTTGTTCACACCCGATACGCACATGCAGTTTTCGGGGTTAATGATGAGATGGGTTATATCATCGCGCTAATGTGGCCCAGCTATGCAATCTGGACACAAAGCCTGCTTTTGCTGGTGGTCTGGGTCCACAGTTGCATCGGTCTTCACATGTGGCTGCGCCTGACATCTTGGTGGCAAAGGACGCTGCCTTATCTGATCGGGCTCGCCGTGTTCATTCCGTCTTTCGCTCTGGCAGGTCTTTTGACAGAGGGCCGACGCATCTGGGCTGATTTCGCCGACCCGTTTCTGCGCGATCAGTATATCGAACATTACAACTGGCCATCGCCCGAGGCTTTTCAGGCTCTGATGGGTGTGAGGCAAGATACGCTGCTTGCATTCGGGCTGGCGGTTGGCGCTACATTGCTTGTGTTTCTGGTGCGCAAAATTTTGCGACGCCGGCATTCGGTGCGCATCAAATATGTGGAAGGCCCCGAAATTGTGGCCGAAAAAGGCATGACTCTGCTTGAGATTTCTCAGGCCAACGGCATTCCCCACACTGCGCTATGTGGTGGCAAGGGGCGCTGCACCACCTGTCGCGTTATTGTCGAGAATGGTGCAGATCAGCTCCCCGTCCCCAGTGAGATCGAGGCCCGCAGCTTGGCTGCCGTAAAAGCACCCGAAGGCGCACGCCTGGCCTGTCAGATCCGCCCGACCGAGCCAATCACGGCCTTTCGGATGTACAATCCCGGTAGCGGTCGCAATCGCGCCCACGCCAGTCAGGGGCAGGAACGTAAACTGGCGGTGCTGTTTCTCGATATGCGTGGGTTCACGGCACTGACCACCGGGCAGTTGCCCTATGACATTGTTTTCCTGCTCAACCGGTTCTTTGACGCCATCGTGCCAGCCATCACCTCGGATGGGGGTGTGGTCGACAAGTATATGGGTGACGGGCTGCTGGCAGTGTTTGAAACCGCCGATGCTGCAAGTTCAGCACGGGCCGGGATGAAAGCTGCAGCCAATGTCAGCCGCGCATTGCAACGGTTCAACGAGCAACTCGAAACCGAGGGCAGCCCGCTTATCCGCATTGGAATGGGATTACATCTGGGCGATCTGGTTCTGGGCGAAATCGGCGCCGTAGGCACTGCAAGCCGCACGATTATCGGCGACGCCGTGAATGTCGCCAGCCGATTGGAGGCCGAGACCAAGGGGTTGGGTGTCGAGCTTTTGGTTTCGGGCGATCTGCTGAAGGCAGCGGGGCATGACGGTTGGCAGAACGATCTGCGCCCCTTCCAGTTGCGTGGGGTAACAAGGCCAATTTCTGCCCTGCCGGTCGAACGTGCGTCCGACCTCACCCCCAAGATTGCCGCCTGAGAACACACTCATTCAAACCGGTCTATTTGACCTTGATCCAAGGGATTGTCGTCGGGTTTCGCGTCAAAATGTGGAAAATCCTTCCAATCCGGAGAAAAACCGCGCATATCGTCCTTTGTTTCATAAATCCATCTGGACTTCACCCGACCGCCGGGGCACATGCCCGGCAAACGCCCCTGAATCACTGGCCAATCCATCCTTCGACAAGAGAATTCCCATGACGATGTTAAGCAATCTGGCGCCGATCTCTGAACTTTATGTTTCGTACGAGTCCGCACAGAAACTGAAAGTAGAAGCTGCCGACCTGACAAGCTGGGACCTGAGCCCTCGTCAGATCTGTGATCTGGAACTGCTGATGAATGGCGGGTTCAACCCGCTGAAAGGGTTCCTAAGCGAGGCCGATTACGACAATGTCGTCGAGAACATGCGCCTGGCCGACGGCACCCTTTGGCCGATGCCAATCACGTTGGATGTCAGCGAAGACTTCGCTGAGGGCATCAAACTGGGTCAGGACATTGCGCTGCGCGACCAGGAAGGTGTCATTTTGGGCACCATGACTGTGACCGACCGCTGGACGCCGAACAAGGCGCGCGAGGCGGAAAAGGTCTTTGGCGCAGATGACGATGCCCACCCGGCGGTCAACTACCTGCACAACACTGCGGGCAAGGTTTACTTGGGCGGCCCTGTTGTTGGTATCCAACAGCCCGTTCACTATGACTTCCGTGCCCGCCGCGATACGCCGAACGAGCTGCGCGCCTATTTCCGCAAACTGGGTTGGCGCCGTATTGTTGCGTTCCAAACCCGCAACCCGCTGCACCGCGCGCATCAGGAACTGACCTTCCGTGCCGCCAAAGAGGCGCAGGCCAACCTGCTGATCCATCCGGTTGTTGGTATGACCAAGCCGGGCGACGTGGACCACTTTACCCGCGTGCGTTGCTATGAGGCTGTTCTGGACAAGTACCCGGCCTCGACAACTTCGATGTCACTGCTGAACCTGGCGATGCGTATGGCAGGCCCGCGCGAGGCGGTGTGGCACGGGTTGATCCGCGCCAACCACGGCTGCACGCATTTCATTGTCGGCCGTGACCACGCAGGCCCCGGCAAGAACTCAGCCGGCGAAGATTTCTATGGCCCCTACGACGCACAGGATTTGTTCCGCCAGTTCCAGGATGAAATCGGCGTTGAAATGGTCGATTTCAAACACATGGTCTTTGTGCAGGAACGCGCTCAATACGAACCGAATGACGAGATCGCCGACAAAGACAACGTCACGATCCTGAACATCTCGGGCACAGAACTGCGCCGCCGTCTGGCCGAAGGCCTGGAAATCCCCGAATGGTTCAGCTTCCCTGAGGTTGTGACCGAGCTGCGCAAGACCAAACCGCCGCGCAGTCAGCAGGGCTTTACCGTATTCTTCACCGGTTTCTCCGGCTCGGGCAAATCGACCATCGCCAACGCGCTTATGGTAAAGCTGATGGAGATGGGCGGTCGTCCGGTGACCCTGCTGGATGGAGACATTGTTCGTAAGAACCTGTCATCGGAACTGGGCTTTTCGAAAGAGCATCGCGACCTGAACATCCGCCGCATCGGCTATGTGGCCAGCGAGATCACCAAGAACGGCGGCATCGCTATCTGCGCCCCGATCGCACCCTACGCCACGACCCGCCGCGCCGTCCGCGAAGATGTCGAAGCGTTCGGCGCTTTCTGCGAGGTTCACGTGGCCACCAGCATCGAAGAATGCGAACGCCGCGATCGCAAGGGCCTGTACAAGCTGGCGCGTGAAGGCAAGATCAAGGAATTCACCGGAATTTCCGATCCCTACGACGTACCTGCCAATCCTGAGTTGAGCGTCGAGACCGAGAATGTGGACGTAGACAACTGTGCCCACCAGGTTCTGCTCAAGCTGGAAAGCATGGGTTTGATCGCCGGATCGTAACCTGCGCAAAGAATCAAGCAAAAGGCCCTCGGTTTCCGGGGGCCTTTTTCTATTGGATTATAGTTCTGCCCGAATGGCGGCGACGGCGCGTCCTTCGAAATCACCAAACTCGGCCGCTTTGGACTGGCTGGCCCGCAGGGCATCTAGACGCGCGGCATAGTCATCGACCGAAGCGGCTTGAATCGCACTCCGAATGTCGGCCTCGGAATCGCACAGGATCATCCCGGATGTGTCGAAGAAATCACCAATATTGGGACAGCCCCAATAGATCGGCACTGTCGAGCACAAGATCGCGTCTGTCAGCTTTTCCGAAAAGTAATTCCGCTCCCGCACATTCTCGATCACCACCGAATAGCGATATGGGGCCAGCCCGTCAGACTTTCGGTCAAACGGAGTATAGCCACGCCCCATAATATCGACATCTGCCCCGGATTCACGAACCCAGTCGATCACGGAATGGCGCAGCTGATGTCCTTCGAGATCACGTTTGGCCGAGGCGATCAGAGAACAGGATTTGGATTTCTCAACCAAAAGTTCTCGCCAATCAGGCACCATCGTCACGCCATAAGGCAGAAACACCGCGTTTGGGATACCTTGCAACAAAGCATCATGAAAGGTCAGCACCCGGAAGAACCGCCGCCACGTATAGCGCAACATGTGATCATGTTTGGCATGGATGGCCGAAGGCTCTCCCATCATCAAAGATATCCGCGCACGTGTTCCCCGACGAAGACGCAGATGTACGGTGGAATTGGGGTACATGATCAGATGGTCCGTGTGCGCAAGATCGCCCACTGTTTTTCCGATCAGACGATCCGGGCAACCTTCGGGCCAGGTCAGTTCCGACAAAGGAACCGTGGCCAGTTTCGGCCCCAACCGATGCCCATAGGGCAATATGGCGATTGCAGGTTCTGTCATCATCCGGCATCTGGTAAATTAACCTGACCCCGCATCAGGATATGCCCGCGACCGGCGACCTTGATGCCTGTCATCGCATCCGATGGGCCAGCTCGGGTAACAGTCGCCTGACCGGGGCGCCCCATATCATGGCCTTGCTCGGCAATAAAAACGTCCTTTGGCATCAGCCCATGTTTCCAGAGATACGCCGCCATCGCACCTGTGGCAGATCCGGTAAACGGATCCTCGGGCGGGCTGGGCGGGGCCAACAGCAATCTTGAGAATGTATCGCCCGCTTTGGTCGCGCCTTTGAGCGTTACAAGAAAAGGTTCGGCCATATCGGAGCCGGAAAAGCCCGCCTTTTCGGCAATCTCGCGCAAAGGCCTTTCGACCAGTTTTGCCGCGCGCAGGGCGTCGTGATCACGAAGAACAGTGACACAGAAGGGCAGCCCGGTAGAAACAAATTGCGGTGGCGAGATGATCGCCTCTTTGGGCAGGCTGATGGCAGAGGCGACCAGCTCGGCGGGAACATAGGCGCCGAATTGTGGTGCAATCTGCGTCATCTCGATTTCATCACCGCTGATGCAGATCGAAACAATCCCCGCGCCGGTTTCAAGCGTCAGGGTATTGCCTTGCAGCATTCCTCTGGACTGCATTGCAGCTACGGTGGCGATCGTAGGATGCCCGGCAAAGGGGATTTCGCGACTGGCCAGAAAATAACGAACCCGGAAATCGGCCACATCGGACGGGCCAGTAAAGGTGCATTCAACCAAGGACGTCTCGCGCACATAGGCCATGCAGACGTCTTCGGACAGAGCTGCCCCACCATGAACAACAGCGCACCCATTGCCACCAAAGGCGCGATCGCTGAAGGCGTCTACCCAGTCAAAGTCGAACCAATTCATGTATCGTGCACTCCGATATTCGAACCATCATAGGTTCGACTGTCTCGCCCGACAGGCCATGGATGTCACGAGGAAAACGTACGGAGGTCGCTTTAGTGCACGGCCACCGGCGAAAAATCATGCTCGCGCGCCAGGTTAAACGCCAGCTTGCGATCAGCAACCAGTGCCAGTTGCTGGCCGTCGGCATCGTGTACCGCATATAGCAGGCTCAGATCTCCGGCCTGTTCGCGAACTTCCCGAGGTAGATCGGCGACTTCAACTGTTTTGACATAGACGATCCGATCACCTTCGGCGTTGATTTCAAACGGTGTATTCATTGCTCTTACCCCTTTCTTATGTTGATCGTTTGCACCACGGTTTCGGGCACGGCGCGGGTCAGATCCACATGCAGCAGACCATTTTCAATGATCGCCTCGCCAACCTCGACCCCATCGGCCAACACGAACATGCGCTGAAACTGACGTGCCGCGATCCCACGGTGTAGAAAGATACGTCCTTCGCTGTCGTCGCGCTGACGTCCCCGGATCACCAACTGTCGATCTTCGATGGTAATCGACAGGTCCTCTTCTGCAAACCCGGCCACGGCCAAGGTAATGCGGTAGGAAAAATTCGAGGTCTGTTCAATATTATAGGGCGGATACCCCTCATTTCCGGCCTTTGCAGACCGCTCCAGAAGGCGTTCCAACTGCTCGAACCCCAAAAGATGCGGGTATGAGCCCAGAGTAAGTTTAGACACGTATTTTCGTCCTTTATTGCCAAAGCGACGTGTTGTGCGGCCCCATTCTGGCAACCGCGTATAATAGAATATGGGAATATACAGCGATGTCCACAAGGTCTGGCCGGATCAAGCCTGACACACTATCTTGTGTGACAAGCACCACAACAACTCTGAGTCGCCAATGAACGCGCCCACCGATCTTTCGATGAAAACTGATGAGGTTCTGCGGGTAGAGCTGGAAGTTTTCCGCCGTCAACACCGTGATCTTGACGAAGCAATCGAGGCGCTTCAGGCCACTGGCACCTCGGATCAACTGACGATCAAACGGTTGAAAAAGCAGAAACTGCGCCTGAAAGACATCATTCGCCTGATCGAAGACCGCCTGACCCCGGATATCATCGCCTGAGACATCTGAACCGCATTGCCACAAAGGCGGATTTGGCTATAGTTCGCGCTCTTTCGGAAGGCAGGGACGCAAGCGGATGAGCGACGTTAAAGTGGGGATCATCATGGGAAGCCAGTCAGACTGGTCCACGATGAAAGAAGCCGCAGATATTCTGGATGAGCTGGGCGTGGCCTATGAAAAACGCATCGTTTCAGCGCACCGCACCCCAGATCGCTTGTGGGACTATGGCAAGACTGCTGTCTCGCGCGGATTGCAGGTGATCATTGCAGGGGCCGGCGGGGCCGCGCATTTACCGGGTATGATGGCCTCGAAAACACGCGTTCCTGTGATCGGCGTTCCGGTGCAGACGCGGGCACTGTCTGGCGTCGATTCGCTCTATTCCATTGTTCAGATGCCCAAAGGGTTTCCGGTTGCGACTATGGCGATCGGGTCGGCAGGCGGTGCCAATGCGGGATTGATGGCCGCTGGCATTCTGGCGCTGCAGGATAACGCTCTGGCCGACCGGCTGGATGCCTGGCGCGACGCGCTATCGGCCTCAATCCCCGAAGAACCCGAGGGATGAGCCGGATCGGATTCATCGGCACGGGCCATATTGCGGCCCCGATGGTGCGTTTTTTGGCCCGTAAAGGGCACGAGATCTCCGTGACAGAACGCAATGACCAGGTTTCAACCGCGCTAAAGGCTGAACTGGGTGTGTCTGTCACGACGCCACAGGCCGTGATTGATGCATCCGAGATCGTGTTCCTGTGCCTGCGCCCACATATCGCTGCGGACGTTCTGGCCGCCTTAACGTTTCGATCCGACCATCAGATCGTCTCGGTCATGGCAGCAGTCTCGAAAGATGAACTAACCGAGCTCTGCTCTCCGGCGCCGGCAATCGTGCAAACCATTCCGCTGGGATTTTTGGAAGCCGGTGGTTGCCCGCTTGTCGCTTTCGGCAACGATCAACTGCTGGTCGATTTGTTCGCACCGGAAAACCCGGTGATCAAGGTCGCAGATGAGGCGGCACTGAACGCACATTTCGCCATTTGCGCCATGGTCCCTGGCCTTCTGGACCTGATGGCGACCGGAGCAACTTGGCTGGGAGACACAACCGGAGACGCAGCCGGGGCCGAATTCTACACCACCCAGTTGGTATCGGGCTTTCTGCACGCGATGGATAAGAAGGCCGCAGGCCGCCTAGAGGCCGAACGCGATGCGCTGGCCACTGACGGCACGCTGAGCCTGCAAATGACACAGACCCTGCAAGATCAGGGCGCGCACAAGGTATTGCACGCAGCACTTGGCGCTATTGGCAAACGTTTGGAGAGTTGAGAATGGTGGAAATGCTTGCCCCCGGCGCGACAATCGGGATTTTGGGCGGCGGTCAACTGGGCCGTATGCTGTCCGTTGCTGCAGCCCGGCTGGGTTTTGTGTCGCATATTTATGAGCCCGGTGCGACCCCGCCTGCGGGTCATGTGGCGGATCGTGTGACCACCGCCTCTTATGATGATGCCGAGGCCCTCAAGGCCTTTGCCGAAGCAGTCGATGTCATCACCTATGAGTTCGAGAACATCCCCACCGAAGCACTGGACATTCTGGAAGTCCACCGCCCCATCCGCCCGGGGCGCGAGGCGCTGCGGGTCAGTCAGGATCGACTGAACGAAAAGGCTTTCTTGCAAGGGCTGGGCCTGAATACCGCACCCTTCGCCGATATCACGGATCTGGACAGCCTGAAGGCTGCGATTGACCAGATCGGCACCCCTGCCATCCTGAAGACCCGCCGATTTGGCTATGACGGCAAGGGACAGGCCCGGCTACGCAGCACCGATGACGCTGAAACTGCTCTGGCTGATATGGCGGGCGCGCCTGCGATCCTTGAAGGGTTTGTCGATTTCAGCCATGAGGTATCAATCATCGCCGCGCGCGGATTGGATGGTCAGGTCGCCTGTTTCGACCCCGGTGAGAACGTGCATCGCGATGGCATTTTGCATACCACCTCCGTCCCTGCCCGCCTGCCCGCAGCAAAGCGCACAGATGCGATCCTGCTGGCGGCAAATATCCTGAACGCCTTGGACTATGTCGGCGTCATGGGGGTCGAGTTGTTCGTGACCCCGCAGGGTCTGATCGTGAACGAGATCGCACCGCGCGTGCATAACTCGGGCCATTGGACACAGAATGGCTGCGCGGTGGATCAATTCGAGCAACATATCCGTGCCGTGGCAGGCTGGCCTCTGGGCGACGGGCAGCGTCATTCAGACGTGGTGATGGAGAACCTGATCGGCGACGATATGGACCGCGTACCTGAACTCGCGACCGAACGTGATGTTGCGCTGCATCTTTATGGCAAGGCCGAGGTGAAGGCAGGCCGCAAGATGGGTCATTTTAACCGCATCACGCGGTAAATCAGCCGACAAACCGCGCGGCGATATCCCCGGCCATATAGCTGACGCGCCCGGCAGCCAGCGTTGCCGCGACACGGTTTGTATCTGCCTCCAGAATGACCAGATCGGCACGCTGCCCGGGGGTGAGCGTGCCGCGATCTTGCAACCCAAGTACGCGGGCTGGCCCTGACGACACCAGCGCCCATGCGCCCGCCATGTCCAGAAGGCCGGATTTGGCCAGCATCAAGGCTGCCCGGCGCGGGCTGGGATAGTGATAATCCGAGGCCAGTGCATCGCACAGCCCCATCGCAATCAGGTCCAGCGCGCTAACATTCCCTTTATGCGACCCGCCGCGCACCACATTGGGCGACCCCAGGATGATGTGATCCCCGGCGGTGCGGGCGGCCTCGGCGGCTTCCAGCGTTTCGGGGAACTCTGAAATCCGCGCGCCCCGCGCGCGCCAATCGGAGCGTGTTTGGGCTTTTGCGTCATCGTGGCTGCCCATGCGGACGCCCTGCTTTGTCAAATCAGCACAGAGTATATCCAGTGCGGTAGACACCTCATCGCGGCGAGCATGCATCGACAGCAGCATTTCGAAATGCACCTCGGGATTGCGACCGGCCTTGAGCGCCTGACCGGTCAGACGCGGGGGCTTACGCCCCTCAGCCAGACGGTCATGCGGCAGGTGGTCGTTGAACACGACATAGGGCACCTGCCAAGCCGCAATCTTTTCTGCCAGTCCGGCGTAATCGTCCAGCATATGCGTTTCGAACCGAAGCTGGGGCATCAGATCGGTGACGGTGTGGTCCTTGACTGCCGCAATGGCATCAAACACCTGCCCTGCGAACTCAGGCCCGCGCACCCCACCTTCCCAACTGTAAAACTGGGCCAGAACGGCTGTGGTGATGCCATTGGCCGCCAGTTCAGCCTCGACCGAGAGGATCCCTTCGTTCATCTGCTTCATGGCACCGCGACGGGGCGCGATGTGCCGTTCAAACCCATCACCATGCAGGTCGATAATACCGGGCAGAACCAGATATCCTGACAGGTTGATCTGCCGCCCGGCAGGGCCTGTCTGAACCACGCCATCGGCAATAGACAGATCGGCATCCGTCAGCCCCTCGCCGGGCAGAAGAACCTCTGCACCGGTCAGGGTCAGGCTTAATGCGGTCATTGCGTGGACTCCGAGTCAGGTTCCGAGCAATCCTGTCCGATGCAGATCTCGTCAATAGCTTCCATCACCCCGTCAAGCCAGGTGATCTGCGGGTCGAACTGGCCGAATTCAATGAAGTGCAGGGCCTGAGCTATGACCCGCGGATTGTTCATCATGAACGTATGCGTCACCGGCAGAACCAGGTGATCAGTCATTCCTTCGACCTTGGTGCTTTCAACCGAAACCTTACCGTCATCAGGCCCATCAATCAGTGAAGAAAACACCGGGTTTAATGAGTTCTCGCCTGCGATAACACCCAGTTCAAAATCCACCGGCGGTAGACGACCCGGGATCCCTTCGGCGCCTGTGCCCAGTTGAAGGCCCGCAGGTCCGTTGAGATAGCCGAACACCTCCCACGCGCTAAGTTCATCGACCAGTTGGCTGCCCTGATTGGGCGGCCCCAGCATGACGACACGACCCAGGTTTTCCGGGCTATGATCCTTGAGCCAATAGCGCAACAAAATGCCGCCCATCGAATGTGCCACCACATTGACAGTGTCATCGCCACAAGACGCAAAGGCATCAGGAATGGTTTGTTCGGCCAGTTCGGGAATACCGATCTCGGTCGAGGGATAGCCCGGGCGCACAACCGAATAGTCATGTGACTTGAACAGCTGCTCCATCACGGTGAAAGAGGCCTCGGTCCGCGCAAGACCATGCAACAAGACCACGCATTTCGCGCTGGCCGCGGCAGGGAGCAGAAAGATAAGCAGGGCGATCAGAATTTTCATAAGCGCCAGATAATGCCTTAGCGCCGCTGATGAAAGCCCTACCCCCGCTGACGTCGCAGCACCGCCAGCGCGATGCCGCCCAACACCAACGCTGCGCCAATCAAAAGCCGGGCCTCTGCTGTTTCGCTCAGCAAGAGGACACCGCCCAGAATAGCAATCACGGGCACGCTCAACTGCACTACAGCTGCAACGGTCGGTGCCAGTTGGGGCAAAACACGGTACCACAACGCATATCCCAGCCCCGAAGTGACCGCCCCGGATATTGCCGACAGCAACAAACCGGTGCCCGTCATCTGCCAACCTCCGCCGAGCAGCAGCAAAGCTCCGGCCGTCACCGGAAGGGCAATGACGAAATTCGCCGCCGTACCGGCAAGCGCATTTGGCTCGGACCGTCCCGCCAGAGAATATGCTGCCCAGCCAATCCCGGCAGCGCACATCAGGGCGGCTCCGACCGGGTCCACCTGAACCGTTCCCGACGGCCAAAGCACATAGGCGAGGCCACCCAATGCAATCGCCGCCCCCAGAAGTTGCTGTCGTGTCGGTGAATTTCCAGTCACGGCAGTGGCCACGAACATCGTGATTTGCACCACCCCGAAAAGGATCAAGGCGCCCAGCCCGGCATCCAGTGTAAGATAGGCGATCGAGAACCCGATCATGTAAAGCGACAAGGCGCCAGCGCCAATGAACCGGCGAGAGCTGCGCAACGGCAGGCTGCCGCCACGTATCAGAACCAGCACCGTCAGCATCAGCGCCCCTGCCAGAACGCGCATAACCGCAAACCCCGCCGGGTCGCTATCGCCGCCTTCAACGGCCATCCGGTTCAGAATGGAGTTCGCTGCAAAGGCGCACATGGTGAGGGCGGTCAGAAGGAACAGTCGCATATCAACCCGATATCGGTTTCACACCGGTTTGGGTACTCACTTTCCTAAGGGGACCGGTTAGACCGTCAACCTCGGAATAGTTTTGGCCACAGTTTCAGTCATAAGGGGCGTGTCAAAACGAAACGGGGCCGCCCGAAGGCGACCCCGTTCCTTAGCTCTGCAGCTCCCCTCTGGGCGGTTTGGCTATGCTGCCAAGCGCCTGTGGGGCCGTCAGAATTCGCCAAAGCGAATTCGACGTTTTACATCATGCCGCCCATGCCGCCCATGTCGGGCATGCCGCCGCCAGCAGGTGCATCTTTCTGCGGCTTGTCAGCAACCATTGCTTCGGTAGTGATCAGCAAGCCGGCAACCGACGCTGCATCTTCCAATGCGGTACGGACAACTTTGGCCGGGTCAATCACGCCGAATGCGAACATGTCACCATATTCTTCAGTCTGCGCGTTGAAGCCAAATGCCACATCGTCACTTTCGCGAACTTTGCCAGCAACAACCGCACCGTCGACACCTGCGTTTTCAGCGATCTGGCGCAGAGGCGCTTCGATTGCCTTACGAACGATGTTGATGCCTGCGTCCTGATCAGCGTTTGCGCCTTGCAGAGTGTCCAGTGCTTTACCGGCCTGAACCAGAGCAACACCACCGCCCACAACAACGCCTTCTTGAACAGCAGCGCGGGTCGCGTTCAGAGCATCGTCCACACGGTCCTTACGCTCTTTCACTTCAACTTCGGTCATGCCGCCGACGCGGATAACAGCAACACCGCCTGCCAGTTTGGCAACACGTTCTTGCAGCTTCTCACGGTCGTAGTCCGACGAGGTTTCTTCGATCTGGGTGCGGATCTGAGCAACACGTGCTTCGATCTCGGCTTTTTCGCCAGCACCGTCGACGATGGTGGTTTCGTCTTTGGTGATTTCGATTTTCTTGGCAGTGCCCAGCATGTCCATGGTCACGGACTCAAGCTTCATACCCAGATCTTCGCTGATGACCTGACCGCCGGTCAGGATTGCGATGTCCTGCAGCATGGCCTTACGGCGATCGCCGAAGCCCGGTGCTTTGACAGCAGCAATTTTCAGGCCGCCGCGCAGTTTGTTAACAACCAGAGTTGCCAGCGCTTCGCCTTCAACGTCTTCTGCAATGATCAGCAGCGGCTTTTGCGACTGGATCACCTGCTCGAGCAGCGGAACCATCGGCTGAAGCGAGGACAGTTTCTTTTCGTGCAACAGGATCATGCAGTCTTCGAGGTCTGCAACCATCTTGTCAGCGTTGGTGACAAAATAAGGCGACAGGTAGCCGCGGTCGAACTGCATGCCTTCGACAACATCGGTCTGGGTTTCCAGGCCTTTGTTTTCTTCGACGGTGATAACACCTTCGTTGCCGACCTTCTGCATCGCGTCTGCGATTTGCTGGCCGATCTCGGTTTCACCGTTGGAAGAAATGGTGCCAACCTGAGCAACTTCAGCCGAGTCTTTGACTTCACGCGAGGCGTTCTTGATGCCTTCAACAACCTTGGCAGTTGCAAGGTCGATGCCGCGCTTCAGGTCCATCGGGTTCAGGCCCGCTGCAACCTGCTTCAGACCTTCTTTGACGATGGATTGAGCCAGAACGGTTGCGGTGGTGGTGCCGTCGCCGGCTTCGTCATTGGTGCGGCTGGCGACTTCTTTCACCATCTGCGCGCCCATGTTTTCGAACTTGTCTTCCAGTTCGATTTCCTTGGCAACCGAAACACCGTCTTTGGTGATGCGCGGTGCGCCGAAAGATTTGTCCAGAACCACGTTGCGGCCTTTGGGGCCCAGGGTCACTTTAACAGCGTCGGCCAGGATGTTCACACCTGCCAGCATGCGGTTACGGGCATCGGTGTCGAACTTGACGTCCTTAGCAGCCATGTCGTTTCTCCTTGAGAAAATGTATTGGGATGAAGATCAGAGGAAGCGCGTGGGCTTACTCGATGATCCCCATGATGTCGCTTTCTTTCATCATCAGCAGCTCTTCGCCGTTGACCTGAACCTCGGTGCCCGACCATTTGCCGAACAGGATCTTGTCGCCAGCTTTTACAGCCATTGCGATCAGCTCGCCGCTGTCCTTGCGTGCGCCTTCGCCGGTCGCAACAACTTCGCCTTCGCTGGGCTTTTCTTTTGCGCTGTCTGGAATGATCAGACCACCAGCGGTTTTCTCATCGCTTTCGGTACGGCGAACCAACACGCGGTCATGAAGCGGTTTCAATGCCATCTTTGCAGCTCCTTGGGCTCAAAGTTTATTTATCCTCCCCTCACCTTGTGGTGAGGCGTTAGCACTCGACCCTTGCGAGTGATAACGGCGTATAGCTAGGGGGTCGAAATCCCTGAGTCAACAAGCGTGAAGAATTTTTTATCCTTGGGACTCAGTCAGGCTGATCCCAGCTATAGGCCCAGTGCTTCAGACCCTCTTGTCCGGATTCCGACAAGGCGTAGACGCCTTTTTCAATTTTGTCGAACCAGCCATAATGGTTTTCGCGCATCAGCCTGGTCGCAATCGAAACACCGGTTGCCTTAGCAACATCTGCCCCTTTTGTGGCACCACATTCTGCAAGATGCGCCGCACAGCGCAAAGCATCCTGACGATAGGCGGTGACGAGGCCGTGGCGTGTGGCGCCGCCTGCGTTCGGATCACCTTCAAGCCTGTCAAACTCGCGCAGCAGCCGCGCTGTTTTGGCCTTGTCTTTTCGCGGGGCGTAGGGCCCAGGATCACAATGCACCTCGACAACGCCATCCGCCCGAACAGTTATCAGGCCAAGGCCCAACCTTCGACATAGCGCCGTGTTGTCCTTCAACGCCCGCCTGGCCGTGCGTCCGCGGGGCTTGAGAACACAGATATAGACATTTTCAGTAACCTTCAGTCGGGTGATTGCCTGGTGAAACAGCGCCAATGAGAAACGCAACTTCAACTCTACAATCACAGGCTCTTCACCCTCACGAACAGCCATGACATCGACCGCACCGACCTCGCCTTTGACGGTATAGCCCTGACGCTCTAACAGCGCCTTGATTGGGGGGTAGAGATCCTGCTCGCGGTCCATGTGGCTCATGCTATTCGAATTACTGTGGAATGCCAGACACAGATCAGGTCAGTGTCCATCCAGGCAGGTTGAACACCGGCCTTGGCCCCGGCAAGGTCGCACCCCATATAGGGATTGATCCAACCAGGATGGTACGATGCGTTTTTTGATCTTTTTGGCTTGTCTGCTGGTACCTTTCTCGGCCCAAGCGGCCTGCGAGGGGCGCGACCTGAGGTCTGACCTAAGTCCAGAGGCGCAAGCTGATTTGCAGCAGGCTTTGGCCGACTTCCCGTACCCGGAAGGAAATCACTGGATCGCGACAAAAGGCGATACAGTTCTGCATCTGATAGGAACGCTGCACACAAACGACCCGCGTATGGACGCCGTCACAGAAAGGCTGGAACCGACACTCAGCCAGGCGGATGCGTTCTATTTCGAAGTGACCCAGGACGAAATGACTGCATTTGAACAGGAATTGGCCAAAGACCTCAGCCCTGTTCTGATAACCTCAGGTCCCACCCTGATTGAGCTGATGCCGGAAGAGGACTGGGCCGCCCTGTCCAGCGGCCTGGCAGAGCGTGGCATCCCCAGTTGGATGGCTGCAAAAATGCGCCCCTGGTTTCTGAGCATGATGCTGGGTGTCCCCCCATGCATGACCGAGAATCCGGAAGCCAGCTATGGAATGGACGCGCGCCTGACCGACATGGCCGAAGCCCATGACATCCCCCAGTACTCTTTAGAGCAGATTGACGATCTGATGGCGATGTTTGACCAGCACCCGATCGAAAAGCAGGTGCAATCACTGATCCGCATGGCCAGTGCCTTTGAAAGCAGCGAGGATCAGCTGGCGACTATGGTCAATGCCTATCTGGAAGAAAAGCACGCAGAGATCATCCAATTTGCCAGACTACAAGGGCTTGAAACATCCGGTCTGTCACAAGAGGTCTTCGACGAAGAGTGGTCTAGTTTCGAACAGCAACTTCTAGTCGGGCGCAACAACAACTGGATGCAGCACATATTGGCCATTCAGGACCAAACGGTGGTCATTGCTGTGGGCGCCGGACATTTGGGCGATGACCATGGTCTGTTGAACCAGTTGGAACAGGCTGGATACACGCTGAAACGTGCCGCTTTCTAGGCCCGGCCTTACCCTTCGTCGCAGTTTACGCAGGGGCGGGTGACAAGTGTGCCAGACCACCCTATAAGGCGCCCAAATCTACTCTCCTCAGGACGCTGAAATGACAACCCTCGTATTTGGACATAAATCCCCCGACACTGATTCCACCGGTTCGCCGATCCTGTGGTCGTGGTACATGAACGAAATCAAAGGCGAACAGGCCGAGCCTGTCCTGCTGGGCGAACCCAACACTGAAGCAGCCTTTATGCTGCAGCACTGGGACCTGCCCAAGCCGCGCATCATCACAGACGTAGAGGCTGACGCACCGGTTGTTATTGTCGACACGAACAACCCCGCCGAGCTGCCCGCCAGTATCAACGGCGCCGATATCCGCGCCATTATCGACCACCATAAACTGGTCGGCGGTCTGGAAACCAAAGGCCCGATCGACATCACCGTGCGGCCGCTGGCCTGCACCGCCACTATCATGGTTGACATGATCGGCGACGATGCCGCCAAAATGCCCGATGCCATCAAAGGCGCGGCGCTGACTTGCATCCTGTCGGACACGTTGGAATTCCGCTCGCCCACCACAACCGCGCATGACCGCGCTGTGGCCGAAAAACTGGCCGCGGATCTGGGTCTGGACGTCTCGGCCTATGCTGCAGAAATGTTCGCGGCCAAATCAGATGTGTCCTCATTCTCGGACGCCGAGCTGATCCGGATGGACAGCAAGGAATACGAAGTCGACGGCACCAAATTCCGCGTTTCGGTTCTGGAAACCACAGCACCGGGTGTCGTGCTGGACCGCAAAGACAGCCTTGCGGGCTCGATGGCCGACGTAGCCAAAGAGGACGGTGTCGATCAGGTATTGTTGTTCGTGGTCGATATTCTGAACGAAGAAGCCACCCTGCTGGTTCCCAACGATCTGGTCAAAGCCGTGGCCGAGAAAAGCTTTGGCGCTTCGGTTGATGGCGACGCGGTCGTTCTGCCCGGGATCATGAGCCGTAAGAAACAGATCATTCCGAACCTCAAGGTCTGATCCCAAAATCACCAAAGGCGCCTTGATCGGGCGCCTTTTTTTGCTAGGCATTGCCCTTACTGGCCAAACACCACACGCACTGTCTTAGGCTCAAACGACACTCTTTCCAGATCAATGGGGCCCATCATGACGCAGATCATCCACGCATTGCCCGAGGTTTCCAGCCGGTATAAGGCCCTGTTCGTCGATCTTTGGGGCTGTGTTCACAATGGCATCACCGCTTACCCCGAAGCGGTTGCGGCCCTGCAGGCCTATCGCGCGCAGGGTGGCATTGTTGTCCTGGTGACAAACTCACCCAAACCGCGTGCTGGCGTCGCTACCCAGCTGGCGCAATTCAATGTCCCAGACGACGCCTATGACACGATTGCAACCAGCGGAGATTCGGCCCGGTCGGCCATGTTCCGGGGCGCAGTGGGCGAAAAGGTCTATTTCATGGGCGAATGGCAGCGGGACGCGGGATTCTTTGAACCACTGAAGCTGTTGGACCATCCGATTCATATCGAGCGCGTGCCGCTGGCCGAGGCAGAGGGCATTGCTTGTTGCGGCCCCTTCGATCCTATGGCCGACCCGTCCGTGAACCGCGCTGATTTCCTGTACGCCAAACAAAAGGGGCTGAAGCTGCTTTGTGCCAATCCCGATATTGTGGTGGACCGCGGCGAGGTTCGGGAGTGGTGCGCTGGTGCGTTAGCCAGGCTTTATACGGAAATGGGTGGCGAAAGCCTATATTTCGGAAAGCCTCATCCGCCGATCTATGATCTTGCCCGCCGCAGGTTGCAGGAACTTGGCCACGACATCCCCGATGGGGACATTCTTGTCATCGGAGACGGTCCGCACACCGACATTCTGGGTGGAATGGGGGAAGGCATTGATTCTCTTTTCATCTCGGGCGGGCTAGCCGCGGCCGAGACAAAAACCGAGGCACATCCGCATCATGAATCCCTAACTGATTATATTCAAAAGGAAAAGATAAACCCGACCTATACGATCGGCCGCCTTAGGTAGTCAAAAAAGGCTTGATTTTCTGCAGTTGCAAAGTAATAAAGTTTCCCAACAGGGGTGACTTTGATTTTTTTGTTGCCCGATGAATTCGAGTGAGGGCAACATGTTGGATAATCTTCCACGCGGCACGATCTGTATTGAAGACATCGAGATGGGCATGTCCCGTCACCTTCGTAAAGTGGTGACGGACGAGGATATCGAAATGTTCGCTCAGGTGTCGACCGACAGAAACCCCGTACATCTGGACGACGATTACGCCCGCGACACGATCTTCGAGGGGCGCATCGCGCATGGGATGCTGACCGCGGGTCTGATCTCGGCCGTGATCGGCGAGCAGTTGCCAGGCCACGGCACAGTTTACATGGGGCAGTCGCTGAAGTTTCTCGCCCCTGTTCGCCCGGGTGACATGGTCTATGCCGAGGTCAAGGTGATCGACATTGATTTTGCCAAGCGTCGGGTCAAGCTCGATTGTCACTGCGCAGTGGATGGCAAGAAGGTGCTGGTCGGCGAAGCCATGGTGCTGGCCCCGTCGCGCAAATTCGACTGAGCGTTTCCGGGGGTCTCAGACCCTTGAACAAGCGCGCCTGTCCCGCTAGGCAGTCGCTATGCGCATCATTCGTGACCTCCAATTCATCGAACCCCAAGATCGCGGCGCCAGCGTGGCGATCGGGAATTTCGACGGCGTTCATATCGGCCACCAATCTGTGATTGAACTGGCCCTCAGCGCCGCGCCGAGTGCACCTTTGGGCGTACTTACATTCGAGCCGCATCCCAGAGAATACTTCGCCCCGGACACCCCGCCCTTTCGCCTGATGCGCGGCAATGCCCGCGCGCACCGGTTAGCAAAACTGGGGGTCGAAAAGCTGTATGAGCTGCCGTTCAACGCCGCATTGGCTAGCCTGACGCCCAGGGAATTCGCCCGCAACGTAATCTGCGACGGGCTCGGCCTGTCGCATGTCGTCGTCGGTGCCGATTTCTGTTTCGGCAAAGGCCGCAGCGGCACCGCTGATGACTTGGTGCTCTTTGGGCAAGAGATGGGGTTCGGTGTCACCATCGCTCCATTGATGGAGCGGTCCGAAAATGTCGTTTCATCCACTGCGATCCGTACTGCACTGACCGAGGGCCGCCCGCAGGATGCCGCTACCATGCTGGGTCACTGGCACCGGATCGAAGGCGAGGTGATCGGAGGAGAACAACGGGGCCGTGAACTGGGATTTCCCACCGCAAACATGTCCATTGAGGGGCTGCATCCGCCAAGATTCGGCGTCTATGCCGTTCTGGTCGATGTTCTGGATGGACCTCATCTGGGCAGCTATCAGGGCGCAGCCTCGGTTGGGACGCGACCGATGTTTAATGGTGAGGTCCCCAATATCGAAACCTTCCTGTTCGACTTCTCGGGTGACCTTTATGGCGCGACCCTGTCGGTGGGTCTGGTAGAATACCTGCGCCCCGAGATGACCTTTGACGGTCTGGACGGCCTGATCGCGCAGATGGATGCCGATTGCGACAAGGCCCGCGGCCTGCTGGCGGACCGATGACAACGGATCCGATCGACCGCACCGGCCTGGCCCCCAGGTTCTGGGAACGAAAACCGCTAACCCGCATGAACCAAGCCGAATGGGAAGCTTTGTGCGATGGCTGCGGCAAATGTTGTCTGAACAAACTGGAAGATGAAGACACCGGCGAGGTTGCCCTGACCTGCGTCGCCTGCCGTCTGCTGGATGACGAAAGTTGCCGCTGCACCCAATACGATATCCGCCACCAATTTGTGCCGGAATGTATCGTGATGACGCCGGGCAACATCAACGATCACGCCTATTGGCTGCCACAGACCTGTGCCTATCGCCTGTTGTGGGAGGGCAAACCCCTACACGATTGGCACCCCTTGATTTCTGGCACACCGGACAGCGTTCATGCCGCCGGAGTCTCGGTTCAGGGGCGCACGGTATCGGAATTCGAAACTCCGCTGGAGGAGTGGGAAGATCATATCATCGAGGAGCCCAGCTAATGTACTTTGCCTCTGACAATTCGGGGCCGGTTCACCCGGCGGTCATGGAAGCGCTGAATGCTGCCAATCAGGGCTATCAGATGGCCTATGGAACCGACACCCTGATGAATGAGGTCCGGGATCGCATTCGCGGGGTGTTCGAGGCACCTGGCGCCGCCGTGTATCTGGTGGCCACCGGGACGGCGGCGAATTCGCTGGCGCTGGCGACCCTGGCGCAGCCGTGGGAGACGGTGTTCTGCTCACCTGTGGCCCATATCCACGAGGATGAGTGCAACGCGCCCGAGTTTTTCAGCGGCGCCAAGCTGACGCTGGTTCCGGGCGCGGACAAGATGGCGCCGGACGCGCTGCGCGGCTCGATTCTGGCCGAAGAAACACGCGGCGTGCATGGACCGCAGCGCGGACCTGTATCCATTACGCAGGTGACCGAACGAGGGTCTGTTTACACCCTGTCAGAATTGCAGGCGCTCTGCGCTGTGGCCAAAGAGTATGGGCTGCCTGTCCATTTGGACGGTGCGCGTTTTTCCAACGCCCTTGTTGCGTTGAACTGCTCACCCGCCGAGATGACGTGGAAAGCAGGCGTGGATGCGGTCAGTTTTGGCGGGACCAAAAACGGGCTGATGGGCGTCGAAGCCGTTGTCTTCTTTGATGAAAGCAAAGCCTGGGAATTCGAATTGCGCCGCAAGCGCGGGGCGCACCTGTTCTCCAAGCACCGCTATCTGTCCGCACAAATGGCGGCGTATCTGCAGGATGATCTGTGGCTGACACTGGCCCGTCAGGCCAATAACAACTGCGCCCGTCTGACCGAGGGATTGCGGTCCAAAGGTGCCTCTTTCCTGCACGCGCCGCAGGCGAATATGATTTTTGCCCAATTTTCACGCGCCCAACACAAGCAACTGCATGCCGCAGGTGCTGTTTACCACCTGTGGGGGGCAGAGCTGGACGGGGCAGATGACAGCGAAATTCTAGCCTGTCGGCTGGTTTGTGACTGGTCCATCGAGCCTGCGCAAATTGATCGGTTCATCGCGCTCTTGTAACGACGCGCCCGAAGCTTCAGGCAGTGGCAGGCAGTCTGTTCCAAAAAGCCTCGATCAGAGCGCCGGTCTCTGTCGGGTGAGAGATCGGAGCCATATGCCCTGCCCCTTCGATCACGGCGCTTTCGGCCATTGGAAGACGGGATTTCAATCCAGAGTTTATCGCGACCATCACTGGGTGGGTGAGCGCGCCATGCAGCAGCAATACCGGCATATTGGCGTGTGCGATCCGCTCGGGCCGTAGCAAACCTTTGGAATCCATTATCAGTTCGTTTTCGACCTCGGATACCAGATGAATTCCACGCACCATCCCCGCCCGTGCAGTTTCGGGCATGTCTGACCAACGCGGTCCCCTATCTCCGGCCCACAACCGGTTGAACAGCCTTGCCGCCAAAGGTTCGTCGCCTGCTGCAAGCGCGTCCATACAGGGTTGGGCAACATGCGCGTATTCCGCCACAAGGTCCGGGGCATCCTGCCGTGCCACGGCAAAATACACCGGTTCGATCAGTACGACACTGCGAACCAATGTTGGGTGCTCGACCGCCAGCCGCAATGCAATCGCCGCGCCAAAAGAATGCCCGACCACGTCCATCGGCTCGGTCAAATGTTCAAGTGTGGCTTCGGTCAGCCGGTCATACAGATCCCCCTGGCGATCCCAGTCCGGGCTGCGCCCATGGGACAGCATATCCGGTGCAATAAAACTTGCCTGCCCTTTCATCGCCGCGGCTAGGCCTGCCCAGACCCCGGAATGAGCAATGGTACAATGCAAGGCCAGCACAGGGCGATCACCCTGCCCCAGCCGCGTGACATGCAGGTTCTGCGCAACAGCCATTATCGTGTCCTATTCCTTCAGCCCGGCCAGATGCCTGTCCAGATCGTCCAACCTGTCTTGCCCCCAGAACCGCTGATCGTCTTCCGTTATATAAAACGGAGCTCCAAAAACTCCGCGTTCCACGGCTTCTTCCAGATTGGCGGTATAGGTCTCAGCCCCGAGCAGCAAGCCGCTATCGGCCAGATCCGGGGAAAACCCAGCGTCAGCCAGGCAAGCGCGGATTACGTCGTCCTGCGCGATGTCCTTTTCCTCGGCCCAGCAGGCGCGCACAAAGGAATGCACCAGCTGCCCCACATTCCCCGACCCGTCCTGAATGGCCGCGATAATGGCATAGGAAGACGGCGCCGCATTGGTGGGCCAATGGGCCGGCCGCAGATTGAACGCCATGCCCAGCTTTTTCGACTGTCGCTGCATTTCTTGCGTCCGGTATTCGATGCGCGAGATATGGCGGTCCTTGGGCGGAACACCTCCCGTGCGTCCGAACAGGGCGACGATATCAAGCGGCTTGTAGTTGATTGTCGCACCATGTTTGGCCGCAATCTCCTCCAGGCGCAGTCCGGCCAGGTAGGTGTATGGCGAGAGTGTCGCAAAATAGTAGTCAATTTGGGCCATGTTCACTTTCTCCGCAGCGTTATCTTTGCTGGACGGTAAGGCCATGCTAAGCGGTGTCAACATCACGAATCTGTCACATTTGCCATTGCTGCCCGGGGACCTCAGCCGATGCCGACACTTCACGAACCCAAGTTAATCGCTGGGAACGCTAATCTTCCGCTTGCCGAATCCATTGCACGCCGAATGAGCCTGTATCGCGGCGTCGATCAGGGTCTGGTCGATGCCCGGGTCGAACGGTTCAACGACGGTGAAATCTTTGTCGAAGTGTTCGAGAACGTGCGCGGCGAGGATATGTTCATCGTTCAGCCAACTTCGAACCCGGCGAATGACAATCTGATGGAGCTGCTGATCATCGCTGACGCGCTGCGCCGCTCATCCGCGCAACGGATTACCGCAGTGATCCCCTATTTCGGCTATGCCCGTCAGGACCGCCGCACCAAGGCCCGCACTCCGATCAGTGCCAAGCTGGTGGCGAACATGCTGACCGGCGCCGGGATCGAGCGTATCCTGACCATGGATCTGCATGCAGCGCAGATTCAGGGGTTCTTCGACATGCCCGTCGACAACCTCTACGCCTCGCCAATCTTTGCGCTGGATGTGAAGCACCAGTTCAAGGACAGCCTTGATGAGATCATGGTCGTATCCCCCGATGTGGGCGGCGTGGCCCGCGCGCGCGAGCTGGCCAAACGGATCAACGCCCCGCTGTCGATCGTGGACAAGCGCCGCGAAAAGGCTGGCGAAGTCGCCGAGATGACCGTGATCGGCGATGTCAGAGACAAGATCTGCCTGATCGTGGACGACATGTGCGACACCGCCGGCACCCTGTGCAAAGCGGCGCAGGTGCTGCTGGATAACGGTGCGAAAGAAGTTCATTCCTACATCACACACGGCGTCATGAGCGGCCCTGCGGTCGAACGCGTGACCAATTCGGTGATGAAATCTCTGGTGCTGACCGACACGATCCAGCCGACAGAAGAAATTACCAAGGCCAAGAACATCCGCATCGTGCCCACAGCCCCGATCTTTACGCAGGCGATCCTGAATATCTGGAACGGCACCAGTGTATCGTCACTGTTCGAGGATAAGACCCTGACGCCGATCTACGAGTCGATGTATCATAGGGATTGATCGAACGCGGCGGCCCAAGGGCCGCCTCTTTTCTTTCTGCAATACAGGTCGGAGTTTACCGTGACAGCCTCAAAACGCATTGTTCTATCCAGCGACCACGCAGCTATCGAATTACGCCAGGCGGTTGCCTCTCATATTGCGGCCCAGGGATGGGACGTTGTCGATATCGGCCCCAAGACACCTGAGAGCACCCATTACCCTGTTCATGGCAAAGCCGCCGCCCAAGCAGTGGCTTCCGGGGATTGTCAGCTTGGCATCGTTCTGTGTGGAACGGGTCAAGGTATCATGATGGCGGCCAACAAGGTCCCCGGCATTCGCTGCGGTGTCTGCTCGGATGCCTTTTCCGCACGCATGATCCGCCAGCATAACGACGCCAACATGCTGTCTGTCGGCGCCCGAGTCGTGGGTGAGGGTCAGGCGCTGGATATAGTGGATGCGTTCCTGTCAGCCGAATTCGAAGGCGGACGGCATGCACACCGGGTCGCCATGATAGAGGCATTGGACGAGTCCTAAACCCAAGGCTGGCTTCACAGAATATCCCAGTCATCCTCATGCGGCACCTCGCCGAACGCTGTCCAAGATATTCGGATGCGCGCGATGCGGGTATCCGACCAGGTACGGAACACCGCAGAAAATCCCTCGGGCGTGATGTCCTCGGCCTTGACCTCGGCGCGCAATGCCGAAGATGTATCAACATCCCACAGTGACACGCTGATCTGCACAACAGGCGCGGAACGGAATGGCTGGCTGAATTCTATGTCCGAGCGTCGTTCGCGCGGCCCCTCGCCTGTCCACATGTCACCGCCATCTGCGAAGTCGGAGAACAGCACAACTTCGCCTTGGTCGATACCAATCGGATGGGTACTAAAAGTCTGCATTTTGTCGTCTTTTATAAAGAATTACGGAACCTTAGACCGCGCTTCATCCAAAATCACCACAAAAAAACGGCCCCGCACAGGCAGGGCCGTTTCTAAATCTACATGTCCTGAAACTTACAGGCTCATATGTGTCCCAAGAGCTTCCATATCGGCCAGCAGCTTAGCCGCATCGTCGACGACTGATTGATCGTCGCCGCCTTTGGCCGCGTCATGCGACGCACGTGCCTCGGCGATCAGATCGTCCAGATGCGCGCGGGTCACTTCAGAGACCGGAATGGCCTTTTCGGCCAGAACCGACATGCTGTCGCCATTGATCTGGGCAAACCCGCCGGTGACCAGGTATTCGCTGGACCCTTCGGGTGCCTCGACCTTTAGCAGACCGGGGCGCAACGTGGTGATGGTGGGGGCATGATCGGGCATCGCCGTCATGTCCCCGTCCGCGCCGGGAAGCTGGACCGCAGTCACCGCGAGCGAAGCAAGGCTCCGCTCCGGGCTGACGAGGTCAAAGTGCATCGTGTTTGCCATCAGGTGTGCTCCTTAGGCGGCTTCTGCGGCCATCTTTTCCGCTTTGGCGATCACTTCATCGATGCCGCCAACCATCAGGAAGGCTGCCTCGGGCAGGTGATCGTATTCGCCGGCCACAACGGCCTTGAACGACGCGATGGTGACATCCAGAGGAACCTGAACACCAGGCGAGCCAGTGAAGACTTCGGCCACGTCAAACGGCTGCGACAGGAAGCGTTCAATCTTACGGGCACGGGCCACGGTCAGTTTGTCTTCTTCCGACAGTTCGTCCATGCCGAGGATCGCGATGATGTCCTGCAGCGACTTATAGCGCTGGAGGATCTGCTGAACGTCAGTCGCAACGGTATAATGCTCTTCACCGACGATGGCCGGGTCGAGCAGACGCGAGGTCGAGTCGAGCGGGTCAACGGCAGGGTAGATACCCTTTTCCGAGATCGCACGGTTCAGAACGGTGGTCGCATCCAAGTGTGCGAACGAGGTGGCCGGCGCAGGGTCGGTCAAGTCATCCGCAGGAACATATACGGCCTGAACCGAGGTGATCGACCCGGATTTGGTCGAGGTGATGCGTTCCTGCATCGCGCCCATGTCGGTCGCCAGTGTCGGCTGATAGCCCACCGCCGAAGGAATACGACCCAGAAGAGCCGAAACCTCGGAACCCGCCTGCGTAAAGCGGAAGATGTTGTCGACAAAGAACAGAACGTCGGCACCGGTTGCATCACGGAACTGTTCCGCCAGGGTCAGACCCGACAGAGCGATCCGCATACGGGCTCCCGGAGGCTCGTTCATCTGGCCGTAAACCAGCGCGATTTTCGAGTCTTCCAGCTTGTCGGGAACGATAACGCCGGATTCAATCATCTCGTGATACAGGTCGTTGCCCTCACGGGTCCGCTCACCAACGCCCGCAAACACGGACACGCCAGAGTGCACTTTGGCGATGTTGTTGATCAGTTCCATGATCAGAACGGTTTTGCCAACACCGGCGCCGCCGAACAGGCCGATCTTACCGCCTTTGGCGTAAGGGGCCAGCAGGTCAACAACCTTGATGCCGGTCACCAGAACTTCGGATTCAGTGGCCTGATCCGCGAAATCCGGCGCGTCCTGGTGGATGGAGCGCGTTTCGGTGGTTTCCACGGGACCTTTTTCGTCTATGGGCTCGCCCACAACGTTCAGGATACGGCCCAGGGTGGCGTTGCCGACCGGAACCGCGATGGGTGCGCCGGTGTCCGTGACTTCGGCACCACGTACAAGACCTTCTGTCGCGTCCATCGCGATGGTGCGGACTGTGTTTTCGCCCAGGTGCTGAGCCACTTCCAAAACCAGCTTCTTGCCGTTGTTGGTGGTGTCCAGCGCGTTCAAAATTTCAGGCAGTTCATCTTCGAAGTGCACGTCAACAACGGCCCCGATGATCTGTGTGACTTTGCCTTTTGCATTCGCCATGTTTCGTCTCCGGTTTGTCTCTACAGCGCTTCGGCGCCGGAAATAATTTCAATCAGCTCGTTGGTGATCACGGCCTGACGCGAACGGTTGAACTGGATCGTCAGCTTGTCGATCATCTCACCCGCGTTGCGTGTCGCGTTGTCCATCGCGGACATCCGTGCACCCTGTTCCGAGGCCCCGTTTTCGAGCAGTCCCGAGAAGATCGCAGTCGCAACCGCCTTGGGCAGCAGATCGGCCAGGATGGCCTCTTCGCTGGGCTCGTAATCAAAGACCGCGCCGCTGTCGTCCCCTTCGACATCCTCGAACGAGGCAGGGATGATCTGCTGTGCCGTCGGGGTCTGGCTTACGACGTTGACGAACTTCGAGTAGAAGATCGTGGCTACGTCGAACTCACCCGCGTCGAAACGGGACAGGACGTCTTTTGCGATGTCCTGCGCGTTGGAATAGCCCAAACGCTTGACCTCGCTCAGATCGACATGGCCCACGAACAGGTCGCCAAAGTCGCGCTTGATTGCATCACGACCTTTTTTGCCAACGGTCAGAATTTTGACCGTCTTGCCTTTTGCCTTCAGCTCGTAAGCTTTGGCGCGGGCCAGCTTGGCGATGTTCGAGTTGAAGCCGCCACACAGGCCGCGTTCAGCTGTCATGACAACCAGCAGATGGACATCATCACTGCCCGTACCACGGAGCAGCTTGGGGGCGCTGTCGCTGCCCCCGACCGATGCCGCCAGCCCCGCCATCACGGCATTGAACCGTGCGGCATAGGGGCGCGAGGCTTCGGCAGATTCCTGGGCGCGGCGCAGTTTTGCGGCCGCGACCATCTGCATGGCCTTGGTGATCTTGCGGGTCGATTTGACCGACTCGATCCTGTTTTTTAGATCCTTAAGATTTGGCATGTGCCCGCCTCTCCCTTAAGCGAAGGTTGCGGCGTATTCGTCCAGCGCAGCCTTGATCTTGTCGGAAGCGTCGCCCTTGATCTTGGGGTCCTCGTCCGTGATCCACTGAAGCAGATCCGCGTGCTTGCCACGCAGATGCGCCAGCAGGCCAGCTTCATAGCGGCCAACATCGGTGACGTCGATCTTGTCGAGGTAACCGTTGGTGCCAGCGAAGATGACGCAAACGATTTCAGCGTTGGTCAGCGGCGAGTACTGCGGCTGTTTCATCAGCTCGGTCAGACGCGCACCACGGTTCAGCAGCTGCTGGGTTGCGGCGTCAAGGTCGGAACCGAACTGCGCAAAGGCAGCCATTTCACGGTACTGAGCCAGTTCCAGCTTAACCGGGCCAGCAACCGACTTCATCGAGTTGGTTTGAGCCGAGGAGCCCACACGCGAAACCGACAGACCGGTGTTCACGGCAGGACGGATACCCTGATAGAACAGTTCAGTTTCAAGGAAGATCTGGCCGTCGGTAATCGAGATCACGTTGGTCGGAATAAACGCCGAAACGTCGCCACCCTGGGTTTCAATAACCGGCAGAGCCGTCAGCGAGCCCGCGCCAAAATCTTCGTTCAGCTTCGCCGAACGCTCCAGCAGGCGGGAGTGGAGGTAGAAAACGTCGCCAGGATAGGCTTCACGTCCGGGCGGACGGCGCAGCAGCAGCGACATCTGACGATAGGACACGGCCTGTTTCGACAGGTCATCATAGATGATCAGCGCGTGGCGGCCGTTGTCGCGGAAGAATTCAGCCATCGCGGTCGCGGCATAGGGTGCCAGGAACTGCATCGGCGCCGGGTCGGACGCGGTTGCGGCCACAACGATCGAATATTCAATCGCACCGGATTCTTCCAGTTTCTTCACCAGCTGAGCAACGGTCGAACGCTTTTGGCCGATGGCCACATAAACGCAGTACAGCTTCTTGGACTCATCGTCGCCCGCTGCTTCGTTGTACACTTTCTGGTTCAGGATCGCGTCCAGAGCAACGGCAGTTTTACCGGTCTGACGGTCGCCAATGATCAGCTCACGCTGGCCACGGCCAATCGGGATCATTGCATCGACCGATTTCAGGCCGGTTGCCATCGGCTCGTGAACCGATTTACGCGGGATGATGCCCGGCGCTTTGACGTCTGCAACGCCGCGCTCGGTGGATTCGATCGGGCCCTTGCCGTCCAGCGGGTTGCCCAGGCCGTCAACAACACGACCCAGCAGACCGTTGCCGATTGGCACGTCCACGATCGAGTTGGTGCGCTTAACAGTGTCACCTTCTTTGATGTCACGGTCAGAACCAAAGATAACAACGCCGACGTTGTCGCTTTCCAGGTTCAGCGCCATGCCCATGATGCCACCGGGGAATTCGACCATCTCACCGGCTTGCACATTGTCCAGGCCGTATACACGGGCAATCCCGTCACCGACGCTCAGCACGCGACCGATTTCGGCTACTTCGGCTTCCTGACCAAAATTTTTGATCTGGTCCTTCAGGATTGCAGAAATCTCTGCAGCTTGGATTCCCATTTATCCGACCTCTTTCATTGCATTCTGTAGGGAGTTGAGCTTGGAGCGGATCGAGCTGTCGATCATCTTCGAGCCCACTTTAACGACAAGACCGCCGATGAGGCTTTCATCAACGGTCGCATTTATTGTCACGGTCTTGCCCACACGCTCGGACAGCGTTTTGGACAGTTTATCCATCTGTGTCTTAGTCAGCGCCTTGGCCGAGGCGACATCGGCGGTCACTTCGCCACGCTCTTCGGCCAGCATGTCGCGCAGAACCTGCACCAGTTGCGGCACAACGAACAGACGGCGTTTCTGCGCCATCAGACCCAGCGTGTTGCGCAGGATGGCGTTCAGACCCATCTTGTCGGCAATCGCTGTAATCGCGCCTTCTTGTTCAGCGCGCGAAACCAGAGGCGAGGCGATCAGGTCGCGCAGATCGGCACTGTCGCCCAATGCTGCTGCCAGATCGTTGATTCCGGTTTCCAGACCTGCGAGGTCTTTATTCTCTTTAGCGATCTCAAAAATCGCTGTGGCATAGCGCTCGGCGATGCCTGTGGAAATCGAAGCTGGTTCGGACACGTCCACCCTTCCGATATTTTGGGCCCCGAATTCGCGTTGCGGCAGCTACCCGGGGGCGTGAAGAAACCCCGTCCATAAGGCCGGGGATCAAAATCAACGGGGATGTAGCAGAGGTAAACCCAGCTAGCAACATATTATCACCATGGGCACCTTATCCACAAAGCGTTCTATTTCAGATACTTAGCTTGGGTGCGACCCTTTTATACGGCTGATGAGGGTGAAAAATGTTACCAAACCGCAAGGTTTTGCGATTCCTGCAGCCATTTTCGCGTGTTTCGGCCTTATGATGGAAGCTAGTACCGGCGTTGCGCTAGGCTGGCTTGAGCAGGCCATCCAGCGCCTTGATCTGACGGCGCCCTGTCGCTTTGGTGACGGTTCCGCTGGGCGGTCTGATTTGCTTTGTCGCCTCAACCATCAGAACGCCGCCTGCCATGATCGTCGGCAAGCGCTGGCCAGTTTTCTCTATCAGGCTGCCGGATTTCAACCAGAACCGACGGAAGGACGGAGGCAAATACAAGGCGGAACAATAGTTATCCGTCATAAAGTGATGCGCTCTTAGCTGGCTTTCCAACTGCGAGGCAGAATAAGGGCGCCCGAATCCAAATGGCGTTCGATCGGTCCGTGACCACAGCCCCGCACGGTTCGGTACGATAAAAAGCGCCCGTCCACCGGGACCAAGCACACGCCAGCATTCCGCCAGCAATTCGGCGGGACGTTGTGACGTTTCAAGTCCATGCATCACCACCAGCTTGTCCACATGGCCCGTTTCAATCGGCCACAAGGTCTCTTCCGTCAAAACAGATACGTTGGGCATTCCCGCAGGCCAGGGCATCACCCCCTGCGGCCCGGGCATCAGCCCGATGACGCGACGCGCATCTTTCAGGTAGGGCCGCAACAACGGCACAGCAAAGCCAAACCCTACGACGGTTTGACCTTTGGCCTCGGGCCACAGATCAATCATTCGCCCACGAATGGCCGCCTGCGCTGCACGACCAAGAGTGCTGCGGTAGTAGAAATTCCTCAGATCCTGCACATCAAGATGCATTGCGGACACCTGGCCAATCGGATTAGCTGAGCGCAGTCTAGCAACGAAAGGGCAAAAGGCCATGCCTCTTGAGATCGTCACCATCCCATGTCTCAGCGATAACTACGCATTTCTGGCGCATGACGCGGTTAGCGGCAACACCGTATTAATCGACGCGCCCGAAAGCGGCCCGATTCTGTCAGAACTGGAACGACGTGGCTGGGGCTTGTCTCATGTGTTGCTCACGCATCACCATTTCGACCATGTCGACGGGTTGCCGGCCATTTTGGAACAGCACCCGGCGACGGTGATCGGCGCGGCAGCCGACGCACATCGCCTGCCACCCTTGGATCAACAGGTCAATGACGGCGACAGTTTTGAAATCGGCGGGGAACCCGTCCTTGTTCTGGACGTTTCGGGGCATACTCTTGGTCATATCGCCTTTCACATGCCGCAAAGCGCGGTGGTCTTTACCGCCGACAGCCTGATGGCAATGGGTTGTGGACGCCTGTTTGAAGGCACCGCACCGCAGATGTGGGAATCGCTGTGTAAACTGAGCGCCTTGCCGGATGACACGCTGGTTTGTTCAGGGCACGAGTACACGCAGTCCAACGCCAAATTCGCTCTCACCGTCGATCCAGGAAATTCTGCGCTGCAGAAACGCGTCGCAGAAATTGACCGCACCCGAGCCGCCCAACAGCCTACAGTTCCCTCCACTCTGGCGCTGGAAAAGGCCACTAACCCCTTCCTGCGCGCTGCTGACCCGGCGATTCAGGCGCATCTGGGTATGGCAGGAGCCGAACCAGCCAAAATTTTTGCTGAAATCAGGGCTAGAAAAGATCGGTTTTGATACCTATTTCACCTACTTCACAGCCACGGTCACAACAAATGTGACTGTCAAGAGCAAGAAAACCCTTGAAGCCGGGCTCTGATCAACCAAACTCTAATAGTATGAGGACATGGTTGGGATGGGGATCCGGCCTTCAGCCCGCCCCCTTCTGACCCAAGACAGAGGAGCACCCGCGTGCCTTCATTCTCGAGCACACTAGAACAAGCCATCCACGCGGCCCTGGCGGCTGCGAATGAACGGCGACATGAATTCGCAACGCTGGAGCATCTGCTTCTGGCATTGTTGGAAGAGCCCGATGCGATCCGCGTGATGAAAGCCTGCAGCGTCGATCTTGACGAGTTGCGCAGCACTCTGGTGGAATTCATCGACGAAGACCTTTCGAACCTTGTCACCGATATTGACGGGTCCGAGGCTGTACCGACAGCCGCTTTCCAACGTGTGATCCAGCGCGCTGCGATCCATGTTCAAAGTTCGGGCCGGACCGAAGTGACCGGGGCGAATGTTCTGGTCGCAATCTTTGCCGAACGCGAAAGCAACGCAGCCTATTTCCTGCAGGAACAGGATATGACCCGGTACGATGCGGTGAATTTCATCGCCCATGGTGTGGCCAAGGACCCGGCCTACGGCGAAAGCCGTTCGGTATCGGGCGCGGATCAGGCGGAAGAGGAATCTCCGGCCAGCACTGCCGATGGCGAGCAAAAAGAAAGCGCGCTGGGGAAATACTGCATCGACCTGAACGCGAAATCGCGCGCGGGCGATATCGACCCGCTGATCGGTCGTGCTGATGAGGTTGAGCGCTGCATTCAGGTGTTATGCCGCCGGCGCAAGAACAACCCGCTTCTAGTCGGTGATCCGGGCGTTGGCAAAACCGCAATCGCAGAGGGACTGGCATTTAAGATCATTTCTGGCGAGGCCCCCGATGTCCTGTCAGAAACCACCATCTATTCGCTGGATATGGGTGCATTGCTGGCGGGCACCCGCTATCGCGGTGATTTCGAAGAACGCCTGAAAGCGGTCGTGACCGAGCTTGAGGATCACCCAGACGCGGTTCTGTTCATTGATGAAATCCACACCGTCATCGGTGCCGGTGCCACCTCGGGCGGGGCAATGGATGCCTCGAACCTGCTGAAACCGGCCCTGCAGGGTGGAAAACTGCGCACTATGGGTTCGACCACCTACAAAGAGTTTCGCCAGCATTTCGAAAAGGATCGCGCGCTGAGCCGCAGGTTCCAGAAAATCGATGTGAATGAGCCTTCGGTTGAAGACAGCGTGAAAATCCTGCGCGGTCTGAAGCCCTATTTCGAAAAGCATCACGAGATCAAATATACAGCCGACGCGATTAAAACCGCGGTCGAGTTGTCAGCACGCTACATCAATGACCGCAAGCTGCCCGACAAGGCGATCGACGTGATTGACGAAGCCGGTGCAGCCCAGCATCTGGTTGCTGAAAGCAAGCGCCGCAAGACCATCGGTGTCAAAGAGATTGAGGCCGTTGTTGCCAAGATCGCCCGGATTCCACCCAAGAACGTCACCAAGGACGATGCCGAGGTTCTGAAAGACCTTGAAAAGTCGCTCAAACGGGTGGTCTTCGGACAAGACGTGGCGATTGAGGCGCTCTCCAGCGCCATCAAACTGGCGCGCGCCGGTCTGCGCGAGCCGGAAAAGCCCATCGGCAACTATCTGTTTGCTGGCCCAACCGGTGTGGGAAAGACCGAAGTCGCGAAACAGCTGGCGGATACGCTGGGAGTGGAACTGCTGCGTTTTGATATGTCGGAATACATGGAGAAACACGCGGTCAGCCGCCTGATCGGTGCGCCTCCGGGCTATGTCGGGTTCGACCAAGGCGGTTTGCTGACTGATGGTGTCGACCAGCATCCGCATTGCGTTCTGCTGCTGGATGAGATCGAAAAAGCCCACCCGGACGTGTTCAACATCCTGCTGCAAGTGATGGACCACGGAGAGCTGACCGACCACAATGGTCGCACGGTGAACTTCCGCAACGTGGTGCTGATCATGACCTCGAATGCTGGGGCGCAAGAACAGGCAAAGGCGGCCATCGGCTTTGCCCGCGACCGCCGCGAAGGTGAGGATACCGCCGCGATCGAACGTATGTTCACGCCGGAATTCCGCAACCGTCTGGATGCTGTCATTTCCTTCGCGCCGCTGCCGAAAGAGGTCATCCTGCAGGTGGTCGAGAAGTTCGTGCTGCAGCTTGAAGCACAGCTACTGGACCGCAATGTGACCATCGACCTGACGCCAAAAGCCGCCGAATGGCTGGCCGACAAAGGCTATGACGACAAGATGGGCGCACGCCCATTGGGACGCGTCATTCAGGAACACATCAAGAAACCTCTGGCCGAGGAGCTGCTGTTCGGCAAGCTGGCCAAGGGCGGTGTCGTTCGCGTCTCGGTCAAGAAGGGAGAGCTGGATCTGGACATTTTTGGCCCCGATCAACCGCGCATCCCTGGCGACAAACCCCCGCTTCTGACTGCAGATTAAAAGCAGCGCATCAAATCAAAGCCCGGCTTCTACGCCGGGCTTTTTTCTTGCCCGAGCTGAGTCTCCTGTCTCAAAAGAAAATCTCAGGGGCGCCCGGAAAACCACCCAACTCTGACAATGGGCCTTCCTTGCTGCAATCAGCGCTCGGTCAGCTTCAATTCGATCCGGCGATTCTGAGCGCGCGCTTCTGGGGTGTTTGCGGGGTTGAAGGGTTGGAATTCACCAAAGCCATTGGCCGCCAGACGCTGCGGTGGAATACCCAGCGCATCGACCATATAACGGACAACCGACAAGGCGCGTCCCTGGCTAAGCTCCCAGTTGTCCCGATAGCGGCCAGTTCCGGCCAGCGGGACATTGTCGGTATGGCCATCCACGCGAATAACCCAGTTCAGGCCTTCGGGAATTTCAGCCGCGACACTGCGCAGTATATTGGCCACCTTGGCGATCTCAAGCTGACCCTTGGACGACAGCACTGCTGATCCTGTATCGAACAGTACTTCGGACGAGAACACAAACCGATCGCCTTCGATCCGAACGCCTTCCTGATTACCCAGCACATCGCGCAACCGACCGAAGAATTCCGAGCGATATCGCTGAAGATCCTCGGCCTGCGCCGTAAGTTCTTGGTTCTGACCCGAAAGAGCCTCGGCCTCGGCCTCAAGCCGGGCGCGCTCGGCCTCTTCTAACAGACGACGACGACGCTCTTCCGAGGCGGCGCGGGCGAGTGCGGCGTTCAGATCCTGACCCAATGTTTGAATACGAATATCTGCGGCGGCGTTGCGGTCTTCGTAATCGTCCAGCAGGGCCTGCAATCCACCCAGCTGCTCGCGCAGGGCTGCCATCTGCTGGTTCAGCAAGGCAGTCTGACGCTGCGCCTTGGCTGAAACGGCTTTCTCGGCAGAGATTGCCTCACGCGCAACGGCCAGCAAGGCTGCGCGTTCTTCGGCCAATGTGCGCTGTATCTGTTCCGCTGACAGGGCCTCGGTCTGGGCGGCCAATGCCGCTTGCAGCTGGGCCTGCAACTCCTGACTATCAAGTTCACCAAATTGCCGCTCCAGCTCGGCCTTAGCAGCTTGCGCAGCGGCCAACAGGGTCAGGGTTTCTTCGGCTTGCTTGCGTTGCGCTTCCAGAGCCAGCGTCATAGCGGTCAGTTCCGCATCCGCGTCCTGCAGACGATTGCGCAGGTTTTCGGCCGCCGCAGCTTCGGCCAGGCGCGCGGCCTCTTCGGCGTCAAGCTGGCCTTCAAGCTCGGTGACCAATGCGGCCTGCGCGGCCTCATTTTGTTCCAGATCCGCCACCAACGCTTCAAGCGCTTCGCGGCGGGCAGCATCAAGCCGGGCGGCCTCGGCCTGGGCATCGACCTCGGCACGGCTTTGGGCAAGGGCCAGGTTCAGGGCCTCTTGTTCATTCAGCAATTCCGAACGCTCAGATTCCAGTGAGGCGATAACCCCCAGCGACCGCTCCTGATCGGCCAACAAAGATGCGACCTGTGCTTCGAATGACGTGATCCTGGTTTCTGCCTGCGCCAGATCTTCCTCGGCCTGCGTCAGGGTCGCATTCAGCGCCCCTAACCGGGCCTGAAGGCGGCTGTTTTCCCGTTCTTCCAACCCAAGCGCACCGGCAAGGGCCGCCACTTCGCCGGACAGAGCGGTCAGTTCATCCTCTTGCCCCGAAATCGTCTCGCGCAGCACGAATTGCACCACCATGAAGATGGTCAACACAAAGGTCAGAACCATCAACAGCCCGGTCATCGCATCCACGAAACCCGGCCAGACCGACCCCTGAAACCGCTGACCTGTGCGACGGGACAGAGCCATGGATTACTCTCCTTCCGGAGCGGTTCGAACGGCGCCTCTGGGCAATGTAAGAGCTTTGACCAACAGTTCGATGTCCTTGCGCAGCTCGCTCATGCTTTCTTGGCGGCCTGCAGAAATTTCTTCGAGGATACGCAGCAACTGAACATCCATCGAGCGCAGGCGCATGCGGCTTTCTGCGTCTATTCCTTCGCTGGTCCCCTGTTCCCGCAGATGATCCAGCAGAGCGTCCTGCCCCAGTGCGACACGTTCCAGCGCAGCGGTGACATTCTCGGTCTCAGACTGACGCTGGTTCATATCTCCGATTGCGCCGACAAGATGCCCCAGCTTGCCCGACAGCTCGGCCCGGTCGGTTTCCTGCGCCGAAAACAAGTCCTGCAGGGCGTTCATCTGTTCGGACATTGCATCCAGAACCGGTGTCAGAACCGCCAGTTCGGTGCTGCTGCCGTCATCGCCTGCTGCAAAGCCGACACGGGTGATCGAGGACAACCATTCTTCGAGCTCTCGATAAAACCGGTTCTGCCCGTGGCCCGCGAACAGTTCCAGCAACCCCACAATCAGCGATCCGGCAAGGCCCAGCAACGAAGACCCAAAGGCCACGCCCATTCCCTGCAGTTGGGTTTCAAGGCCAACCATCAGGCGATTGAACACCGCCAGCCCTTCTTCGCCATCCTGCGGATTGAGACTGCGGATCGTGTCGACAATAGCGGGGACCGTCGTGGCCAAACCAAAAAACGTTCCCAAAAGCCCAAGATAGATCAGAACATTGGTGATATAACGCGTGATCTCACGCTCTTCCTCGACCCTTTCGGCCACCGAATCCAAAATAGACCGGGTCGAACTGGAACTGATCTGCGACCGCGCACCCCGGTCCCGCAGCAGCGACGCCAGCGGTGCCAAAAGCTGAGGCGTGCGCGCGTCCTCATGAACAACGCCACCAACGAAGGACTCGATCCAGCGCACCGAACCGATCAACTGTGTCACCTGATAAAAACAGGCAATTACGCCGACGAAAAATACCAGAAGGATAAAACCGTTCAGATACGGGTTTGCATAGAAAACCGGCAAAACGTAAGGCAGCGCCATGAAGATGCCCATACCAGCCAAGCCGATCGCCACAAGCATCGTTACGATCTGACGAATGGGTTGCGAGAAATGCGGTCTCGCGCCCTGTTGTGCCTGCGCCATGCGCGTTTTTCCCGGTTCTTTTCTGCTCTGACGCGAATCTACCGAAAATCTGCCGGTGACGCCAAGGGTTTATGAGGTAATGCTTCGCACCCGTTGCGCTAACCACTCAAGATCGGGATCACGCAGACCAATCTCGGTCAGATGTTCAGCAGTGTTATAAAGGTATTCGGTATTTGGACCACGCCCGCCAACAGCATGGGCAATGATCTGCGCCTGGTCTTCCAACGGCATGCCCCCGCAATACTGCACGTGATCTGCGTCGATAACATAGGTGACTGCCGTTACGACCTCGTCCGTTTCCAAATGCACATCCAGCATCTTTTCGACATAGGCCGACGAGATCAGCTCGCGCTCGCGCAGTTCATGCAAGGTACGCTCTTCGTGGCCTGCTTCGACGGCGAGGGCCAGACCTTTGCACAGGGTGTCTTGCTGTTCATCCAACGCCAGAACAAGGCCGGGTTTCTCTTCGGTTCCGCGGTGATGAATCGAACTCATGCAGAAAGACCGCGCATATCCATTCAGGGTTGCGCGTTCGCTGCGGGACACGGGAAAGCCGGGATTCCACAGCAGCGACCCATATCCGAAAACCCACATCGTCATAGCACTGGTCCTTGCCCGTTTGCGCCTATAAACATCAATTTCAAGGCGGGAAAAAGGGCCATTAGCAATGCGCGGGCTAATACGAGTAGTCATTTTCATCACTGCGATCTGGAGCGCCTATTGGTTCGTCGCCGGATATGGATTGCGCAACGCGATCACAACATGGTTCGACAACCAACAAGAAAGAGGCTGGCTGGCCGATTTTTCGGACGTAGCCACAGCAGGCTATCCGTTCAACCACGTCACCCGACTGAACAGCCCCGCACTGGCCGACCCGGTCAACGGCACCGCCTGGAGCGCCGACTGGATCGAATTCCAAAGCCCCGCGATCTGGCCGGGTCGGCAAGTTCTGCGTTTCGCGGAAACGCCGCAGCTGCTGTCCTATTTCGATCAAACGTCGACCATCGTTGCAGCTGACCTGCAGGCCGAGCTGCAGTTGCAACCTGGTGTCGCGCTGATGCTAGAGAAAATGTCTCTGACTGCCGGACCATGGTCCGTTGCCAATGATGCTGATTTGCTAGCAGCGGGAACCACGCTTGGTCTGGTGATGGAGCAAACCGAAAATCCTCAAGCCTATGCGATCAGCGCACGGATCGACGGCTTTTCCCCCGGCGATGATCTGCGCGCCATGATGCATTCCGCCACCACACTGCCCCAGACATTCGATGCGCTGGAATTGGACATGGTCGCCACCTTTGACAAACCCTGGGACCGATCCGCGTTGGAGCAAAGCCGGCCTCAGCCCACCCGGATCGCCCTGCGTCTGGCCGAGATGAAATGGGGTGCACTACGCTTGTTTGCAGCCGGAGAGCTGGATGTGGACGATCAGGGCATCCCAACAGGCGAGATCTCGATCAAGGCCGAAAACTGGCGCGAGATGATCGCCATGGCCAACGCCGCTGGGGCTCTGCCCGATCAGGCCGTTGATCCGGTAACGCGTGCGCTGAAATTCATGGCCGGTCTGGGAGGCAATCCCGATGCGCTGGATCTGCAGTTGAACTTCCGTGAGGGCTATGTGGCGCTTGGCCCGCTACCCCTTGGTCCGGCCCCGCGGTTGATCCTGCGTTAACGGCAGTACGGGCCACGGCGATACCGGGCTGTGTCCAAGTGAAAATGATCCCGGTGATACCGGTCCGCATTCGGGCCAAGTACCGTTCCGAACGGCCCGCAGGCGGCGCGCCAGATCTTGGTCAGTTGCTTCTTTGACGGGTTCTTGCGCCAACCGTTCAGAACGGTCACAACCTCGCCATTCGCCATCTTGAAACCTGATATGTCTATGGCCCGGCCCTTACCGTGTTCCGATATCCGCGCACCCTTGCGGTTGTTGCGCGTTCGGCATGCGTAGTGGGCCGCGACCTGCAGTTCGACAACGGGACCGCGCCTTTTGAAGGTGGGCTTCACGCTTTTCTCGACCCATTGGTTCAGCGCAATTGCTGTGCCGCAATCCATGGTGGACGGACGGCTAAGCGCCACACCAGAAACTGAGGTGATCTGTACCGCTTCTTTGATCCCGCAGGCTTTGATCTTGCCGGGAACACTACCCACCGGCTTGCCCTGAATTTCGATATTCCCGCAGACCGATGTTTTGCGCAGCTTACGCTTTTTGAACAGCACCTGCTGTACCAGCGTATTCGGCTGCAACTCTGGCTGCATCCCGACCGGAGCGGCAAAGGCCAGAACCGGTTGGTCATCGGGGGTCAACCGGTGTTCAGATGGCGTTGCATTCCCCATTGTGGCACCAAGTACCAACCACCCAATCGACAGACCGCTCCAGCCGCGCCTCATGGGTTGGTATTCCCGCGACCAAAATCCGGCGCGTCCGTATCCTGCCCGGCATCAATGATCCCGCGCCGGATCGCACGTGTGCGCGTGAAATAATCGAACAGCTGATCGCCGTCACCTGTACGAATGGCCCGCTGCAGCGCAAACAGTTCTTCAGTGAAACGCCCCAATATCTCTAGCGTCGCATCCTTGTTGGTCAGAAACACATCGCGCCACATGGTCGGGTCCGAGGCCGCGATCCGGGTGAAATCCCGAAAGCCCGCGGCCGAGTATTTGATGACCTCGCTATCGGTCACACGGCGCAGATCATCCGCTACGCCGACCATCGTATAGGCGATAAGGTGTGGCGCATGGGATGTCACTGCAAGAACCAGATCATGGTGATCGGCATCCATCTCATCAACATTCGAACCCAAACCCGTCCACAATGAGCGTAGTCGCGCAACGGCCTCCGGGTCCGAGTCCTCTACCGGCACCAATAGGCACCACCGATTATCGAACAGCTCGGCAAATCCGGATTCAGGGCCGGAATGCTCGGTCCCGGCCAGCGGATGCGCAGGAATGAAATGAACATCCTGCGGGATGTGAGGTGAGACATCCTGAATGACGTGTCGCTTGACCGAACCCACGTCCGAAACGGTCGCGCCCGACTTCAGGGCAGGCGCAATCTCCTGCGCTACCGCGCCCATCGCTCCGACCGGCACGCATAGAACCACAAGGTCTGCGCCCTCGACGGCCTCTTGCGCGGTGTCGCAGATCCGGTCGCATAGGCCAATCTTGCGCGCGGTGTCGCGCGTGGCCTCGGACCGGGCATAGCCGGTTACTTCGGCGGCCAATCCAGCACGTTTAATCGCCCAGAACATCGACGATGCGATCAGGCCCAACCCGATCAGCGCAACGCGGTCATATACCTGGCTCATGCGGCGCCCCCTTTGAAAGCGGTTATGGCCGCAACGACACGGCGACAAGCCTCCTCGTCCCCAACCGTGATCCGAAGAGCATTTGGCAGGTTATATCCCGCCACGCGGCGCACGATCAAACCCTGTGTCTTGAGGTAATCGTCGCACGCTTCGGCCTCGGCCTGATCCTTAAAGCGGGCGAGAATAAAATTGGTGCTGGACGCATCCGAAGATACGCCGATTTTGGACAACTGGGCCGAAAGCCAAACCCGCAAGCGTGCATTTTCGCTGTGGCAAAAGGTCAGGTACTCTTCGTCCTTTATGGCGGCTTCGGCAGCGGCCAACGCAGTCAGCGACAGGTTAAAGGGCTGGCGTACCCGGTTCAGCACATCAATGAACTCTTGCGCCGCATAGCCCCAACCGACCCGCATCCCGCCCAGTCCATAGATCTTGGAAAAGGTCCGCGTCATGATCACATTCTCGAACCGATCCACCAGAGCGCGGCCTCCGTCGAACCCTTCGACAAACTCGGCATAGGCGCCATCAATCACCATCAGACAGGTCTGCGGCAAGCTTTCGGCCAGTCGGATAAGATCAGCCTCGGGGATCATGGTCGATGTCGGATTGCCCGGATTGGTCACGAACACGATCCGGGTCTGGTCAGTCACAGCGGCAAGAATGTTGTCCACATCCACGTGACGATCGGTTTCAGACACCATCACCGGAGTTGCCCCCGCCATCCGAGCGATGATCGGGTACATCGAAAATCCGTGTTCGGTATAGATGACCTCATCCCCCGGACCGGCATAAGCCTGTGCCACGAATTGCAGCACCTCGTCACTGCCCACGCCGCAAATAATGCGCGCTGGGTCCAGCCCGTGGCGTTCGCCAATGGCCTTACGCAGACTGGCGTGATCTGTACTGGGATACCGGTTCAGGGTGGCCGCACTGTCCCGTACTGCCTCGATCGCTTTGGGGCTGGGGCCAAAGGGGTTTTCGTTCGAGCTCAACTTGATCACATGGTCGACCCCCGCCACCTTCGACTGGCCGCCCTGATAAAGCGCGATGTCCATAATGCCGGGTTGAGGGGTGATCTGGGTCATAAGAGGCTCCGTATTTAGAAGCCCCTCATACCCGTCTCAAAGCGTTGAGAAAAGCGGCAATTCCCTTATGCCGCCTTGAAGCGGGCTGTCGCCGGGTCGGCGTCGTAAAAGGGGGTAAATTCTTCGGTCCGCCGGGAAAGGTCATTGACGCTGTCGATGATGAAGCGGACAGTCTCTTGCGACATCAGATATGAAAAGTTCAGACGCACCCAACCGGGTTTTTTCAACTCTTCACCAGCACCAAGCGCCGCATGCAACTGCTCCGAGGCTGCACGATCAATACCCAGCAACCGATGGGCATAGGGCCCGGCACAAGCACACCCGCCCCGCGCTTGAATGCCATAAACATCACTCAGCATCCGGGTGAATAACTGCTGGTGCACCGGCTGACCTTTACTGTCATGAACAAGAAAGGAAAAAATCGGCAACCGATGTGGATTGTGCGCGCCCAACAAGGTCAGACCTGGGTTATCTCCCCACCCTTCCATTGCCATCTGGTTGTAGAGCGCCTCGCGCCTTGCGATTTCGTCTGCGCCAACCGCATCTTTGACCATGAAAGCCAACGCGGCACGGATGTCGCCTATGACATTCGGCGTTCCCGCCTCTTCGCGCGTTGCAAGATCGGCGCTGTAGTCATGCCCCCAAGGGGACACGAAACTCACAGTGCCACCACCGGGCCAGCTGGGGCATGTGCGCTGCACAACGTTTTGATTGACGATCAATACACCAGACGCGCCGGGTCCACCGGCAAATTTATGAGGAGAGACCACGATCGCATCCTTGCGCGCATCCGCAGGGCCCATTCTCATTGGCAGATAAGGCCCACCGCCCGCATAATCCCAAACCGCTACAGCACCATTAGCCTTAAGCAGCCGCGTAACCGGGTCGGGATCAGTGATTATGCCCGTCACATTCGAAGCGGCCGAAAATGATCCGACGATCAGATCCGCATCCGCGTTTTCCGCCAAGGCACGCTCTAAAGCCGACAGATCGACACCCCCTTCGGGTGCTTCGGGGATTTCAATCACCAGCGCTTTGCTTTCCCGCCACGGCAGGATGTTCGAATGGTGCTCATATGGGCCGATCAAAACCACTGGTCGCGCAGCAGCCTCGATCCCCAACAGGTTGACCAGCCGGTTGAGACCCGCTGTAGCGCCCGATCCCGTAAAGATCACCGCATCATTTTCCCCGGCGCCAACAATCCGGGAGATTTCCGCACGGGCCTCGCGGCGCAGTCGGGTCATGTAGGCCCCGCAATAAGACGCCTCGGTGTGGCTGTTGGCATAAAACGGCAACACATGAGCGGCCACAAAATCCTCGACCTGCTTCAATGCGCGGCCCGACGCAACATAATCCGCGTAAACCAAAGGTATGTCCCCCAGCAGCCCCGGGATCATAACATTCTCGCCGATTAAGCCATCGCGCAACGTGTCGCTACGAACAGCAGCTTCAATGTCAGAACGAAATTGGGAAAGTGTCATTATATGGACTCCGAAGTTTCCCAACAAATATGATTGATATGTGTTGTGTATATAATGCGTATTTTTAGATGGTTTTCATAAATCATGTGTCATATGATTTGAAATGTCAAAAAATCTAGATCATATTGACCACCGCCTGCTGCGTGAATTGCAAACCGACGCTACGCTGTCCCAACGAGAATTGGCCGACCGCATCGGGCTATCGCAAAACGCCTGCTGGCGTCGGCTGAAGGCCCTGAATGATCAGGGCGTCATCATCGGATCGACGGCGCAAATCGCGCGCGAAAAACTAGGGCTAAGCCTTGTAGTCTTCGTCATGCTGCGTACGCGGCACCACTCGGCCGAGTGGTTACAGGCCTTTCGCAGGCATGTTCTGACGATACCAGAGGTCGTGGACTTTCACCGCATTGGCGGCGACTACGACTATCAGCTCAAGGTTGTTACGCAGGATATGGCTTCGTACGACAAGGTCTATCAACGCCTCATCGAAAAAGTCGAGCTGGACAGCGTAACCTCATATTTCGCGATGGAGGCAATTGCAGAAGGACGACCCTTGCCAATCTGATCTGCTCTTTATTTGGCCAAAAAAATTTCTCGGGGGGCATCGCGGCTGGTCGTGATTGGGGGCAGAGTCCCCTAAAACGAAAAAGGCCGCGCAACCGCGCGGCCTTTCGAATCTCGATTTCGGCGAAGATTAGTTCTTCGCGTAGAATTCGACAACCAGGTTCGGTTCCATCATGACAGGGTAAGGCACATCGCCCAGACCCGGTGCGCGCACGAAAGTCGCGGTCATTTTCGAGTGGTCGGCGTCGATGTAATCAGGAACATCACGCTCGGCCAGAGCAGCAGCTTCAAGAACAACGGCCAGTTGCTTGGACTTGTCACGTACTTCGATGACGTCGCCTTCTTTGACACGGTAGCTGGGGATGTTGACCCGCTTGCCGTTCACTGTGACGTGGCCGTGGTTCACGAACTGACGCGCGGCGAACACGGTCGCGACGAATTTGGCGCGATAGACAACGGCGTCCAGACGGCGTTCCAGCAGACCAATCAGGTTTTCACCGGTATCGCCGTTGACACGAACAGCTTCGGCATAGATGCGGCGGAACTGCTTTTCGGTCAGGTCGCCATAGTAGCCCTTCAGCTTCTGCTTGGCACGCAGCTGCAGACCGAAGTCAGACAGTTTGCCTTTCCGGCGCTGACCGTGCTGACCAGGGCCGTATTCACGACGGTTGACCGGGGATTTCGGACGACCCCAGATGTTTTCGCCCATCCGGCGGTCGATTTTGTACTTGGCAGACGTGCGTTTGGTCACGGCTGATCTCCTTCTTAAGGTCGAGGCCCTGATAGGCCACTATGAAGGGCGTTGTCCTCTTGAGGTTTCCCTCATGACAGGCCTCCCCTTGCGGGGGCCACCAACACCAATGAAGCCGCGCTTATATCCGTAGCGCTGGCAGAGTCAACATGCCGAACGGAAGGAACCGAAACTTTCTGAAATTTGATTCAAAGACGGCACCACTAACGGGATTTACTCCGCTAAAGTGGCACCGTTTACAGTTGCGCGTAGGTTCGCGACACCAGTGTACTGGAACTGAGTGGCCTTACGATGAAACGCGACGACAGTTCCGTCCTGCTCTGCAACTTCACCACTCTGATGCTTGATCTGAGTATATGCGCTGATCCAGAATTCCTGATCGCGTGAAGGACAGCCGCTTTCAAACACCAGCGACGGGCTTTCATCATCATCGGAAACGACCAGTAACGCTGAAAACCGTTGCGCCCCGTTCATAAGCTCGAGCGTTCCGACGACATTATCCGAAAAAGTCGTGGCAGGAATAACGCGCCCGATTGTACCTGATGCAAATGCGTTTTTACGCCCGACAACTTCAGCGCTGCCTGCCAGCATCGATGCCTGACCGCGCCAGGACCATGCCGACCCTACATTTAAAAATGCCAGAGGCGCCGCCTCTAGCCCATCAATCTCTGTCTGCGACCATGAAATGGCAACACGACCGTTTACCCCGGTATTCATTTTACCGCCCGTACCCCTCAACAAATCACTGCCCGATGGCCAAGGGTTTATCAGTGACGATTCCGGCAGAAAAGGGACGGAATTGCAGCAATCACGAGAATGTTGCAGAACAGAATCAGAATCCGGATGCAGAAATCCGCGTTTCAAAGACTTAAAGGATCATACTGAGCCCGAATATCGGTCTGCCCTGCATTCGGTCTGATCAGGCTTTTTTCGATTCGCCAACCACAGCGGATTTAGATTTCAAATGCGTGCGCCCTAATCGGCACACTGCACGAGCTGTCAGTTCACCAGCCCCCGATCCGCCATTCCACCGGAAAAGCGGAGGCTGCGGATATCTTCCGGCATCGTCTTGTACTGGTCTCGAAAAGCACGTTTCAGTGACGTTGTAGACGAAAACCCGGTGGCGGTGGCAATCTCGATTTGTGGCAAATCCGTAAACCGCAGCAGGCTATGCGCACGTTCCAAACGCAATTCTCGGTATGTGGCCAAAAGCTTTGCCCCCGTCTTGTTCAGAAACCGTCTCTGAAGCTGCCGGGTTGAAGTGCCGACCATGTTCGAAAGATCCGTGATCCTGAGTGGCTCTTCGACATGATTCAGCATTGCCTCAACCGCTGACATAACCAGGTGATCCCCGCCCGCACGATGGATCAAGCGATTGGCAAGCTGGCTTTCGCAGTCCCGCTTGGGTTCGGACAGGCCGATAAACCCGCGTAGGTTATCTGCCATATTCTCACCATGGTCCAACGAAACAAAATCCGCCAACAAACGCAGCGTACTCAGACGTGTCGTCGCGCTATGCGTGCGCCCGCGCGCCGCCAGATATGTGCCTGTACCACAGTTGGTCAAACCTGCCTCACGCGCTGCTGCATCGAAGTTGGGGTGAATGGCCGCGACTGTTTTTTCCGACAATCTAATCTGGGCCAGCACAAGCACGGCACCACCGACAAGAACGGTCCGTGGCGAAAGGTTCAGAACTTGTGAGACCCATGTTCTTTCGGCGTCGGACAACGTCCAACAATCCGAAAAATCGCCCCAGAAAACAGCCGCTCTTCCGGTCCAGTACTGCGGTCCTCCTACGGACCCCGCACCAGCCAAACGCAGATTAACGACATAGGAATGGTCGCCGGTCAGGTCGCTCAGGGCATGATAAAATTCCCTGATCATCTCGGCCGAGGCAAATGCACTACTATCGCGCACGATCACATCGATGTTGTGGGTTCGCACGAACGCAGCAGAGGTTGGCTCAGCCAGATAGGCTTGGTCATTTTCGAAGATGCAATGCTTCATGTCTCCCCCGCTGAAAAGCCTGGGCCACAGGCAAAGGCATATGGCCCGGGATGGATCAGCCCCTGGCCAGAGCGGGGGCTGATCTGGTTGTCGTCTGTTTACTCTGCGGCTTCTTCGTAAGCGTCCATTGGTGGGCATGTGCAGATGAGGTTTCGGTCTCCGTATGCGTTGTCGA